>DKVF01000020.1:385-8044 GCA_002491065.1 Peptococcaceae bacterium UBA7185
TGGAACAGATGCCTTTCAGGAAATTGATATCACAGGGATTACTTCTCCAATTACCAAACACAATTACCTGGTGCAGAATGTGGAAGATTTGCCGCGTATTATTGCAGAGGCCTTTTACATTGCCAGCACAGGCCGTCCTGGTCCGGTTGTGATTGATATTCCTAAGGATGTGTTTGTACAGGATGTACAGGTAGCATATGACAATGGCAGCGTGCGCAATCGTGTGGTGCTGAAATATAAGCCTTGCCAGGTGAATAAGGAACAGGTGCTGAAAGTAGCGCAATATTTGAAAGATGCTGAAAAACCAATGATGATTGTCGGCGGCGGTGTGAATAATCGCCTGGAAAACCGCGACCAGCTGTATTGTATTGCGCAGCAGGCAGATATGCCAGTAGCTACGACATTGATGGGACGAGGCGTATTTCCTAGCGGAAATGCATATGACTTGGGAATGCCGGGGATGCACGGCACAGTAGAGGCCAATTACACAGTGCAGCATTGTGATTGCCTGCTGGCAGTAGGGATGCGTTTTGATGATCGGGTGACCAGTAATGTAAGCAGTTTTGCGCCCAATGCCAAAATGATTATCCATGTGGACATTGATGCAGCAGAAATCGGAAAAACCATTACACCGAATTTCCCATTGGTGGCAGACAGTGCAGACTTTTTGGATTCATTAATGGAAGTTTTGCCGCAGTGTAATCATAAAGCGTGGATGGAAGAGGTCCAACAGAGCAGATATGAGATCAAATCTCCAGCGGGCAGTGTATTACCGCCGAAAGAAACCTTTGCCTTTATTGACCGCTATGTGGATGAAAACACTGTTGTGGTGACTGATGTAGGGCAGCATCAGATGTGGGCGGCATTATTTTTGAATGTGGCCGGCCCGCGGCAGTTTATTACTTCTGGTGGATTGGGCACAATGGGCTTTGGATTTCCGGCAGCCATTGGCACACAGTTTGGTTTTCCGGAGCGCAATGTGATTCTTATTACCGGTGACGGCAGTTTCCAAATGAACATGCAGGAACTGGCGATCATGAAGAAGTTCAAGCTGCCCATTAAAATTTGCCTGATGAATAACGGTTTTCTGGGCATGGTACATCAGTGGCAGAAAATGTTTTATGATGAAAACTATTCAGAAACAATTTTGGACAGTGCGCCAGATTGGGCGAAGCTGGCAGACGCATATGATTTGAATTATATGCGTATAGATACACTGGAGCAGTGTGACGAAAAGCTGGCAGACGCATTGACCTCAAAAGAAGGATGGTTTATTGATTTTCGCATTGATGCAAATGCTGATGTATATCCAATGGTACCGGCCGGTAAAGGGCTGGATGATATTGTAGTGGGGGAGTAGCGATATGAAGCATAAGGTAGCAGTTTTAGTAGAAAATAATCCCGGTGTGCTGGCCAAGGTAGCAAACCTGTTCTCCAGAAGAGGCTATAACATCGACAGCCTGGTCGTAAGTGATACAGAGGACAAAGCAATCTCCAGAATGACCATTGTAGTAGATGGAGATGAAAGAACAATTGAGCAGGTGACGAAGCAGCTGCATAAATTGGTGGATGTCATTAAGGTAAACGATTTGACAAATGACGATACCGTATGCCGCCAGTTACTGCTGGTGCGGGTGGCTGCTGACAGAGATACAAGGGGCGAAATTATTCAACTGATGGACATTTTCCGCGCAAGAATTATTGATATCGGCCGCCGGTCCTTGATTATCGAAGCAACCGGTGATGAATCCAAAATTGAAGCAATCTTGAAATCCCTGCAGCCCTTTGGGATTCAGGAGATTGTGAAGACGGGGATATCGGCGATGGTACGCAGTCCCAAGGATAAATAGGGCGGAGACTGGTCTTTTTCATTTTTGGGTGCGTTGTTTTTGATTTTTTCGCCTTGCGTACATTGAGTATGCGTCGCTTCAAAAATCAAAAGCCGCCTTTCCAAGCAAAAAGCCGCCTAGTCAGATACAAAAAAAGCGGCGTTTTTGGAAAGAAAGCAGACAGAAGACAATAGAAAAATAGCGTTTTCTATCGAATAGCATGAAGCATAGAACAGGGTAGTTACTACCGTTTTATGGTTTTAAATATTTCCCGCTATCTTTGCCAAAATTCCGACTTGGGGCGGATAGCGCCACAGGCTGTGCAAAGCGCGGTGGACGCGAGTCCAGCGAAGCTGCACAGGCAAGGCGATGTCCGAAGCCACGGAGGGATGGGCAAAGGATAGCAAAAAAACCAAAGTAGGTCGCCGAAGGCAATATGTGATTGTAGGCAAAAGCAATTTTGTTTATAGATAAATTTTTATAAAAAATTTTAGGAGGAATTGAAAATGGCAATTATGTATTATGATCAGGATGCAAATTTGGAATATTTGAATGGAAAAACAATCGCAGTGATCGGCTATGGCAGCCAGGGGCATGCACAGGCACAAAATCTGCGTGATGCCGGAATGCAGGTAATCGTTGGTCTGCGCAAGGGCAGTAAAACATGGGCTAAAGTAGAAGAAGACGGCCTGCAGGTTATGACGGTAGCAGAAGCTGCTGAGAAAGCTGATATCATTCATGTATTAATTCCTGATGAAAAACAGGCAGAAGTATATCGCAATGAAATCGCTCCACATATGAAAGCAGGGAAAGCGTTAAGTTTCTCCCATGGGTTCAATATTCATTTCAAACAGATTGTACCGCCAGCCGATGTGGATGTATTTATGGTAGCGCCAAAATCTCCAGGCCACAGCTTCCGCAAAGCGGTACAGCAAGGTACTGGCGTTCCAGGCTTGGTGGCAGTGGAACAGGATGCTACCGGCAACTGCAAAAATATTGCATTGGCATTTGCCAGAGCGGTGGGCTGTACCAGAGCTGGTGTATTGCAGACTACATTCAAAGAAGAAACAGAAACAGACTTGTTTGGCGAACAGGCAATCCTGTGCGGCGGAATCAGCGCATTGGTACAGGCAGGATTTGAAACTCTGGTGGAAGCAGGTTATCAGCCGGAAAGCGCCTACTTCGAATGCTTCCATGAATTGAAACTGATTGTAGATTTGATGTATGTAGGCGGCTTGGAATACATGCATTATTCTGTAAGTGATACTGCAGAATATGGCGACTATGTAAGTGGACCTCGTGTTGTCACTGCAGAAACCAAACAGGAAATGAAACGGATTCTGAATGATATTCAGACCGGTGTATTTGCAAAGAACTGGATTCTGGAAAATCAGGCAGGCCGTCCGTCCTTTAATCGTATGCGTGCCATTGTAGCAGATCATCAGATTGAAAAAGTAGGGAAAGAATTAAGAGACAAAATGCCTTGGTTACAAAAATAATTTAGGGGTGAACTGTATGCAGCAGAACGGAGCGCAGATTTTAATAAGCGCGCTGGAAGCGCAGGGAGTCGATACGATTTTCGGCTATCCTGGCGGAGCAGTGTTGGAAATTTATGATGCATTAAAGAAAAGTAAGATTCGTCACGTGCTGGTTCGAAACGAACAGGGCGGCGCACATGCAGCCAGCGGCTATGCCCGCGCCACTGGCAAGGTGGGCGTGTGTCTGGCGACTTCCGGCCCTGGTGCGACCAATCTGGTTACAGGGATTGCTACAGCATATATGGATTCGGTACCGTTGGTGGCCTTTACCGGACAGGTTCCCCGCTCTATGATTGGAACAGATGCCTTTCAGGAAATCGATATCACAGGGATTACTTCTCCGATTACCAAGCACAATTATCTGGTACAAAATGTGGAAGATTTGCCGCGCATTATCGCAGAAGCATTTTACATTGCCAGCACAGGCCGTCCCGGTCCGGTATTGATTGATATTCCTCGGGATATTTCTCAGGCAGTGACAGAGTATGTACCAATCACGGAAGTGGACATTCGCAGTTATAAGCCTACCGTTTCCGGTCATATGGGTATGATTAAGCGGGCTGTAAAAAGTATCAAAGCCTCCCGCAAAATGGTTATTTGTGTGGGTGGTGGTGTTGTGGCCAGTGATTCTACGGCAGAAGTGGTAAAACTGGCACAGATGAAAAATGCTACAGTAGTGGCAACCATGATGGGATTATCCGGTTATCCTGCAGACGAACCGCGGTTTTTAGGTATGTTGGGAACTTACGGCAATGAAGGCGCCAACATGGCTGTACAGGATTGTGACTGCTTGTTGGCTTTAGGTATGCGTTTTGATGACCGTGTGATTAGCACTGCCCAAAGTTTTGCCCCCAATGCAGAGATTATTCATGTGGATGTGGACCCGGCAGAGATTGGAAAAAACGTAGAAATTGATATCCCTATTGTGGGTGATTTGCGCTCTGTCTTGGTTGACTTGAATAGTCAACTGGAGAAACAAAATGAATTAGTCGTATGCGAGTCGTTATATCCAGCCATTCCGTTGCCTACCTCTGAAGGAATCAATGTGCCTTGGACGATGAATTTGGTGGAAACATTGGTGGATAAAGAAAAAACCATCATTACTACAGACGTTGGGCAGCATCAGGTTTGGACAGCCAACAGTTATAATTTTATCACACCGCGCAAATTTATAAGCTCTGGAGGTCTGGGAACCATGGGCTATGGGATTCCCGCAGCAGTAGGCGCGCAGATTGCCTGCCCAGATAATTTGGTAATTGCGGTGACCGGTGATGGTAGCTTCCAGATGTGCATGCATGAATTGGGGACCATTTTGGAGCAAGAGTTGCCTATTAAAATTATGGTATTCAACAATCATGTGCTAGGTATGGTGCGTCAGCTGCAATATCATTACAGCGGTCAGCGTTACAGCGGAGTTCATTTCAGCAAAACCGTGAACTTTATGGATTTGGCCAAGGCCTACGGCGCAGCGGGCTATCAAATTTTGAATAAGGAAGAAGCGCCAGATATATTGAAAGAAGCTTTTCATAATGGCCGATTTTCTATTATTGAGATTGCCATAGACCCTGACGATTTGTGTCTGCCTATTGTTTTGGGTGGTCATGCGCTAGACGATATGGTATTAGAGCCGGAAAAATAAATAGAAGTGTAAGCTGTACTTTTTACAAAGAGAAAAATAAATCACAAAAAAGTTGTTTCAAAACAAGAGGCGTATCTAAGCATTTGATGCAGCTAGAACTGTAACAAGCGGCTGAATCTGTTGCCTGAAAGGCAGCAGGTTTAGCCGCTTGTTATGTGAGAAACTATTATGATGCAATATTGAATGAAATTTGGTTCTATTTTTTGCTTTCCACTGTGAGAGCAGGGTGTGTTGATAGAGTTACAATTTATGTTGTATGGATTGAATTGTACAGCTGTAATATTTCATTTAAATGGTTAATAGTTTACGCCTTTACAGAGTAATTTTTCAGTGAAAATAGCAGCTCTTTTACATTCTATTGTTGTAAGTTCTGCGTGTCGTTCCTGTTTATGTTTGGCATCAAATAGTGGCGCATGGTATTGTTCATAATTAGCAAATTGGCATGTATCAGCTACAATTAAAAATTCTGTAGGTCCGATAATGCGACTGTTAAAATTACGAACATTTTGCAAAAGATTTATATAATCTTCCGGTTTGGTATGATTCATCGTTATGAAAAAACCCGTTGGTATTGGTTGTGACCATAATGAAGAATGCGCCATATCATAAACATTTGCGGGAAACCATAAACGTTCCAAAAATGCGTGGACGTCGGCGGTTAAACTGCCAAAATAAATAGGTGAAGCTATCAAAAGTGCATCAGCATGTGCTGCCTTTTGTAAAAGTGGAGTCAATTTATCCTGTATTGCACAGGCGTGATTTTTGTTCCATGGTTCTTGTTCCAATTTGCAGGAAAAGCAACTACGGCAGCCACGAAAGGAAAGTGCCGATAAATGAACTAATTCTGTAGTATAGCCTAGTTCTGAAGCTTTGCTTAGCGCAGCTTCTAGTAAAACATTTGAATTTCCATTAATTCTACTGCTACCTTGAATTGCTAATACTCCCATGACAAATCCCACCTTATTAAATTCTTAATTATTGACACTTAAGACCTTTGCTGCATTATCATAAAAAATTTTTTCTAACAACGACTCTTTAATACCACAAGATTTAAAATATTCTACTGCCCATTCCATAGAGTATCCGGGATATACACTGCCAAACATGATTTTATCCTGTAAATCATGCCGATTCGCTGCTTCAACATAACCATGGCCTCCTACCCCCTCCATCAGATAACAATCCGGTGACAAGTAGACATGCTCACAATTAATTGCCACTGCACACATGAGGTTTACCCAAGGCCATCCACCATGTGCAGCGATTATTTTCAATTTTGGAAAAGTAAATGCAACATGTTCTATACGCATAGGAGCATATAAACCGTAATCCATCATCACATCGTTTCTATGGAAAAGTCCTCCGTTTAAAAGCATGACCGGAATGTTTTGTTTTTCGCAAAATTCATAAATATGAAAAATATTTTCATTATCAAGTTCCCAAGGCGAGACATCCAGACCTGGCTCCAAATTGATACCCGTGCAAGGACCATTTATTACATATCTTTTTATAATCTCCAAATCATTCTTTTTATCTTTTCCTGGCATAGTGATAGATGCCATCCCAATAAAATCATCTGGATACTCATATAATAAAGATTCTATTACGGGATTGTCTTCCTTTGCTCTATTGCCACGAACAGGAACTACACATTTTTCTATACCAGCAGTCCTTTTTTCTGTCAAAAATAGCTCCATATTTTTATTTTTTACCGATTCAGGTATAACGCGCTCTGTTCGCTCTGATGTTTTTTTCTGACTTTCATAATCAAAAACAAAATCATCGCAAAATGCTTTATAAGGTGGCCTGCTACGCATATCAATTGCTTTCATCGTAATTTTCCTCCAGTTTATATCGTAATCGAACGTTAACGGTAGCCAAAAAAATTTCAACAGATTCGCTTAATATTTAACGAATTATGTTCACATTTATACAAGTCCCAATACTTTAGCAGCATTTTTATACATTACTTTTTCTGCGACTTCAGCTCGCAAGTGTGCAAGATAATCATTTACGGCAACCTTTAATGGCAGTCCTGGGTAAACGGAGCCAAAAATAAACTGATCTTGTAAGATATAATTTGCTGCTGTATGGTAATCAGCTGCGCCTGGATATTTACTGAACATATAAATATCAGGCGCAATATACAAATTAGGGCATTGCAAAGCTACTTGGCAGATAGCGTGTACCCAAGGAAAACAACCATGTGCCAAAACAATTTGTAAATTAGGAAAGTCTTTGCAAATATGCAATAAGTATGCCGGATTATAGTCATTAAAATCTGACATGATGCCGCCCCAAGTAAATAAAATAGGGATATTTCTTTGCTCACACATTTCATATACTGGATAGATTTCTTCGGTATCTGCTTTCCATTTCGTGGAAGTGGTATCGATTGCTGGTTCCATGGTAATTCCTGTACAAGAACCGCTGGTTACGAAAGTATCAATGTCTTGTAATGCTAACGCGCCTTGCAGTGGATCAATCCAGGCAAAACCAATAAAACGGTCTGGATATTTGGTCTGTAATTTGGCAATATCGTGATTATCCCCTCTTGTCGTTCTACGAATTGGTACGACAGCCTTTACAATGTTAGCATCGTCCATTTCTTGAATCAATAAATCCATAGAGATAAGGTATAATAAGTTGCGCA
>DKVF01000025.1 GCA_002491065.1 Peptococcaceae bacterium UBA7185
GTCCTAAAATAGATATTTTATAAATTTATATACTTTTATTAGTTTATCACAAAACATACTTTATTCCAATATATTTTTCTGTTTATTAGAACATATTTAAATTACGACTATTTGTTTTTAAAATAAATGTATCTATCTATTAATGATAAGAATTTGAAAAATCGAGGCCATTTTCAACGAAGCGATATGCGAAACTATAACATGATGTGAAAAACAGATATAACGAAAGAATCTGTTAGGCAAAAAAGAGTATAAAAAATACTCCCCGAAGGGAGTTTAAAAATTATCTTTTCTGGGCAAAAAAAGACTCCCCTTGCGGAGAGTCTAAAAAGTTAAAACATTTTTTAATTTTTCTTAGGAAGCTGATTGCCTTCTTCGTCATAATCCCAATCTAATGGCAGACCAACGGCTTTCATCTTCTGATGGAATTCGTGTTCATATTCCTGATAGCTATGAACTTCTACATCTGGATTCCATGGGTTGATATGGCGAACCATACGGTTGTTGTTGGCCATGTTACGGGTTGGGCTCATGAAAATCCCACCAGCATGCATCAATTTGCTTGTTGGGAAGTAAATCAACAGCGTGCATACTAATGTCAGGTGGAACCAGAACACAATGCTGATGTCATCCGCTACAACCGGATGAAAGGTTACTAATCCCATAGCCAGTTCTTTGATGGCAGTGATATCGGCATGGGTTAAATACCGCATGGTCAAACCGCTGATGGCAATGCCTAAAATCAAGAACAGTGGGAAAAAGTCGTTTACTAAGCTGATGTAACGAACCTTATCCAGGTAAATACGACGGATGAACAGACCGGTAATCCCTAACAACAGGATGAAACCTGTCAAGTAGATTTGCTGCAGGTCTACCCAGAAAACACCGTCAATTTTTTCCCAAAGCTGTACAGCACCGGGAACTGGGTCGGTAAAGAATCTTAAATGACGGAAAACTGTCAGGAAGAAGCCCCAGTGGAAGCACAGAGCAAAGAGCCATAACCATTTTTCCCACTGGTATACGATGTCGCCTTCTTCGGTAACTTCTGCTTTGGAGTTACGGAACAGAGAACGGAACACCAGCACTTCCAGTGCCATACGAACGAATACGCCACCTTTGGAGGATGGGTTTTCAATTTTATTTTGTTTAATGAAATCCAAGGATTTCTGCTGACCGGCTGTGGTTGGAATTCTAAATGGAACCGGTGACTGGGCCCATTTATAAATTCTGTAAATAAAGCCGACGATAAATACTGCAATTGCTATATATGGCAAAATTCCGCCGAAGAAAAAGTCTAACGGCAAAAGCTCTACGCCAACATAAACAACTGCCAGGATTGCTAGCACAATGGCCAATGCGATACCTGCATTTTTCATCTCCTTATCCCTCATTTCTTATTATAATTTAGGAAAAACAACAATCATTTCGACTATTTTGTTTTTATTCTGCCTTTGTTTCTTCTGCAGCTTCTTCTACTGCTGCTTTTGGTTCTTCTACAATACCGTTTGCAGCATTATATTCTGCTAAGTATCTTGCAGCTAACCCTGCTCTGTCTTCCTGTGGAAATGCGTTTACATCCATATCCTTCTTAACTACAACAACCAGTTTGAACAGGATGCTGGCAAGCAGAATACCAATTGCAAAGATCCCTACAATGATCAGCACTTCCGGCAAGGTAACATGGTAATCCACAATTTCGCCGAAAGGACTTTCAGACAGACCGCCGATTACAAAGGTCAAACCTTTTTCAATGTACATGGACAGGAACGCAGTAGCGCAGCCAAAGCCTAAAATTTTATAGTTGGTTCTTGTCTGACGAGGAATCATAATCAACAGTGTCACAACCGCTAACACAACGAAGAGCATCATCAGCGGCACAAATTGATTATGCCCGTGCAGACCGGCATACAAATACTGCAGCGCAGCTTTGTGACTTGGCACATTGCTGTAGAATGCAGTAAAGAATTCGCAGACTACCATAAAAATGGTTGCTGTATAAGCATAGGCAATGGTGGTAGCCAATCTATCGATGGCTTTCTTCCCTGCATCAAAGCCTGTCAGCTTATTCAGAGCGAAACAAATCAGAATAATCAGAGATGGACCGGTGGCAAAAGCACCAGCCAGGAATTTTGCAGGCAACATCGCAGTCAGGAAATAATGACGGCTTGGCAGACCTGCATACAGCCATGCTGTAACGATATGAATACTGAATGCGAAAGGAATTGAGAAAATTGCCAGGCCTCTGATGACCTTGCCATATTTCACACCTTTATTTTCAGCCTGCAGTACGCTGTAACCAACAATCAAGTTTAACAGCAAATAAATAGGCAGTACTGTCGCATCCCAGCACAGCATGGAATGTGGTGTATAATACAGATAAACATTGAACAGCTTCATCGGAGAACCGATATCCACAACTACAAACAACAGCGCCATAATAATAGCGGGAATTGCCAGAAATTCACCAACTACTGTGATACGGCCATACTCATGCACATCGTGCAAATAATAAGGCAATACAATCATAACACCGCCGGCAGCTACCCCTACAAAGAAGGTCAGATGACCGATATACATCCCCCAGGAAATATCACGGCTCATACCAGTTACAGCGAAGCCGTTGGTCATCTGGTAGATATATGCCGCAAAGCCTACGGCAATAAGGGCCAGCAGGAATACAATCCACGCCCAATAAGACTTTGTAGTTCTTTTTACTAACGCTTTTTCTATCATGCTCTACCCCTCCTTACACGATGTAGTACACCTTTGGCTTGGTGCCAAGGTTGGTTCTACGCTGTAATGTGAAATTTTCTGCAATTTTCTTGCTGACTGCGGAGTTTGGATCATTGATGTCGCCAAACACGATCGCACCGCCAGCAGCCTCTACGCACAATGGCAATTCGCCTACTGCCAAGCGTTCAGAGCAGAAATTGCATTTTTCCACAACACCTTTCATACGTGTTGGGTAGGTTGGATTGATTTCATCCAGATAATCGCGCGGATTTTTGAAGTTGAAGCTACGCGCACCATATGGACAAGCAGCCATACAGTTTCGGCAGCCAATGCAGCGGTGCATATCCATGCCCACTACGCCCTGCGCATTTTTGAAGGTTGCTTTGGTCGGACATACCCGCACGCAAACCGGTTCTTCACAGTGGTTGCAGATGGTCATAAAGGTTTTGCCTTTATATTTTTCGCCCATTTTCTCATGTACTTCGTCCAGGAACAAATGCTCAAAGGTTTCCGGCCAAATCCATTTTACTTCATCTTTTTTGGTGTCGATGTTGGGAACATTGTGATATTTATGGCAGACTTCGATGCATTTACTTAAGGTTGCTTCGTCCATCTGATTCATATCGATGACCATGCCCCATGTTACATTGCTTCTTTTCCCCGGCGCTTCTTTATAGGAGCCGTTTACAGCGGCTGCTACAGCAGGATTGGCAACAGCGGCAGCTGCGCCCAGACCTGCCACGGCAGCGGTACCCAGTTTTAAGAATTTTCTTCTGTTCATTTCCATCTTATTTGGCACCTCCTACTACAGTTGGTTCAACGTGACATTCCCAACAAGTCGGATTTACGTTGGAATAGGTATGACATTTCAAGCAGAAATCTTCATAATTGGAATGGCATTCAAAGCAGGTGTTCTGTAAGCTGGCCAGATATTCTGTACCGTCTTCGGAAATATATACACGATTTCCGTCACGAACAACCTGTACTTTCCAATCATTCAACAAATCCATATGATGTGCACGCATCCATTCTACATCTTCAACACATTTGTAATTATCGCCGGAGAGCTGATTAATGACAGGTGTATCAAAGCTTACTTCAGGTGCGGCGCCATTAGCTGGAGACAGGATAGCAGACCAGAATGGGACAGTGACTAATACTGCAAAGATTACAATCCCAATGATGATATTTGTTTTTTTCATCTTATGCTTCCTCCTCATCATCTAAATTCTGTAAAGGCTCGAAACGCAGATTTTCTTCACGCTTCTTTTCACCTTTCATTACTAACGCATTACCCAACAATTCATGTACACCGCAAACTTCTACGCCAGGATTCCAATACCGCATCAGTGGTGGCAATGCAGCACGGTCAATAGCGCAAATACATGCCAACATATTGACATTGTGACGTTCTTTTACAAACTTCACTGCATTAGCTCTTGGGAAACCGCCGCGCATACGCATTTCCATGTTTTCATCATTACCTAAGCCAGCACCGGAACCGCAGCAGAATGTTTTTTCACGGATTGTATCTTCCGGCATTTCATACCATTCTACGCAATGATCCAGAATATAACGTGGCTCATCCAACAGACCCATAGCGCGGGCAGGGTTGCAGGAATCATGATAGGTTGCAATGATCCCTTTATTTCTGGACGGATCCAGTTTTACTTTGTTGTGACGGAGCAAATCTGCAGTAAATTCACAAACGTGAATCATTTTTGTAGATTTTGCATTTTCAAATACTGTGCCTGTTACTGGACTCTTTGGTACTTCCAAATTGTCAGGCGCAGGACCGTTCATAGTGTCCATGTATTGGTTCAATACACGCCACATATGGCCGCACTCGCCGCCAATGATATATTTTACGCCTAAACGTTTCGCTTCTGCATAAATCTTAGCGTTCAAACGTTTCATCATTTCATTAGAAGTAAACAGACCGAAGTTCCCACCTTCTGAGTTATAGGTACTCAGTGTGTAGTCTAAGCCCATTTCATGGAACAGCATCAGCTGGCCCATCAAGCTATAAGTACCTGGTGTTGCAAAGACGTCGCCAGATGGCGGAACATATAAAATTTCTGCACCTTTACGGTTGTAGGATAAATCCAAACGAACACCCGTGATATCTTCAATATCATCAACTGCCATATCGAAGGAGTCCACTACACCGTGAGGCTGGATGCCCAAGTGGTTACCTTTCATGTAGCAGGCCGATACAGGACCCATAACCCAGTCAATGCTCAGACCAACCAGATTAAGCAACTCACGGCCAATCATTGTGATTTCGGCAGTATCAATACCGTATGGACAGAACAAAGAACAACGGCGGCATTCTGTGCACTGGAAGAAGTAGTAGAACCATTCTTTCAGCACAGGTAAGGTCAGCTCTCTGGCGCCTACCATTTTCGCCATCAATTTTCCTGCCAGCGTATATTCCTTACGATAAACGGAACGCAGCAGTTCTGCGCGCAACACCGGCATATTTTTCGGGTCGCCGGAACCCAAGAAGAAATGACATTTGTCGGCACAAGCGCCACATCTTACGCAGATATCCATAAATACTTTTAAGGAACGGAATCTCTGCAGACGATCTCTTAAACCGTCTAAAATAATTGTCTGCCAATTTTCTGGCAGCTTCCAGTCTTCATCTGCCGGAGACCAGATACGTGGATTTGGGAACCCAATCATTTCTAAGCTTTCTGGTTTACTTGCATAGCTGTAGGTACCCGGTCTGAATTCTACCGGGGTATCCATCCAACTGGTTTCAGGCGGCTTAAAGTCAATCTTGGTGAGTTCCTGTGGTTTTGGAAGTTTTGCCATATTAACACCCCTTTATTATAATTCCTATTCTTCCTCTATATAGTTACTGCACCGCATAAAGGTGCTAGTATCCACCGCTTCGTTAAGCAAATTTGCTTTTTGCAATATGTCGTTGGTTTCTTTGATTTGAGCAATGCGCAAATTGTAAAGCAATTCTTTGCTTTCACTATACAAGTCAAAAGCAATCAACGCTAAGGTATCTAGGTCTGTGAATAAATCATCCAACTCAGAATACGGAATCTGTCCTTTTTGTATTTCCTTTTTGAATTCTGTGCGGACCAGATTTTTGAAGCTGGGTAAAAACGCCAGCGCTTTAGATGGTTTCATATCCTGCACTGCACGGATTTTCAGAATCATTTCTAAATGCCCATACAGCCGGTCTGCATCTCTGTCGCCGCTCAGTTCCGTCAGTAAATGGTCCATATTGCGATAGATATTGCTGCCTACCGGATTGGTAAACTCATTGTTCACCTTTACAAAATATTTATGCGCCTCATCAGGATAAGCGGCAATAGCTATTTCAAACCATTGTCTTAACAAGTCCCCATGTTTTTCACGCATAAATTGATTTAAACTGCTGCTCATCTTTTCACCTCCCGTCTGGTAAAAGTCGCTCTTTAAGCATTGGGCACCAAATAACTATGCATGCCGGGCAAAAGATAGCTTACACCGAAAAATGTAAAGATAACGGCCACAAAGCCTAATACGGCAATCCATGCGGCACGCCGCCCTTTAAAGCCTTTTAAAAAGCGAGTATGCAGATATGCTGCATATATCAACCATGTGATCAACGCCCATGTTTCTTTTGGGTCCCAACTCCAGAAAGTACCCCACGCATATTCCGCCCACACGGCCCCTGTCACCAGCATAATTGTCAAAAAAGGCAATCCGATAAATACCAGTTTATATGCAACGGCATCCAACACCTTCAGCGCAGGCAATTCTTGATTTAAGCGACTGGAGAAGTCTACTTCCTTCTTGTCTTTCAGCAAATATGCTACTGACACCGCAAAGGATAAGGCGAAAGAACCATAAGCAATTACTGCCGCTGATACATGCACAGCCAACCAATAGCTGCGCAGCGCCGGCATTACCGGCTGAATTGTCAAATCTACACTCACCAGCCAACAGGAAATGACCACAACCACTGGCATGACAAACATCCCAATTGCATCTAACTTGAATTTGTATTCTACAATGACATATGCCGTTACAACTGCAAATACAAAGCTCAAACCGAATTCAAAGCCATTGTTTAACGGCAGACCTTTAATCAATGCCGTACGAAGCAGCAAAGCCAGAGTATTCAACGCCAGCCCGATATATACAATAGAAGTTGCCAATTTTCGCATACGTATATTGCGTGACCAAAAACTAAACCCATACACCACCATAGCTCCTATATATGCGGCTAACATAAACCATAATAACGGTAACTGTAAGTGTTCCATTGTTTATTCTGCCTCCTGTTGTCTTTTCATCCAATTTTGTGCTAACGTTTCTTCCATTTCTTCTGTAATCACTGAATTCTTGCTAAAGCACCAAATTTTGCATTGGGTACCTCCCTGCCCGACAAGGATACGCATTTCCCGATATCGACCGCTGAAAAACAGCAAGGAGGCCAACGTAGCCAGTATAAAGCCTAAAAAGACTACGTAGGTGCCACGCCGCGTTTTTACTTCCAATATGGTATAAGCAGCTGTGTCCAGATACGTAATGGTTGCACCCTCATCGTTGAGAATCAAGCTGTCACCCGGCTCAACAAACTGTCCGCGAGGCGGATTTTTATGATCACTGATCTGTACATAAGGCTTACCATCTATTGTTGCTGCAACTACAGTCTGTCCCGCAATGGTACTGGGCTGATTATCAGGCAGACCATATGTCGTATTCATTTCTGCATCAGCAGCACCCTGCACTTCCATTAAATAACGATAATCATAGGAATTTTGATAAATCATCAAACTGCCGTAACGATAAGGAGAATTTACCTTTGTCTCTGCATTTTCTCCTACTAACTTCCCATTAATATACAAATTAAAGTGCGTCACCCAGTTATCAATAGACTGCTGGGCATCATAGGTCGTCTGAAAATCCAGGATCTCTACTGTACTGTCCTGATAGACACTATTTAGCTCATCAGGAAAAGGACGTGTCTGACCTACCTGCCCCATCACATACCCTTGTGTATTAAATGTAGAAATGAGTGCACCAACTAAAATCACCAGCAAAGAAATATGCAGCAAATGCGGCGCCGCCAAGCTCCATTTCCCTTTTTGCGCTAATAGTCTGACTTGACCGTTCTGCTCCAGCCGGTCCACCTTATAATGAGATTCTTTCAACCATGCAGTCAATGCTTCTTCCTGCACCCCATAGATACGATACGCGCCTTCCATAGGCACATCTCCAGCCGAGCGCTGAAGCTGTTTTCGGAAACCGGGCAATAATTTTATCGTGCAAAGGCTCAGATTCAGAAAAAATGCAATCATCAAAATGCGGAACGACCAGGAATTAAAGGCATCTGCATCAGGATAGATGGTTGCCAGGATTGACATTACCGCAATTGCTGCAATCAAAATCACAGCCAATTTCAGTGAGGACAAAAACTTTAGCATAAAAATCCCCTTTCCTAAATGCCTTTCTCATAAATCATAATAACTTCATCATTATATCTGAAAAATCCACAAAACACTACACTTTTTCTTAAAAAACAGCTTTAAATTTATTTTATTATCATAGATTTCTTTTATCATAATAAAATATGCCCAATATCATTCTGCACAGAGCGCCATTTTTCCGCGAATTTTTTCCAGAGCGCTTTTCTCCAGCCGTGAAATCTGCATCTGCGATACGCCCAGTATTTGAGCAATCTTACTCTGCGTCAGGTCTTCAAAATAGCGATAATAGATAACCTGTTTTTGCTGTGGTGTCAACATTTCCATGGCAGCCTTTAAATCTTTTTTTAATTCTACATATTCCAGATTTTCATCATTGGCACCCAAATACAGTTCCGGCATATTGCTGTTCTCCTCACCCAGCTGTTCTGAAAGTGATGTGGTTTGACTGGCCTGTTTTGCCTCTAAAGCTTCCTGTAGAGCATTTTTATCCATCTGTAAAAGTTCTGCCAATTGATCAGTAGTAGGCGCACTGCCGTGCTGTTGATAATATTCCCCCTCTGCTCTTGTTATCCGTGTACTGAGTTCTCGATATTTGCGCGGAATCACAACACGCCAAGTATTGTCCCGATAGTAGTTCATAATTTTTCCTGATACAGTGCGATAAGCAAATGTCTTAAACCGGATTTCCTTTTCTGGTTCAAACCGTTCCAGCGCGCCAACTACTGCAATGCGAGCAACTTGTTGTAAATCCTCCCGTTCCCAGGGCAAGTAGCATTGTGACTGGCACCAATATTTGATAAGTGGCTCCATAACCTGCAACAGGGCTTCCATAGCTTCAGGCGTGGGATTTTTTTTATAGTCCAGCGCCATTTGCTCTATATCTTTTTTCATGTCCTGTCCTCCTTTATCCTACCACTTCATCCGTCCGGTAATTCGATTGCCTTTTTCATTGAAAATTACTTCATCTAAAAGCACATGCATCAATAAAATACCCCGCCCATGCTCATCCAATAACACACCGCTGCCGTTCCCGCTGCGCTGCCGTTCTGGGACTCCAGATCCATTGTCTTCCACGAAAAAGGAAAATCCGTCACAATTGCATTGCCAGCTCAAATGTACCTCTGGCGGCTGCCCTTCAGCACTTCCGTATAACAACCCATTCTGTACAGCTTCCATCACACAAAGACGAATATCCATCTTTTTTTCCGCGCTGATATCCCATTGCTCCAACTGCCGTTGCAAACATTCTGTAGCAATTGTCAACTGACTCAGCGTAGAAATTTTCATATATGTTTGCATCGGGCTCAGTCCTTTCTCTTTATTCAATCCCTGCTTCCCGCAATCTATTTTTAATAATCTCCGCCAAAAGAGGGTCCACACCCAAATGACGAGTTAACTCTATTTGAATATGCGGATACTTTTTCCGCAAAGCTTCCAACGTATGAGGAATTTTATTAGAAAGATGGTTTCCTCTGGTCAAAAACATTGGAACAATTACAATCCGCTTCATACCTGCGTCCACCAATCTGGTTACTTCCTCCTCCAGCGTAGGCTGTGCAACCTCCACAAAGGAACCGCTGATTGTCAGTTCCGGCAGTTGTTCCGCCAACATCCGCCACATACCCCGTACTTCCACATTGGCTTCCTCACGAATACTGCCATGCCCCAGCAAAATCACACCTTGTCTTTCTTCCATTTTTTTGCCTCCATTGCTTATTATACATCAATATAATCTTTTTCTTCCGGAATCACATAAGCCAGCACAATATATGCTGCAATTGCCGTCAGCGTACTCACTGGAGGGAACAGACAAACCAATACCCAAATCATTCGTACATATATCACATCAATTCCTAGAAAATTAGCCAGTCCTGCGCATACCCCCAGCAGTTTCCGCGTTTCTTTTGGTCTTCTTAATTTGGCAATCTTTTTCTTCATTCCAACCGCTTCCTTTCTCATGGGCTAATTTATATATATTTGCAAACAATCTTTCAAATCTTACTAATTTTTATTATACTACCCATTGCTCATTTTTCTGTATTCCTGTAAAATAGAAAGGCAAAATGATTATACTATGTTAGGAGTATGTACAGTGAGAACTTTTTTATTTATCATAGCAATTTTATTGAGCATTGGACTTTGTTGCTTGGCAATTGCATTTTTTACAGGACGGGTAAGCGCTCTGCTCTATACGATTCTTTCAACCGGAATTTCTATAGCGCTCATTTTCGCCCTGTTTCACTTCATTTATCTCTATCTCGCCAAAGGAAAAAGCAGGACAATCAAGTAGGCTGCTGCATTTTAATCAATCCCAGTGAAAGCAACTGCAAATTTGTATATAAGTTCGTCCAAAACAGTTTACTGTACTGCCAATGACTACGCAAAAATATACGCTGGTCCTCATTCATACCCTGTTTTTGACGAGCTTGTTCAATTTTGTCCAATTCTTCACTGTCAGCTAGTACCTGGTTCAAAAATTGATAGGTTTCCTCTATTTCTTGCAGCCCCAAAACCTGCTGCCATTCCAGCTCAATTAATTTATAGTTTAGCCAATATGTCGTAAAGCCCTTACTAATCCCCAGGCTGCAACTATCTTGGAATACCGGTGTCTGTCGGTTCCATTCATCAATCAGCTTCAAAGTATCCATGCTCCACTGCTTCGCCTGTTCTCGTTCCTCTGTTCTAATATCGTTGCTGCGAATACACAGATTGAACAGCTGAACAGTCTGTGCAGCATCCACCATCTGCGTTTTGTTTACAAAAAATTTGGCCATTTCCTCTGCTGCCAGACTGGTTGCTACTGCAGTTGTCAGCCAGAAAAAACCTTCCGATTGGAACAGTGATTCCACTGCATGTATATTGGCAATATCAAAAGACAACAAGCCGCTGCCTATCCCCCTGTCCATAATGACTCCACCTTTATCTGTAAGCTATGATTTATTATACCCTTTTCTTCCCCATCGGGCAATGGAAATAACTTGCCTTGTTGCATTTTACGCATGATAAAAATATTTATACAAAATCTTTTCTGCGAATTCACATTTTTCATACAAAAATCTGCTATAATAAGTGTATTCCAAAACGCATCATGAGAAAGAAGGCTTTTCTATGAAAGGATACATTTTTGATTTAGACGGTACTTTATTGGACTCTATGCCCTATTGGCAGCACCTGTTGGATGATATGCTGCTCTCCCGTGGTATCACGCCGCCTGATGATTTGTTAGACCGCACCAAGACAATAGGTCTGGAAACCGCCACCGGTATGATTTTGCAGGAATTTGGCCTACCCGATGAACCCGCTACTGTGTATCAACACTTTCAGGATACTATGGCACAGCTTTATTGTAGTGTCATTCCACTGAAACCCGGCGTACAAAATTTATTAGATCTTTTAGAGAAAAAAGGGATTCCTACAGCTATCGCCACAGCCACCTCCCGTTCTCTGGTAGAACAAGTATTGGCGTATCATCAATTATCGCAGACCTTTCAAAATATCACCACAGTGGCTGAAGTAGGCATTGGTAAACATGACCCTCGCGTTTTCCTGGCGGCCGCCAGCAAGCTGGGACTGCCTCCAGAACAATGCATTGTTTTGGAAGATTCCTTAGAAGCAGTACGCAGCGCTAATCGTGCTGGTTTCCAAACGATCGCCATATATGAAAATACGAATCAAACAGAGCAGCAAGCGTTGCAGCAGGAAGCCTCTCTTTATCTGCCCGATTTTCGTAATCTATCTGCATTGAAAGAGGATTTGTTCGAATAACCTTTTCTTTCACAAATATTTTCTCTTACTTCACATACTTGCCCATCCTCCCGCGTATATATGGTACAAAGTATCATTTTACAAAGGAGGCCTTTTTATGTTTCTGCTTTTTCGCCGGCGCAGCTTCTTCACCGTACTCTTTTTCTGTGTATTTGTAGTAGCTGCCGGTTTTTTTATGGTGCTGCATAATCAGCCGGCCACATCGCCCACATTATCCTGGGTATTGGCAGAAAAAACTTTTCTGGTAGACCCGGGCCATGGCGGTACCTTTCCCGGAAGAGTCAATGAAGATAAAGTACTGGAAAAAGATATCAATCTGGATATCGCATTGAAACTGGACACTTTCTTAGAAGAAACCGGCGCTAAGGTTGTAATGACACGCCGCGCCGATACCGACCTAATTCCCCAGGAAAGTCAGGAAGAAAAATTGTTGCT
Source organism: Peptococcaceae bacterium UBA7185 (assembly GCA_002491065.1). GTDB lineage: Bacteria > Bacillota > Peptococcia > Peptococcales > Peptococcaceae > UBA7185. The sequence continues at coordinate 12,372 of DKVF01000025.1, forward strand.
GCAACAACGGGCTGACCTTGAACAGCGCATACAAATGGGAAAAGCGGCACAGGCAGACTATTTTATCTCTATACACTGCAACAGCATTCCCAATGAAAAATGGTGCGGCGCGCAGGTTTTCTATAATCCCACCGACCCTGAAAGCAAAACTCTGGCACAAGCCATTCAGCAAGTTTTGACGCAGCAGCTTGGTGAACACGAGCGGGAAGCATTGCCCCGTGAGGACACCTATCTTTTCAAAAACGCCGCCGTCCCGACCGTGATTGTCGAATGTGGCTTTCTCTCCAACAAAGAAGAAGCCACCAAATTGCAAGATCCCGCCTACCAGCAAAAATTGGCCTGGTGCATTTATCTGGGGATTAACAATTACTTATCTGCACAAAATCCTCAATAACAATACAGCAATCTTTTTGCACCAAAACAAATCTATAACTTCGCACAACAGTATCCTTACAAAAAGCAAGTTTATCTTTCTCTTGGTTATTCCTGTCTCCCATTGGATATTGTAATTGTTTCACGTGAAACATTTTTAAAAATTCACCAGAATCGTTGCATGATTGCACAAAAAAAGAACTGCTCCGCCGCTTACAAGCAGAACAGCTCTGAGATTTTTTTCAATGCAATTATTTCCAAAACCCTTGACACATAAAAACTGCAATGTTAGACTATAATCAATATATGAGCTGCCATGCGGCATTGCTCAGGGGGTTTTTGGGGTAAGGACTAGCGAATCATTTGCGGAGAGACGCTAGTCCTTTTTCATTTCCTCGTAATGCGCTTTTTACGGCGCGAGGAACGTATATGTCTGCACAAGTCTCTCGCCAGATGAATGGTAATCTGGATACTGGTCAAACACAGAGCCAAAATCGAAACTGCATAGTAAACTGCAAGTATCTCATTCATACATACACGCCTCCCTTCCTACCAAATCGTAAGCATTAGGTTGGGAGCAATAAATAAGGATAACATCACAATAGCAATGCTTTTATCCGCTGAGCCAAACTTGATATACCCCCCGCTCAGCACCAAGGCCTGGCGAGAAATAAAATCCTGAACCAATTATACCGGGATATTTTGTAAATTACAAGATTTTTCCTTCGACATTTTGTGCTATGTGGTTTTGTATAATAACGCCTTGCAGAAAAACAGACTCGCTTTTGCGTTGCGGCGCAATATAAATAAAAGAGGTAGAAACCGGACAATGATGCTGTCTGGCTTCTGCCTCTTGTGTTTTTGCAGCGCAATCTCTTTTCGCCGTTACACATATTCTAAACTCATGGATGAAAAGAATCCTTTGCATATGAGCTTTTTCTCAATTATTTTTCTTTTACTTCTGTCTGTGCCTGTCTGCGATTCAGCTGATTGACCGCAATGCCAACGCCGAACAAGGTCCAGAAGATAGGCGCTACGGACACGATGGAGTCATTGAAGAATCCCGCGCCCAAATATCCAATGACGGCCAAGGTAAGCGCCGCACCGACAGCCTGCTGCGCGCCGTATTCTTTGCGCAGAGCGTACAATTTGAAGCCGTCGACCAAATATGCCGCCATCATCACTAAGAAGGCTAATAACGCAATTCCGCCCTCGTTGATGCCGATTTGCAAATATAAATTGTGCGGTTTATCTACAATCATTTGCGTAGTATCATAAGCATACAATTTTCCCAAGAGATCGCCCTGCGGGAATTCGGCGAAGAACGTATCCGGTCCTTTTCCGATCAACAGACTGTCTAACAAAACTGGGAAACTGCGGGACCAAATATAGCCGCGGGCCGAGCCCAATTTTTCTTTGCCCTGGAAGCCGATAGACGGCGCTTCCTCATAAGCGATTTTGTTCATACGACTGTCCACAAAAGCAAAGCCTTCATCGTACAAGCCCAAGATAAATTCAATCTTGTCCCCCAAATAAATACCTAAAAATGGAGTGTTTACTTCATTGATTGGCACATATTGCAACTCCATTTTATAATTGCCAGCCGTTAAGCTGCAATCCTCTGCAGGCGCCGTCAAATTTTGCCCGTCGCCAGTGGAGAATACTGGCTGACCGTTGCTGTTCTTCTGAATGTGCAGCGTGCCATCCTGAAATGTAATTGTCGCAGAATCTGCCTGCAAATCAATATGACGCACGGCAATCTGGTCGTGATAATCCACATCACTGCTGGATACCAGCGTTTTCATATCATTGAGCAAGCTGGGAATACGCGCCAAAGCCAAACCGCCAGTGGCCAGATTGACCACAAACACGAAAAGCACCAGCGCCGCCACACAACCGGCAGTAATCTTACCATGTTGCAACAGCTTTTTGCCAAAGAAAATCAAAAAACAAACTGCTGCCAAAACTAGACCGATAATACCGGCGCGGGAGGTACTGCCTAAGAGTAGGAACAGCGCAATGGCTGTCATCACAGCGCAGAAAATCTGTTGTCTGCGATTCTTCAAAAACAGTGCCAGCACCAAAAATAACGGTACCATCATAGCACTGAAGCTGCCCATATAGTTGTAGTGATACATCGTGCCATAGATTTTGCCCCGTTCAAAGAGCATTTTCAATTCACCTTGGGAACGATAAGTCTCTGGAATAATCAATTTCTTGCCAAATTCGCTGGTAAACAAATCATGCCCGAAAAATTGAAATACACCCAGGAAACCCATAACCGCTGTCAAAACGCCTAATGGCAAAACAATATATTTGAATTCTGGATGATGGGTGTACGCCCACCATGCATAAAGCATAATCAGCAGATAAATGAGAATCATTCCCAGCCCTTCACAACGTTCCGGCCCCCCCCATACAGCAATACTCTTGTAGTCAGAAAATACTGTAGACAAGATTGCGAACAATGCAAATACTGCCACGGCGCCAAAATAGAGATGCATAGCGCGATTTTGTGCAAAATGGTCCTGCAATCCCTGCGCCTTATAATAGCCAAATACACACAGCATATAGATAGCTGTCAAAATTAATGCCCGTGATTTATAAAAAGAGAAAAAATCCGCAGCCTGGTTTTGCGTCCAGAACGCGCGCACATTTTCCGGAAGTGTAATCAAATTCATCTGTACAATGAGTGGAATCACAGCCAGTACTAAAATGAGCGGTACAAACAATGCCACGCCCAAACGCAGCGAGGGTTTTCCCTGTTTGCGGGCATTGGCTGCACCTTTACTTTTTTTTGCCATAGAAAAATACTCCTTCCATGTCGATTATTTCAACGATTTGTTTATTTGTTTCTAAAATGATAGAACGATTTATTATAACATTTCCTGTTCATCATAGCAATCAAATTTTCGTGCGTCGTATTTCTTCTTTATCCTCTGCAGCGTACTTTTACTGATACCGGTCATTTCACTCACCTGCCGGTATGTATAGCTGTCCAATAACATCACAGCCTCGACCAAGGCTTCTTCTGTGTACTTGGGAGGTCGGCCTTCCAAGTATCCTGATTTTGTTTTCGCAATAGATTTTCCTTCTGCTGTGCGCTGCAAAATCATATCTCTTTCAAATTCAGCAAAACCCAACATCACTGTCAAAATTAATTTTCCGGTGGGCGTGTTGTCTATGGTCCCCATATTTAAAATATTGACACGCACACCCCGTCCCAATAAATGCTGCACCACGTTAATACCCTCTACGGTATTGCGTGCAAAGCGATCCAACTTGGTAATAATGAGTGTATCCCCTTCCTTTAAAATCGCCAGCAGCTTGTTAAAATTGGGACGAGAAGTTTTTGTACCAGTGAATGCATCCTGATAAAGGACCGTCGCTCCGTTTTGCCTCAAAATCCGCTCCTGTTCCTCCAAACTGTTGCCCTTCACTTGTCCCACTGTGCTCACGCGCATGTAGCCATAAATCATGTTGTTGTGTCCCCCTTTAAATTTTTTCTAACATCGGCATAAACACCGACGCCAAAAGGATAGAATATTGTAATGTAGATTGAGAAGATATGCGCGGTAAGGTATATTACATAGTTTATACACCTTAATGTTAAGTAAAATTATATAACAAATAGGAAGTGCTCTTCAATTTTTTTCTTCGATATCGTGAAAATTCCTATAATTTACACAAAAATCTAATGATAAAAGTTGCAAGAAATACAAATCCTATGGTAAAATTATTAGTCACGAAGATGTTTTTTATAGGATTCTGACAAAGACAGGAGAATGAAAAATGAATTTAGTAGAACAGGTTACCGCACAATTGCGGAATGAAATTGAAGAAGGCATTGCAGAGGCGAAAGCCGCAGGCCGTTTTGAATATATGGACATGCCTGCATTTGTTGTAGAAGTACCAAAAGATAAATCTCATGGAGACTTTGCCACCAATGCTGCCATGCTGCTCACAAAACAGGCAAAAATGAAACCGCGAGATATCGCCCAAGCCATTGTAGACAGTCTGCCCAAAGAGAGTAAACTGATTGAAAAAGTAGAAATTGCCGGTCCCGGTTTTATCAATTTTTATTTGTCCCCTAATTGGGTGTACGACATTTTGCCTGTTGTAGAGGCACAAGATACCGCTTACGGTTCAGTGGATTTAGGACACGGAGAAAAAGTACAAATCGAATTTGTCAGCGCCAACCCTACCGGTTTGCTGCATATGGGAAACGCGCGCGGCGGTGCATTGGGCGATTCCCTGGCCAATTTGCTCAAAATGGCTGGATACGATGTCACCAAGGAATATTACATTAATGATGCCGGTAATCAGATTGTCAATTTGGGACTCTCTTTGGAAGCCCGTTATCGTCAGGAACTGGGCGATGTAGACTATCCTTTCCCAGAAAAAGGTTATCACGGTAAGGATATTATTGATACTGCCAAACGTATTATTGCAGAAGTAGGCGACAACTACCTGCAGTTGCCTGAAGAAGAACGTCAGCAGAAGATGATTGCCACGGCATTGGAAGAAAAACTCTCCGCAATCAAAAGTGGCCTTCACGAATTCGGTGTAGATTATGATGTTTGGTTCAGCGAAACCACACTGCATGAAAGCGGCGCCATCCAAGAGGTTGTAGATTTGTTGACCGAAAAAGGCATGACCTATGAAAAAGACGATGCATTGTGGCTGAAAACTACTTCCTTTGGTGATGAAAAAGACGAAGTGCTGATTCGCTCCAATGGAATTCCCACCTACTATGCGGCGGATATTGCTTATCACAAAAATAAATTCGACCGCGGATTTAAACGCGTGATCAATATTTGGGGTGCTGACCACCACGGTCATGTTGCCCGCATGAAAGGTGCAATGGACGCACTCGGCTATGATTCTGAAAATCTCACCATTATGCTGATGCAGCTGGTACGGTTGTATCAGGGCGGCGAAGTCGTGCGTATGTCCAAACGTACCGGACAATATGTAACCTTGCAGGAATTAATCGAGGATGTAGGGAAGGATGCAGCCCGCTATTTCTTCATCATGCGCAACCCCGACAGCCATCTGGACTTTGATTTGGACTTAGCGAAGCAGCAATCCAGCGACAACCCTGTATATTATGTGCAGTACGCCCATGCGCGTATCAACAGCATTTTGGGTGCCACCGGTATGCCTACGCCAAAAGCTGCTGACTGTGATTTGACACTGCTAAAAGAAGAAGCCGAATTGGCGCTCATTCGTAAAATTGCCGATTTGCCCAACGAAATCGCCTATGCTGCCGAAGAGCTGGCGCCCTATCGCCTGGCTCGCTATGCGACAGATTTGGCTACCATGTTCCACAGCTTCTACAATAGCTGCCGTGTTTTAACCGACGATGCCGCATTGAAAAACGCCCGTCTGGTATTGGTAAACGCTGCCCGTATTGCACTGCGCAATGTACTCACCCTATTAGGCGTCTCCGCGCCGGAACGGATGTAATCAGCAAAATAGCTTTTTCAAAGTTTCTGCAGAAAAATAAACAGAATGATACTTTATCATTATAAAAACCGGAAGCTCTTATTTTGAGGGTTTCCGGTTTTGCATATCGCAAAAAGCCACATTGGCTGCAAACAAAAAAGAGCCACTCTGCCGCTTACAAACAGAATA
>DKVF01000090.1:0-653 GCA_002491065.1 Peptococcaceae bacterium UBA7185
TCATTGCCCAAAAGCCAATGACAGCTTTGGATGACCCACAGCATCAAAAAGCTGCCTGCTACCGGCAGCAACATCTCTTTCCAGCTCATGCGAATGGGCACCTGCCCCATCAGCGCCACCAGGTTGCACAAACACTGCAAGCCATAGCCCAGCACCATACCTCCGGCGATCCCGTTGCTGCCCCAGCCCAGAATTCGAATACAATAATACATGCCGATTAACTTCGCCGCAGAACCCCATAAATTGTTGAAAAACACCGTGCGCGTCTGTCCCAGTCCCTGTAAAATTCCCACGATGGTCTGCCCCAAATACATAAACACCGCGCCAAAGGAAAGCATCTTGATCATCGGTCCCAAACCATCAATTCGAAACAGCAGCCTGCACAGTCCATCTCCATACAAATAGAGAATCAGGATAATGGGCAGACTGAACGCCCAGGTGATCTGAATAGACTGTTGGCAGCACCGCTGTAGTGCTGATTTCTGATAAGAAGCGTCCGCCTCGGAAATGGCCGGCACCAGTGCAGTTGCCAATGCGCCGGTCAGCACCGTGGGAATGGTGAGCAAACTCATCGCGACGCCGGAAAACTGTCCATAAATTCCCGCAGCCTGACTGGCGTTATAACCCATACTGAGCAGACAAAAGGGCACCAA
>DKVF01000090.1:959-3408 GCA_002491065.1 Peptococcaceae bacterium UBA7185
GGTAAAGGTAGTGGGCAATCCCAAAGACAGCAATTTCGCCAGCATCCCCCTTCCCACACCATTCTTCTCCTTTTTCTTTCCTTTCCGGCGGCTATGACAATAAAAAATCAACAGCAGCAAAAATCCACTCAGTTCCCCAATCATCGCCGCAGCTGCCAAACCCATAGCCAGAGAAATGACATCATGGGGACAAACCCAACGCAGCAGCACCAAGCCGCTGGCGACACGAATGACCTGCTCCGCCACCTGCCCCAGAGAGGGATAGAGCATCTGCTGCATCCCTTGAAAATAGCCGCGCATCAGAGAGGTAAAAGGCACAATGGCAATTCCGGGCACCAACACATAAAAGCACCGCGCCACCCGTTCTTCTGTATCTAGCAGGGTGAACATACGGGGTAAAAGAAACAGCGCCCCAATTAACCCACAGAGGACAAGCACCATGACCAGCCGAAAGGCCACAGTCATCATCGTCCCAATCTGCCCTTCTCTCTGCCGGGAAACATACTCAGCAGTCAATTTGGCGATGGCCACTGGCATTCCAGCTGTTGCCAAAACCACCAACATCATATAAAAGGGATAACTCATATTGAGAATCCCTACCGCCTCTGTTCCCGCCAAGCGCACCACCAGCATCTGATAGACAAACCCTAAGCCACGTAGCAATAAACTGGTGACCAACAGAATAAAGGTGCCCTGTAAAAATTTATTTTTCATGACCAGCCCGCCTTATGTTCATTTATTTTTATATGTATGTCTGTTCACCACAGTTTACGCATAAAATAAAAGAACAATGCGACTTGCAAAAAAATTCAAAATAGCAAAAAATATAAAAAAAATAAAAGGATTTTATCGTTATATGTCTAATATAATAATAAATACTATTTATTATAAGGAGTGACAATTATGCAAATATATCAAACTGGAGACATTCGCAACATCGGAATTGCCGGACACAGCGGCGCAGGCAAGACATCTTTACTGGAAACCATGCTCTTTAACAGCGGTTTCACCAATCGTCTGGGCAAAGTGGAGGACGGCACCACCATCACCGACTATCTGCCGGAAGAAATCAAACGGCAGGTTACCATTTCCGCCTCCCTGGCGCCAATCGAATGGCAAAACACCAAATTAAACATGATTGATACCCCGGGCTATGCTGATTTCATCGGCGAAGTGGTTTCCACCACCAGAGCAGTGGACAATATGCTCATGGTGATTTGCGGCGTTGCAGGCATTGAGGTACAGACAGAAGTCATTTGGGATATCGCCGCCAATCAAAAACTGCCCCGTATTATTTTCATCAACAAACTGGAACGGGAAAATTCTTGTTTTGAGACTGTAGTGGAACAACTCCGCGAAAAATATGGCACTGGGATTGTGCCATTGCAATTGCCTATGGGCAAAGAGGCCTCCTTCAGCGGCATGATTGATTTGCTCAACGAAAAAGCTTACAGATTTGAAGCGGGAAAAGCCATAGAAATTCCTATTCCCGAAGAATATATGGAAGATTATGAAGCGCAGCGCACCTATTTAATCGAAGTCGCTGCCGAGTCCTGCGATGAACTGCTGCTCAAATATCTGGAAGGCGAAACCCCGACCAACAAAGAGATTCGTTCCGCACTGCGCATGGGGATTGCCCACGGCGAGATTTTCCCTGTTTTAGGCGGCTCTGTGGCCAAAAATATGGGCGTGACCACACTGATGGATTTCTGTGTAGATTTATTGCCGATCCCCACTGTCAACGCAGCTGCGCCCACCAGCGCCATCGTATACAAAACATTGGCCGACCCCTTCGTGGGAAAATTGAGCTTCCTAAAAGTCATTGACGGTCAGTTCAAAGCGGGAGACGGCATCTACAATGTCAATAATGAAATGGAAGAAAAAGTGAGCAACTTTATCATCCCCTGCGGGAAACAGCAATTCACCGTCAATACTGTCAACGCCGGCGATATTGTAGCCATTGCCAAGCTGCAGAACACACAGACCAGCAATACCCTGACCGTCAAAGGTCTCACGGTACCAGAACTGGCACCCATCAAATTCCCAGCGCCCAATCTGACCTTTGCGCTATCGCCCAAGTCCAGAGATGACGATGATAAGATGAGCAACGCTTTGAGCCGTCTGCTGGAAGAAGATCCGACATTGCGGTTGGAGAAAAACGCTGAAACCCATGAAACCTTACTCTCAGGCATTGGCGAAACCCATCTGGAAGTCATTGCCGAACGATTCAAAAACAAATTCGGCGTGGAGGTTGTCTTAAAACCGGCTCAAATTCCTTACAGAGAAACCATCAAGAAAAAAGTCGAGGTACAGGGCAAGCACAAGAAACAGTCCGGCGGCGCAGGACAGTACGGCGATGTATGGCTGCGCATCGAGCCTTATGAGGAGGACGATTTCCTCTTTGCAGAGGAAGTATTCGGCGGCGCCGTGCCCAAGAACTACTTCCCCG
>DKVF01000090.1:3696-4188 GCA_002491065.1 Peptococcaceae bacterium UBA7185
CGTGCCCAAGAACTACTTCCCCGCTGTAGAAAAAGGCGTGCGGGAAGCCATGAGTCAGGGCATTCTGGCCGGTTATCCTTTGGGAAATATCAAAGTAACATTATATGATGGCTCCTATCATCCCGTGGACTCCAATGAAATGGCTTTCAAAATTGCCGCTTCTACAGGATTCAAAAAAGGTGCGGAACAGGCCTCCCCTGTATTGCTGGAGCCTATCATGGATATGCGCATCACCGTACCCGACGCTTACATGGGTGACGTCATGGGCGATCTCAACAGCAAACGGGGCCGCATTTTGGGTATGGAACCTACACCGGACCACAAGCTGCAGGTTATTCAGGCGCAGGCTCCTATGTCTGAAGTACAAAAATATGTGATTGATTTAAAGGCCATGACCCAGGGACGCGGCAAATTCACCATGACCATAGACCACTATGAAGAAGTACCAACTAAAATTGCCGAAAAAATTATCGCAGAACGCAAGGCCTAAAA
>DKVF01000094.1 GCA_002491065.1 Peptococcaceae bacterium UBA7185
TTTTGACGGAGATGGAGAGATTTGAACTCTCGCGCCGGTTGCCCGACCTACCGCATTTCGAGTGCGGACCCTTCAGCCACTTGGGTACATCTCCATATACTATTTTTTGCGACGCAATTGTGCGAAGAAATCTTTCATCAATTGACTGCAACGCTCCTGGGCAATGGGACCCACAATGTGTACATTATGATTAAATCCCGGGAATTGCAGCAGATTTAACTGACTGCCCGCCGAGCCAAATTTCGGCTCATTGGCGCCAAACACCACCGTATCAATTCGGCTGTTGATCAACGCACCGCAACACATAGGGCATGGCTCCATTGTTACATAAAGCGTGCAGCCTTCCAGACGCCAGCCGCCTAAATTTTGACCGGCCTGCCGCAATGCACAAATCTCTGCATGAGCTGTGGGATCCTGATCTCGCTCCCGCAGATTATGTCCGCGGCCTACCACTTCGCCATCGCGCACTACCACCGCACCGATAGGTACCTCCCCAATCGCTGCCGCTTTCTCTGCTTCTTTGATTGCCTCTTCCAAAAAAACAAGGTGTTCCTCTATTCTCATACATATTCCCTCGCTTTTGCCGCTCATTTATTTTACATGAAACCGCATCATCTGTCAATGATGCTCTGCCATTTTGCCCATAAATTGCAAAAAATCCCTCTGCATACCGCAGAGAGATTTTTTATACAACATATTGTCCAGACTGTTCATTTCAATTTAATTATTGCGCATGGCCTCAATAGGACTCAATTTTACCGCGCGATTAGCAGGATATACCCCTGCCAATAACCCAATCATAATGGAGAATCCTATTGCGAACAACGCCAGCCACCATGGTATCACCGACAGACTTAAAGCCTCACCAGTGCCCACATAATTTCCCATAAAATCACCAGAAAGTTGATTGATAATGAACGATAGCCCATAGCTAAATCCCAGACCCATAATTCCACCAAAGAAACCAATCATGCCTGCTTCCGCTAAAAACAGAAAGCGGATATCTCCAAAGGTTGCCCCAATTACTTTCATGATCGCAATCTCCTTGGTACGTTCATAAATTGACATTACCATTGTGTTGATAATTCCAATCGCCGCTACCAGCAAAGTAATCCCGCCAATACCGCCTAAAGCCAGTTGGAAAACCTTCATAGAATCCTCTACCCCTTCCAGGCTTTCTGCAATAGAGTAAGCATTATATCCGGCATCCTTGATACTTTGCAAAACAGTTTTCGTGTCTGCAACATCTCCGGTAATCACAGAAATCTGATTATACAAATTCCGTTTCTTCTGTTTTTTCTCCTCACTAGTCAGCATCATTTTTTGCATCTTCTGTACGACTTCCAGCGGGGCGTAGGAAGAATAATTGTTGGGCGCATCCACATCCATTATGCCCACTACCTGAAAAGTCAGCTTCTTCGTTTTTTCTGTCTCATAATTTTTGAATTCCGCTGTAACTTTTTTATTCAGCATTCCAGTAGTTTTGTTGTACATACGTTCCTTGTATTGCTCGTATGTTTCATCCTCAACCCAGCCGTCATCACCACCGTTCTGGTCATAAAACCCGCCTCCGACCATGCCGCCAATCACCAGAACGTTCTTATCGCCTTCCTGCAGCAGTCTGCCTTGCCCAACCTGCATATTCTTTGTTGCCATATCCTCCGGCTTAATCCCGTAGACTTCCAGCCATCCCTGCAATTTGCCGCAAGTAGCCGTATCGGCAGAAATATACGCCATAGGAATGACCGCCGTAACACCTTCCAGCGATTGAAAATATTCCAACGCCTCATCATCCAAAGCAACGATATTTTCTTCGTCGTCACCGTGACTGTATGACTGGTTTACTTCAATTTCATTCAGACTTCCCCACTGCTCATACATTTTCTGCTGTGACTGCTGCAGTCCGATACCCAGCGACACCATCACTACAATAGAAGTAGTGCCGATAAGCACACCCAGCATCGTCAGAAAAGTACGTCCTTTGCGGCGCATCAGATTTTTCGCCGCCATGGTAATGATATCTCGTTTAACCATCGATCAATTCCTCTTCCGCTTTCGCTTTGCGTTTGATACGAATCAAAATGATTGCCTGCACTACAATTACGATACCTAATACAATCGGCAGCCAATGCTGCTTCAGCTTGTCCAGCAGTCCCGGTTCTGGAATGGGCTCCATAGGTTCCGTCATATCCCCGTAATCAATCGCAGGGCCAATTTCAATACTGAATGGAATTTCCATGCTCACTTCCTGATTGTCTGCATCAATATAACTCATCGCAACAGAACCGCTCAAAACGCCTTCCTCTTCCGGAATAATCGTGGCGCTGTATTCGTTGCTCTCACTGGCATTAAAAGTGCCCAGATAAAATACATTTTCCTCTTTCCCAGGGATATCCCCTTCCATGCGCACCTTGAAATTGGTAAGATTCACCTTGCCCACATTCACAAATTCCATGCTTACATTTATAGGCTCTCCTACATTGCCCATGGTAGGAATATTACTGCTGATAATTTCTATTTTGCTCTCCTGCGTCACAGGAATATTTACATTATCACTGCTTTCATATTTTGTGCCGTCAGTAGATTCATATTTGATATTCACCGGCACAACATACGTTTTCGCCGTTGCGTTGGGATCTACATACATACTGATGGTTTTTAGCGCTGTCTGTTTTCCATCAATACGGTCAATATAGAACGTATTACTGCTGTCCACCGGTGAGAAAACTGTGCCGCTGGATACAGTGCCACCGCTGGAGGATGTTTCTGTCGGTACATCCAACTGAATGGACACATTGTTTACCGCCAAGTTGTTGGTATTTTCCACAAAAAGATTCAGCGTCACATAATTACCAGCTAAGACTTTACTGGGGTCCACATTATAACGTTGAATAATTACTTTCGGCTCCTTGCCGCCCTTATTTTCCTGCAGCGGCAACGGCATATTCAACAAGATCTCCTGTGGTTTTTCCGCACCATTATAATCAATAGTCAACTTCATTTCATTGTTTTTGCGGTCTTCATTCAGCTCCAACTTATAATCCACTGTGACAGTCTGATTTCCTTTAATATTATAGAGCTGTTTGGTACTGGATAAATCCCGTACGGTAATATTTTTCTCCCCACTGTTGCTTTCACCGCCATTTGTGATATAGCTGCCTTCCAGAGTAGCAGTCACATTATTTGCTTTACTCTGGCTGATATTTTTCAGCACCAAAGTAGCTGTAGTCTCCTTCACACCGGCAGTCACCGCTGGATTAAACGTCACCTTCTCCACCACGAAAGATGGGTCGGACAACGCATACAACACTTCCAAATCAAAACTCTGTACCGCATTATACCGTTTTTCACCTTTTACCTGCCAGTTATCACTGGCAATCATACAATTGATACGGTATTTTGAACCTTCCGGCAATTCCTTCGTTTCCGGGTTTACCTTCATCTTAATCGTAAAGGTTTTTGTTTCGCCGCCCTTCACCTCAGTCAGCATGGTATCATACACACCGTCTGTGCCGCTAACAACCGTAAAGTGGGATAACGCTTTTCTGTCACTTTCCTCTGTAAAACGGAATTCAGGAAACATACCAGAGCCGGTACCCATATTTTTTACCGTAATATTCATTTCAAATTCTTGTCCTACCAGAGCCTGCTCCGGTACATCAATATTCACAAAAGACCACAAGGGATCGGTGCCAGTGTTGAAAATATTTTTATCCCGAGCATTTTGAGCAGAAGCAGCGCTTTCCCCATTGCCGTTTTGCGTTGCTGTATCGCCTGCGTTTTTCTGGTCATCTCCGCCCTGATCGTTGTTATTTTGACCTTCTGTCTGTGCTGTAGTCCCATTTTCTGCAAATACAGCGCCTGTCGGTAATACACTCATACCAATCAGTAAAACAATTAAAATCATCGCCAGTTTTTTCTTCATCTTACGCCTTCTCCCCTTCTGCGCCTGTCATAAGCTTCGCAATATTTTCTTTATTTTCCTCGATACTGGTAATCTGACCGTCCAACATATGCACAATACGTCCGGCATACATGGCTACCTCCATATCATGACTTACCATGATCAGCGTTTTTTGCTGTTCTCTTACAATTTCCTGCATAAACTCCAAGATCTCAATCGTTGTCTTGCTATCCAAATTCCCTGTAGGCTCGTCCGCAAAAATAATTTTCGGGTTGCTCACTAGAGAACGCGCAATACTCACCCTCTGCTGCTGACCGCCGCTCATCTGACTGGGTTTGTTGTGCAAACGTTTTCCCAGACCCAGTTTAAGCAAAATATCTCTCGCCCGTTTTATACGCGTCTTTTTGCTGACGCCCTGAATCGTCAAGGGCAACATCACATTTTCCAGCGCTGTCAAAGAGGGAATCAAATTGTATTGCTGAAAAATAAAACCCATCTCGCGAGCTCGAAAACGTGACATATTTTTTTCATTTACTTTATTAATACGTACACCATTGACAATGATATCGCCTTTTGTAGGCCGTTCCAATCCCGACAGCATATTCAGCAGCGTAGATTTCCCACAGCCTGATGTACCTAATATCGCCACAAATTCACCTTTTTCAATAGACAAATTGATGCCGTTTAACGCCGTGATAATCTCCGAACCCACCTTATACTTCTTTACTACATCTTTCGCCTCAATTAGCGCCAAAAAATTCCCCCCCTTGTTTTCCTGCAAATTGCTACTTCATCCTGCAGGCTCTTATTTCACCGCAAAAACCATCATAATCATGCGGATTCTAACTGTATGATTCAAAGTAGTACACATTATATACTACCGACTTCCTCCACAATTGTCAAGTCATACTTTCACCAATACCATCCCTTCACACTTTCTTAGTATTTGGACAAACTTCACCTATTATATTAGACTGCCAATCTATAGAAAAAGTTGCTCTGATTCCCCATAAAAAGCAATCTTTTTTAAGTATTCAAAACTCATGAGTTTTGA
>DKVF01000038.1:0-171 GCA_002491065.1 Peptococcaceae bacterium UBA7185
CCGTGTGCTTCCAGACAATTTAATAATAAGTCTGCTCCTAACACTAAAAACAACACCTCCTGAAGAATTTCTGTATTTTGCACCCATCACTTTTTCAAGACAACTTTCAGTGCTACAGATATCATCACTACATTTCTTTATAAACTTACCTTCCATTCTGTATCATAACAG
>DKVF01000038.1:428-7589 GCA_002491065.1 Peptococcaceae bacterium UBA7185
CCTTCCATTCTGTATCATAACAGTTTTTTCTGTTATGATACAAGATATTGCAATTAGTATACACTTCCCTTTTTTAAATTGCAACTGTCCAGCGTAAAAAATATATAAAAAAACCTAATACAGCAGTCTATGCAATTTTAGTATGCGAACACAACTCTTCCTTCGGAATTTCTTTTCCATTCACAATACGAACCCGATCATACGAAAACACCGTATTTCTTTTACGAAATACAGTGCTTTCCATTCCGCAGCTATCATTTTTTATTCTCTCACTGTCAGTCCTCACTATACAAATGAAACAGCTGCGACACATGTCTCTTATCATCGAAAAAATAATTATACTGTATAGCTTCATACCCCTTTAACCATGCCGTTGTTTCTGTTTCCCCATCCCATATATGATCTTGCCCATCCTGGTCAATGTAGCCATGCACATTCATTGCCGGAATTTGTTGATGCAACTGTGTTAAATATTGTTGATACGCAGACATCTCCAACCCTGCAGTACGCAAAAGCAACGTGGACAAATAATTGACGCTGATAGTGCCATAGTTTTCTTCGGCAATATCATAATTGGCCCAAAGGAAAAAAGGAACTTGATAACGTTTTTGCAGTTCCGTATGGGTTAACGTATCCAAGGACTTACCAAACAATTCTTCCATAAATTCTTCTTCTAATCTTGGCTGATGATCCCCAAAGAAAAGAATCAGTGTAGGCTCATCCACTTGCTGAAAATAAGCAAGCAATCGCTCTAGTGCTTCATCAGACGCACGCATCAATGAAAAATACTCTGCTGCTCCTGGATAGTTTCCCTGCGTGCCCTCTACCCTCACCCATTTGGGAATCCCAACAGTATCCAAAAAATAGCTGCCATGATTCTGAATGGTCACATTAAACAAGAACAGTGGCTTGTCCCCTTTTTCCTCAAACAACTGAATTACCGTATCATAATCACTTTCATCCGATACAAAAGTGTCGCGCATATATTGAGGATCTTCCATGTCTTCCTCTGTAAGAAATCGCTCAAATCCCAGATACGGATAGACCACATCCCTTCGCCAGCTGGTAGGCTTGCCGGGATGAAACGCAATGGATTGATAGCCCTGCTCCCGCATCGTCGTGGCCAAACTTTCCATTGGCTTCACAATCATCGTCTGATATACACTCACACCTGGCGGTAAGAACTTCATCGTCATGCCGGTGAGAAACTCAAATTCTGTATTACAGGTTCCCCCGCCAAACGTACTCACCAACAATGTTCCCTTGATGGTATTTTCTTGCAGGTTCTCTGCAAAAGTCATATAAGGTGCACTGGTAGTAAAGTCACCCAGTACTCGCATATCTGCATAAGATTCATTCATAATGACGATGATATTCGGCTTTTGCAATAATGTTGCCCCATCTTCTCGCTTCGTACCAACCGCAGCCGTCACGATTTTCTCCACCCACTCCGGCGAATATTGTTCCGGTTTTGATGGCTCAAGAAATTTGCCATTCATGGCCAGCACCAATATAGTGCCATTGTCCGTGCAACAAACCAACGGATTCCAGAAATTCATTTCTAATTTATACTTTTCCCATAAATCATCACTGTAAAAATGCGTTACTGCTCCTGCCAAAAACGTAAACAGTACAATATTACCCACTGCAGTATACCAATAGCGCCGTTGAAAATGGAATTGCGCCTTAACCGCTAAGCTGACCACCAAAAACAAAATCCCGCCTGCCAACAATAACTCACTGTCCCATACAACAGCATAGTTCTCAGCCACATTCATAGCAGTGCCCGCCGAACGGATATCCGTCAATTGAAACGGAGTACCGCGAAAATCCAACAAGAAATGATTTACCGTACCCAACAGGTAAAAAAATATTGCACTACTGACAATAGAAAACC
Source organism: Peptococcaceae bacterium UBA7185 (assembly GCA_002491065.1). GTDB lineage: Bacteria > Bacillota > Peptococcia > Peptococcales > Peptococcaceae > UBA7185. Next base: position 2,326 of record DKVF01000038.1, read on the forward strand.
GATAGTGACTGGTAATAGCAAACAACAGAGCTGTCACTACCAAACACCAAAAATAGTTAAAACCAAACAAATGAGGCAGCAGCCGCGCAGCATCCTGTCCCGCCAAAAGCTCCACAACATACACCTCTGCCACCGGCAACAGCAACATCCATAAAAGCATCCACAGCCCATTTCCTATTTTATTCCACTCCACGCGTACCGACTGAGCGTAACAGCCTCCAACGGCACAAAACAATACCAATGATAATGTATTTCCGCGCAATTGCCCGTCTGTCATAAAACAAGATAAATGACTCCACACCAGCACCATACTGCTTAAGAACAATACTCCTACAACTTCCAACCGTCTCTTTGACACCCACGAATACAACGAATACTACGCTCCTTCCGTTCTCTCCTGTTTCGAATAAAAGTTAGATTTCAAACAGATTGCCAAGTATCTTATCCTCAAACAAGAAAATTCTTGTTGTTCCTCTATATTCTCTACAAGGCAGAATAAAAAAAGTGTTCAAAAATTCTTGTTTTTCCAGATTCAAGAAATAAATTCCATAAAGACCAGATTTCCCAGAACACGTCCTTCTTCTGTCAGCATATAAGCTTCTTCACTTTCCACAAGCCAACCCTTTTGTCGACAACGTTGCAGTGCATCTGCAAACACATCCTCCACCTTTTTTCCAAAACGCGCCGAAAACAGCTTTTTTGATAAACCACTCTGCATCCGCAGCGCCATAAATACCGTTTCCTCCATTTGCTCTGCCTCTGTCAGCACTTCTATCTGTGTCTCCGGCAAATTGCTTTCGACAACTTGTGCTGCATACTGCTCCAGCGTGAAACAATTATTCCACCGCATGGGACGAATCCAACTGCACGCCCCCAATCCCAGGCCTAAATAATTTTCTGTGCGCCAATATACCTGATTATGCCTACTGCAATAGCCCAGCCGCGCAAAATTGGAAATCTCATACTGTTGATACCCCTGTGCTTCCAACAGTTCCTGCGACAACCGATACATAGCCAGCGCCAACTCATCATCAAACTCTTCTATCTCTCCCGCCTGCAGCCACTGTGCCATCGGCGTTCCGTCTTCAATTTTCAATTGATACAATGACAGATGCTGCGTTTCCAGCGCCAATGCCTGTTCCAATGTGTGCCGCCATTGTGCCAGAGTCTGACCAGGCAGCCCATACATGAAATCCCCGTTGATATTGTCAAAGCCCGCCGCTTTCGCCATCCGCACCGCCTCCTGCGCCTGCGCAAAGCTATGGACCCGCCCCAACAAACGGAGCTGCTCCTCATTGTCGCTTTGTATACCCAGGGACAATCGATTAACCCCGCAATGCTTCATCAACCGCAATTTTTTCTCCGTCAATGTGCCGGGATTGGCCTCTACTGTATATTCCACCAGTTCAGACGTCATCAAATGGTCCTGCACACCTCGCAAAACCTGCTCCAAAAGCTCCTCAGGCAGACAAGTCGGTGTACCGCCCCCAATAAAAATACTTTTCGGCTCTATCCGATAACACTGCCTCGCCGCTCTCATTTCCTGCAAAAGAAGCTGTACATATCGCTCCATCTCCGTCGGCCGGGCAAAGCTCAAAAAATCACAGTAATTACATTTTTTCAAACAAAAAGGAATATGTATATAAACAGCCTCCACCGGCTCTCTCGCAGCCTGCGAGGCAAAAATTGTACGCAAAAGCCCTTTAGATTGCTTCAACTTCATTTCTCTCCTCTCGCCTTCAGCAAGTTAAGTATAGCAGAGAATTCCCTTTATGAAAAGACCGCGCATAGAAAAGGACCGTACTCCCCTATAGAACACTCCATTATATGGCGTAAATGCATCACGTAAACAAAAAAGAACAGCTGTCCCTGACCTGATTGGCTCCAGACACCCGTTCTTTTACACTTACTATTTGACTTTATGCATGCACTGCAAAATAATTGACTGCTTTTCCCTACTCACTTTCATATTCATAGTTGAGCATAGCCAGAGCTGCCATCCCCGCCGTTTCTGTGCGCAGAATGCGTTTTCCCAGACTGACAGTCACCGCGCCCGCTTCCCGCAGCTGCAAAACTTCTTCCTCTGACAATCCGCCCTCAGGGCCAATGACAAGATTAATCCTTTGGGGCGGTTGGAACAGGCTGCGCAAAACTCCTTTCATACTCTGCGTGTGCTCATCCTCCCACAGCACCAAAGTCAGCCCCTCATCCTGAGCCAACTGGGCCAGACATTGCTTCCAGGTAAAGTATTTATCTACAGTAGGCACCTCAATTCGCTTGGATTGCTGGCTGGCCTCCTGGGCAATTTTCTGCCAGCGCTCCAATTTTTTCGCTGCTTTGCCGCTGTCCAGATGCACAATGGAGCGACTGGTTTCTACAGGAATAATTTCACTGACGCCCAATTCGGTACACTTTTGAATAACCAGCTCCAATTTGTCTCCTTTGGGCATCCCCTGATATAATACCATCTGCACATTGGTATCCTGCTGCTGTTCCAATCGCTCTACAACGCGTCCCTGCACCGCATCTTTGGTGAATTGCTCCAACTCTACTACATACACAAGCCCTGCTCCAGCGCAAACAGTCACCTGATCTCCCACGGACAGCCGCAGTACCGTACCCATATGATGGGACAGCTGAGCGTCAAAATAAACCCTATCTCCCTGCACCGCTTCCGGCCCTACAAAAAATCTCCGCATACCGCCTACCCCTCATAGCGGGCTGCAATAGCTACCCAACCGGCATTTTCTCTTACTTCAATAATGGAAAAGCCATGTTGTGTCAAAGCTTTCAGCACATCATCTTTTCGCGTGTCGATAATCCCGGAGGAAATAAAAATTTTCGGTCCCTTCAAATATTTACCCGCCTCCGGCGTCAAACGGACAATAATATCGGCAATAATATTGGCAACCAACAAATCAGCCTGCCCCTGTGCCTGGGCCAACAAATCGCTCTGACACACCGATACACGCTCCTGCAGATGATTCAGCGCCACATTGTCCGTGGCAGCAGATACCGCTACAGTATCATAGTCCATAGCCTGTACAGAGCCTGCGCCCAGCAATCCTGCCTGAATTGCCAAAATACCGCTTCCGGTGCCTACATCCATGACATCCATACCCGGCTGTACATATTCTTCCAGCATTTGCAGGCACAGCGCTGTTGTCGCGTGATTCCCCGTGCCAAAAGCCATACCGGGGTCCAACTCGATGACCAGATCGCCTTCCTGCTGTTTATACTGCTCCCAGGTAGGCTTGATGACTGTTTTCTTGCCGATACGCTCCGGCTTGAAATACACCTTCCACGCATTGGCCCAGTCTTCCTCCTGCACCGGCTTATAGGTAACCCGCGTAGGCCCCAAATCCAGGCGAATTTCGATTTCGTTCAGCTCGATAATAATTTGTTCTACCCGGTTCATAAGATTTTCATCCTGTGGCAGATAGGATTTGATATAAATTTCTTTGCGCTGTAGCAATTCGTCGCTGAATTCGTGGGCATCCCACTGACCGCTCTCTGCATAATCTGCGATCGCCTGGGGATCCTCAATCATCACGCCGCCAGTACCCATCTCAGCCAACATATTGGAAATGCCCTCCACTGCATTTCGATCAGACACTTCCATTTTTATTTCAATCCAGTCCATCTTTTTCCTCTTCCTCTCTTCTGTGTGTATATTCATTCTAAAAGCATATCTTAAAATTCAGTACTATTGTCTGCCTTTATTGTATCGTTTCCAGATTCTTTTCGCAATAGTTTTCCTATCACCTATCGCTTCCCTGCAAAAATCCTATCAGGAAACATCGGAAGTCTGCTTATTTTTTCCTTTTTGACTGCCATCCACAGCGCTGAGCAGTTCCTCAGAGGACACTCCATACAGATTGGCGAGAGCAATCAAATTTGAGGTGCTTGGGTCTGACGCGCCTGTTTCCCATTTTGACACAGCCTGTCGGCTTACGCCTAATGTTTCCGACACAAATTCCTGCGTCATTTTGCAACGGATACGATTTTCTTTTAGCACCTCTCCCAAGGATTTACGAATCACACTCTTTTCTTCTCGCACTTCTTTGGTGTTGATATACTTTTTCAATGCCTTGACGAGCAGAAAAAATAAATAACAAATTGCTCCGGTAAACACAATACAGAACACGATATTACAAATTGCTATTATTACTGTCCAAAAACTTATCTCCATCATAATTTACTCCTTTGCACGACGTGTTTCCACTGTCTGTAAAAATTCATCGTTTCTGAATATTTTCCTCTTTGTTAAATTTCATTTTTATAAAATATACGTTGTTTTTCTATGTTCTCCATTATACTACGCTTCAGAATGATAGGAAAGTGTTTTTAGATACCCCCTCTTGCAACGCAGTAGAAAACAACGGTCAAATGATCGCAAGCCTGCGCCAATGACATTCCCCCGCCTGTCTACACTTTTCTCCCCCTTTCCTGTTTTACTGCCATCATTTTACCCACAAAAAGGTCGTTGCCGCCACCAACTATCACGCAACTTTCAGTTGCTGTCAGGTATTATAGAGCCTTTTCGGTGATTTCAAACGCCAAGTCATCCTTCTTGTACATACCGCCGGAAAAATTTCAGGGAATTTCTCCATAGAAAAAACAGCTGCCGCCATCACGGCAACAGCTGCTTGTTACTCTCATATTTTTTTGTTTTTGCATTCTGTTTGATAAAAGGAGAATCTAAGCTTTTCCCGTCCGTTTTTATATCATCAGTTTATGCCCCTCAGGCTTCCGTTTCATGTTCTTTCCGATTTTTCCAGCGCAAACCGGTCAGAACTGCTCCTACTGCACTAATCAGGGCCATGAAACGATATACCCAATGCATGGCCGCAACAAAGACCTGTTCTTCGCCCTCGACAAAGCCCATCACGGTATAACCCAAATGGCCGCTCATGATATTGTACAATAAAACAGTAGACAGGGAAATTCCAAATACCATACCCAAATTGCGAGCTAACGCATTAATGCTGCCAGCCACACCAGTTTGGTTGCGTTCTACTGTGGACATGATCAGCGAGGTATTGGGCGACTGGAACATCGCCATCCCCACAGACATTGTGATGGATCCAATCAGGAATACCACCAGCGAGGTATTGACGCCCAATGTGGACAAAATAAGCAGCGCCACAGTAATCACGCACAAACCCATAAAGCAAAGAAACTCAGAGCCGATTTTATCTGACAGTTGTCCGCTGAATGGTGCCAGAATCCCCATGGTGACCGAGTAGGCCATCATCAAGAGC
>DKVF01000085.1:0-31976 GCA_002491065.1 Peptococcaceae bacterium UBA7185
CCTTCGATATATTCAAAAGTTAAATATTCTGAACAATTTTTTATTTTATTTATTTTAAATATAGAATCTTTAAAATACTGTTCTAATAGTGCCCCTTTGTTAATAATATGCGCTATATGGTTATGAGCCTCGGGTGTTGCTGCATGTTTTTCAACGAAACGCTCCTTTTTTTCATTTTCTATAATGAATGTTTTTATCTGAAAATTTTCGAATCTATCATTCGAAAATTTTGCATAAATAATATTCTTCACTTGTAAACACCCGCTTTATTCAATAATTATCAAAAATGAATTACAAAACTCTGGAAACAAGCCTGCCTTTATAACAGAATTAAATGCTTTTGTTTCATCAAATAATACCGTTCTTTCTTGATCATAATTCACAATATTATTATTCAGTTCCCCAAGTTTCGGCAGATAATTATCAGAGTAAATTACCTCGGGAAACTTATAGTCAGGATATGGATAATAAAAAAAAGATTTTTCAAAACCAGCTTGAATGATTAACTGCTCCATCTCACATTTAGAAAATGTTTTAACACCTTCCGAGTTACTATAATCCTCTATTCCCTCAAAATATTCACCTGTGTGATCTTCTTTACACCCTGCCCAATATTTCATTCCTAATTTATTTTCAATTGCAATGATAACCTTTCCACCTGGTGCTAGGTGTCTTTTGATTTTATTTAAAAATGTACTATATGCATTATCCTCAGAAATATATTTCTCACCGTATTCAAACACACCAATTAAAGTAATATAGTCATATGTTTCTGTTAACGATCTTTCAATGTCTTCAAAATTCCCAAGAATAATTTCAATATTATTGTATTTAGCATTTCTGTACGCATTAATTAAACTTCTTTTTTCAGAAAGTTCTATACATGTTACGGCTTTTGCACTCTTTGCCAAACATCCTGTAATTGCACCACAACCAGAACCAATCTCTAAAACTGTTTCATTTTTTTGAATCGGAATCCAGCTTATAATATTTTCTCTCAAATGAGATAAATGATATAATATTGGCCAGCTTTTATGTTCCGCAATGATTCTGTTATAATCAGATTGACTATTGTTCTTGACAATATCTAATAAAACATTTTCTATTTCACCGTCTGAATACAAATCTTGTCCAGAGTAATGATTGTAATTTAACTTCACTTCGCCAATTTGAAATACCATTCTAATCCCACCCTGTTTATTCAATAGTTATTCTTGAATTCATATCATAATAGCCAACAGAATTTTTGGCGGATACTACTATAATGTCACATACTTCATACAGCCTATGGTAAACAGTAAACTCTCCATTTCTATAACCAGTTAATCCAAGTGATAATAAATATGAGCCACCCTGTAAATCAATAGGCTGCGTAAATGTAATTGTTCGTTCTTCACCAGCTTCAACCTGAAGCAAGCCTATATTTTCAAGCATAGTATTTGTTCCAGCTAGTTCTGTCCCTTGCATATTCAATATAGTAAATGCAAAAATCGGATCTTCTATAGCAGAATAGAATTTAACATGCATTTTGATTGTAAATTCAGATCCTTTGCTTAATGTATTTGTAATTCTATTTTTTTCATCAAGAATTGCAAAATCAAAAATTTCACCCATCATATTTCCATACTCATTAATATGAGGATTTAACGAAAGTTGTACTTTCCATAAGCCACCTTGTTGTTTTACTGATGTTACTTCATCTAGCATATTTTCTTCTTCAACAAGAGGATCAGAAAGAGAAGGTATTTGATTCACTTGATATTTTTTATATAAATCAATCATATCTTTTGGAACACCTTCGGCTATTTTATTACCTTTATTCATGAAAACAACTTTGTCACAGTACTTGTTAATGCTACTTAAATCATGACTTACAAATAAAATTGTTGTACCATTGGCTTTTAATTCTTCAAATTTTTTATAACATTTCGCTTGAAAAAATACATCGCCAACACTCAAGGCTTCATCCACAATTAATATTTCTGGTTCTACATTAATTGCCACTGCAAATGCCAAACGAGCAAACATCCCACTGGAATATGTTTTTACCGGTTGATGAATAAACTCTCCAATATCTGCAAATTGTAATATACCATCTACTTTGGCATTTACTTCTTCACGGGTATAGCCCATCATTGTCCCATTTAAATAGATATTTTCCAATCCAGTATACTCTGGATTAAATCCTGCACCCAATTCCAGAAGAGCTGATATTTTTCCATTCACTTTTACAGTACCGGATGTAGGCGACAATACTCCAGTGATAATCTTGAGCAAGGTGGATTTTCCTGCACCATTAGTACCGATAATACCAATATTTTCACCACGATGAATTTCTAGGTTAATATTGCTCAGTGCATAAAAATCCTTGGAGTATTGTTTATGGGTAATGCTCAAAGATTCTTTCAGGCGGTCTATTGGTTTGTCATACATCTTATACACTTTTGTCAAATCACGAATCTCTATCATCAAGTCATTATCCATATCAGAACTCCCCAACTTTTATTTTTATAACACATCAGCAAAATGTGGACGTAACTTGCGAAACAATACAATACCTATTACAAACAGACTGATGGTTACCACCCAGAAATACAATGTCAGCTTTACATCATAAAACAATGGTTGACCGTATATCATGGCATTGCGATAGCCATCCACAATGTAGTACATTGGATTCATTTTAATAATCCCTAAAAATCTGTCAGGCATAATATCTATTGACCACATAATTGGTGTCAGCCACATACCGAACTGCAAAATAATAGAGATAATTTGTCCCAAATCTTTGAAAAACACAATAGTTGATGCAGTAATAAATGATATTCCTACTACTAGAGCACACATACAAAATGCATAATATACCATCTGCAAAACTGCTACTGTAGGGTATATTTGATAGCACAAAAAAAATACTATTAAAAACAAAACGAAAAAACCATGCACAAACAACGCCGATAATATTTTAATGATGGGAAGCACACTTATTTTAAAAGCAACTTGTCTAACTAGATAACTATATTCCATAAAAGCATTTGTAGCACCATTCCATGCTTCCGAAAAAAAGAACCATGGCACTAAACCACAAGCTAACCACAAAGCAAACGGTATATCTGATACTGGTGCAGAACGGAACCCGATTTCAAATACAAACCAGAACACCAGAATGGTGCATACAGGCTGAACAAATGCCCAGATGATGCCAAAATATGAACCAGTATATCTAGCTCTAAAATCGTTTTTAGCTAACGAAAAAATCAAGCCTTTATTTTGATACAAGTCTCTAAAAAAGATTGCAATCTCTTTTAAATATACAAATCGATAAATCAATACTGTTAATGTTGTTGCAATCAATAAAGGCAATATAATAGGTTTTGTCTCCCAAAACTTTAACGAGAAATTCATATTACCCGGTGCAATTAATATTTGCGCTATATAAAATATCAACACAAAAATCATTGCATACACCGGCAAGCGTTTTAATTGTTGTTTCACTGTCATTACCTTCTATACTCAAAATCTACATCGCTGTCTCGCAATAATGGCGCTTTCCCGTCTTTTTCTGCTACAATCGGCGTTTCCACACCCCAGTCCACAGCCAGTTCCGGATCGTTCCACAGGATGCTGCGCTCTGCTGGCTGATTATAATAGTTATCAGCCTTATATAAAAATTCCACATCGTCAGTCAATGTCACAAATCCATGGGCAAACCCGCGGGGAATCAGCAGTTGCCGTTTGTTTTCCGCAGATAGTTCTACTGCTACCCATTTTTTATAGGTGGGAGAGCCTTTCCGCAAATCTACGGCTACATCCAGCACAGCGCCGCGAGCACAGCGCACCAGCTTGGCTTGGCTGGCACCGCCATTTTGGAAGTGCAATCCCCGCAAGGTTCCTTTTTTGGCAGAGTAAGATTGATTGTCCTGCACAAAATTGTAGTATAGACCTTTCTCTTCCAGCTTGCGTTGGCTCCAGCTTTCCATGAACCAACCTCTGTGATCGCCAAACACTTGCGGCTCTATAATATACACATCCAAGACATCAGTTTCTAATATGTTCACGTTATGTTCCCCTTTACAGTAAAAATATGTACATACGGGGCTTGCCCCGCAAAAATTTACTAATATCTGTTTCTTCCATCTTTTACGTAGAATTATCCCTTACCGGTTACCATACATCGTTTCATAATACTGTTGGTATACTCCGTTCACGATGTTTTCCGTCCATTGTTTGTGCTGTAAGTACCAATCAATGGTCAGCTTGATACCTGTTTCAAAATCAGTTTCCGGATACCATCCCAATTCCTCCTTAATCTTTGTCGGGTCAATGCCATAACGGCGATCATGCCCTTTGCGGTCCTGCACGTATTGAATCAACTGTTCATCAATGGCAGTATCCACTTGCTGCAGCTGCTGTAAAATGGTTTTCACAATGGTGATATTGGTGCGTTCATTATGCCCGCCCACATTATATACCTGACCGTTTTTTCCACTATTGATAACCATGTCGATTGCTTTGCAATGATCCTCCACATAAAGCCAATCCCGCACATTCAACCCGTCACCATATACCGGCAGGGCTTTATGCTGCAAGGCATTGTTCAACATCAAGGGAATCAATTTTTCCGGAAATTGATATGGTCCGTAATTGTTTGAACAACGGGTGATATTCATCGGCAGTCTGTAGGTATCATGGTATGCCTGCACAAATAAATCAGCGGAAGTTTTGCTGGCGGAATAAGGACTGTGAGGGTTCAGCGGAGTTTCTTCCGTAAAATACCCTTCCGCACCCAACGAGCCATACACTTCATCGGTGGAAACCTGTAAATACTTTACGCCTTCCTTGTATTGATCATCGCCAATACACCAAGCCGCTCTGGCATGATTTAATAGATTCAAGGTGCCAAATACATTGGTCTGCAAAAAGATATTCGGGTCGGTAATGCTACGATCCACATGGCTCTCCGCTGCAAAATTGACAACATAATCAATATCAAATCGTTGAAAAAGGCTTTCTACCAGTTTGTCATCACAGATATCTCCCTGCACAAAAATGTGGCGACTATCTTTTTCTACACTTTCTAAGTTTTCCAAATTTCCTGCATAGGTCAATTTATCCAAATTGATAATGCGAATATCAGCATAGTTTTTCAGCATATAGAGTACAAAATTGGAGCCAATAAATCCGGCGCCGCCAGTCACAAGATAGGTTTTCATACAAAAATACCTCTTTCTAATCCATTTTTCATATATTGGGCCAATGCATCCTGCCAAGTACGCATTTCGTCCCCTACAGTATTGCGCAAGGCCATATTATCCAACGCCGAATAAGCCGGACGATTGGCAGGCTTTGGCTCTTTTCCCGCATAAAACTCCTCTGTACTGCAAGCCGCCGGTTGATTATCTATTCCAGCCATTTCCAAAAAAGCACAGGCAAACTCATACCAGCTGCAAATACCATTGTTGGTGCAATGATAAATCCCATACTGTTCTGTCAACGCCAATTTCAAAATGTGGTAAGCTAAATCATTAGCATTGGTGGGATTACCCAGTTGATCTTTGACGACCTTCAAATTCTTACCTGCTTTGGCCGCTTTTACGATGGTTTTGATGAAATTACTGCCATGATATCCATAGAGCCACGCAGTGCGCACAACAAAAGTCTTAGAGCCCTGCAGAGCATAGCGCTCCCCTAAATATTTAGACTTTCCGTAAACACTTTTCGGCACACACATATCCCATTCTTTATATGGAACATTTCCATCACCGGCAAATACATAATCGGTAGAGACCTGCACCAACTTACAACCTGCTTTTCCGGCATATAATGCCAACTGCTGCGGCACCACACTGTTCACCAAAAATGCAGTGTCCTGATTGGTTTCGCAACCGTCTACATTAGTAAAAGCTGCACAATTCAGGATGATATTGGGAGCAAATTGCTGTAGCATCTGCTGTAATGCAGCAAAGTCGGTCAAATCCAAATCCTCTTTATCCACAGCCAAAACCTCTGCATCCGCGTAAGCAGTCGAAATCGCTCCAATTTCAGCATATCCACTGCGCAACATATCCTGCAATTCTGTGCCCAGCTGTCCCTTGCCCCCTGTAATAAATAGTTTCATGGAGCTAACCCTCCTCCACCATATCGGCTACTTTAAACAAGTATTTTCCATAATCACTTTTTTTATAATGTTCCGCATGTTCCAGCAATTTTTCTCGGCTAATCCATCGATTGCGATAAGCAATCTCTTCTAAGCAAGCCACATAGAGCCCCTGCCGCTTTTGAATTGCTTCAATAAAATTAGCGGCATCCTGCATAGCCTGATGGGTTCCTGTATCCAGCCAAGCCATCCCACGACCAAATAATTCTACCTTTAGCTTGCCCATCTCTAGATAGGCATTGTTGACCGCAGTGATTTCTTTTTCCCCACGGGCTGAAGGCTCTACAGTTTTAGCAATTTCGATAACCTGGTTATCATAAAAATACAGTCCTGGCACTGCATAATTGGATTTAGGCTGTACCGGTTTTTCCTCAATGGAGAGTGCATTTCCTTCACTGTCAAACTCCACCACACCAAAGGCCTGAGGATCGCTGACATGATATCCAAAAATCGTTGCACCGTCTTTGCGGTTCGCTGCTGCCTGCAAGCGTTCACTGAACCCATACCCGTAAAAAATATTGTCGCCCAATACCAGACAAACATTGTCATCACCGATAAAGTCTTCACCGATGAGAAAAGCCTCTGCCAACCCATTAGGCTGCGGCTGTACAGCATACTGAATTGTCATGCCTAATTGACTGCCATCGCCGAACAATTCCTGAAAATCTGGTAAATCCCGCAGCGTAGAGATGATCAATACTTCCCGTATTCCTGCCAGCATCAAGGTTGACATGGGATAATATACCATAGGTTTATCATAAACCGTTAAAATCTGCTTAGACACAGACAATGTGGAAGGATATAATCTTGTTCCACTGCCGCCTGCTAAAATAATGCCTTTCATGATGTAATCTCCTTTGTATTATCTCAATAATTGTCCCATTACTCGAACAAAACCCTTTTTATATAGCTGAAATTTCCTTAATGCTATCACCTTTTCAATAATTGTTTTTTTATCAAATAAGCTGTACGTCCTCAACATCTCTTTTTGTTCACAACTCAGCCTTAAGTAATAAAATTCCAAAAACTCTCCACTTTGCAAATATTGTTTTAACAAATTTTGATGAATTTCCTGACCGCAACACAATTTCCATAAAAGATACCGTAATGTTTTCACATTTTTTGCACCATTGGCATTATCGCCATGCTGCCGATACAATATCGTAGCACGGTCAACAAAGCCAATCTCTCCAAAGGCTGCAGCCACCAGGGCCAACCACATATCATGCATCACGGCATGCTTTGGGATTTCCGTAACCAAATCCAGCAGCGGACGATTTACCATCATGGTGCAGCCGGTCACAATATTCTGTACTAAAATATTGTTCAGTTTATTTCGTGCCGCATCCATATTTTGCATGCGAAACAGTGATGGATTCAGGATTCGCAAAAAGGAATCTACCACAGCCAAATCCGTATGAACCAACAGCGGCGTTTCTGCACCGTACTGCTGTACCATCTGCTGCATCTTATCCAAGGTGAGCTGTATTTTTTGCGGCAGCCACACATCATCCTGATCGGCAAACATGGTATATTCAGCGGAACTATACTGCAGCAGCTGAAAAAAATTGTTTTGCGCGGAACCGCTGGGCTGTTCTGCCTGTATCAATCTAATCTGCTCCGGCCGCAATAACTGATATTCTTTGATCACTTCTACTGTTCTATCTGTAGAACAGTCATCCCGAATAATCAACCGCCAATCCTGATTGCTCTGCTGCAGAATAGAATCTAACTGAGGACGTAAAAACCTTTCGCCATTATATGTGGCCATTAAAATATCAATCATACCGCTTCACCCATAAAGGCCGGCATTTTTTTCTGAATAACCCACTTCACCATTCCTGTTACCCATCTGGGATAGCGTTCCTGATAATAGCGGTCATAAAAGATAAGCATAGAATTATAAAAATGATATTTCACAACAGGATTATGCGTGGCCTTACCACTTTGTCCTTTTAAATGAATGCAGGACACAAACGGATAATAAACAATTTGATAGCCAGCGGCTTTTACTCTCCAGCAGAGATCTAAATCCTCGCCATACATAAAAAAAGTTTCATCAAACCCTTGTACTTGTTGATATAGTTTTGCAGATATCATCAAATAGGCTCCCGTTACTGCATCTACATTTTGAATTTTGTCATTGTCCAAGTGTCCCAAACAATAGCCATTCATCAACGGAATTTTCGGAAACAATTTGTCCAGATGAAGAAAATAACAAAAGGCATTCCATGGCGTCGGAAAGCCGCGCTTACAGGCATGGTCCAATTCTCCATTTTGCAAAACAACTTTTACGCCCAAAATTCCTACCTGTTGGTTTTTTCGTAAATACAAAACTGATTCATCTAAGGTACGCTCCTGCATTACCGTGTCGGAATTTAAGAACAATATATATTCTCCCCGCGCCTCCATAGCGCCGATATTACATCCATGAGAGAAGCCCTTGTTTTCTACATGGGATACTATCTTTACACCACTCAAATTTGTACTAAAATACTCATCTGGATTGTCCGAATTATCCACTATAATAATTTCAAATTCAATATTTGGACGGCTTAAAAAAATGGCTTCTACCGCTTGTGTCGTTAGCTTTCTGGTATTATGATTGATTATGACAATAGATAAGTCCATCTCCTGCACGTCCTTTTTCCAAATACTCTGCTTATCCGCACTTTTCAATATCCTATACTTTTTAAGACATGCTTATGCTTACTACATATCGCGGTTATATAGCTAAACTGGCTATATAACCGCCTTTTTTTGTCCTTTTTTTCTATCTTAAAAAGTTATGCTTAAAAATATTTTACGTGTCTATTCTATCACAACTGTGCGTAAATTTGAATAGGATTTCTATTATTATTTATGTACTTTTCTATAATATTTTACCATATCCATCATATCATCTTTTATCTTTATAAGATTTTGTCTTTTTAGTTTAATTTCCCGCTAATTTTCAAGCGAATCATCTTTCGCCTTTCACCACTTACGCCTTGCTCTTCTGTGCTTCTTAGAAGCTATTTCGTCAAATTTTCGTTGCAAATTTTGATGAAAAACAATACAAAAAAAGAACCATCCCTGTCCGAAGATTTTTCGAATTTCATTCTGACAAGAACGGTTCTTTTTTGTTTCAAGCTGTTACAGGCTCGATTTCATTTTTCTTTTGCTTATTTCAGTACAAAAGACTGGCAATCGGTGCACTGTTTTTCGGTTGGGTTTGCTTCATGGGTACCAACCTGAATTTCCTGCAGAGAGCAGTAATTCTGCCCTGCTGCATGATGGCGGCACTGCTGTACTGTACATTTGATACTCTGGTTAATCTGTCCGTTCATAATGTTCAACCTCCTAAATTTAAAAACTAAGTGGTACATCTGATAGTATGGACAGGGTTTTCATTTTTATACCTTTGTTTTCGTTTTTTTGTGCAGCACGAAAAAGTTCTAATTTTCTTTCAAATCAATTGCAGTTCGTGTAATACGGCAATAAAGATAAACAATGTAAAGCAGGACAGCAACGATGTGACTACGACAATTTGTCCCGCCAAGTGATAATCGGCATTTTCGTTCTGCGCCATAATATATCCCGATACTGCCGCCGGCGATGCATACATGGCCAGAAGCGACGCCAGAGCTTGCCCGCGGAAGCCTAAAAAAATTGCAGGCGGTAAGAACAGTAACGGTACTGCAAGCAGCTTGCACACAGTAACCACAGCCAGGTAGGCAACCTGCGTGGTCTGCAGATTCAAATCCAAATCCGCGCCCAAAATGAGCAGTGCCAATGGAATGGTAATACTACCTAAATCGGTCAGTGTTTCTTCTAAAAAGCCCGGAAATTGAATTCCGCTCAATGTGTACAGCATACCCAAAGCCGTAGCGATGATTAACGGATTTCGCGCAATGTTGCCCGCCATCTTCCAAGGGTCATGTCTGCTCTGTCCATTAAAATGCTCGAACAGATACACCGCCAGCAAATTGAATAACGGCACAATAATGGCAATGAGCATAGTAATGGTGGCAATATTGTCCCCTTTATAGATGTTGCTTACGATAGGAATTCCTAAAATGACATAATTGCTGCGGTAAATGCCCTGCACGATCACACTCTGCTGCTCTGGATTTCGCACCATTCGCGGCACCAGCCACATTAAAACAGCAAACAAAAGCAATACAGAAAAAATCGCATATCCAATCAGATGCCATTCAAAATATTGGCGGAAATCTGTTTCCCGTACATTATTAAAGAGCATGACCGGCAGAAAGCATTTGAAGCACAATCGATTCAAATCGCGAATCATGGTGCGCGGCATCAAGCCAATTTTCTGCAAAAATACGCCCAGGAGAATCAGGAGAAACACTGGCAGCATCACATTGAGCGATAACAAAATAGATTGCAACAAAGACACCTTCTTAAAATCAATTTTCCTTACATAGTAAAAGGCTGCTGCCAAATTCAGCAGCAGCCCTGTATGAGTTGCAGGTTTATTTCTATTTGCACATTATGCTTTTGCAGCCATCACCGCAGCGCACCGCGGGCATAAGCCATGCTCATCCAATTCCTCAGAATGAATCCAGCAGCGTTCACAAACATTGCCCACCGCCGGTGCAATCACGACATCCAAATCCTTCACGTTTTCGCTTATATAAGCATCGGTCGGCGCTTCTGCCATGGATTTTACTGTCACTTTGGAAACAATGAAGATTGTGGCCAGCTGTTCAGCCATTGACTGCAACAGCTCTAAGGTTTCCCCATCAGCATACAATGTCACCTGGGCATCCAAAGATTTGCCGATTTCTTTATCGGCCCGTTTTTCTTCCAGCTTCTTGGTGACCTCTCCGCGGATCTTGATCAGTTTATCCCATTTCGCTTCCAGTTGCTCATCAAAAGCCTCTGGATTTACCTGTGGCCAACCGGACAACTGAATACTCAATTCCTTGTTTTCTTTCGGGAAATATTTCCACACTTCTTCTGTGGTGAAAGAGAGAATAGGCGTCATAATCTGTGCCAATGCCAGACAGATTTCATACAACGCAGTCTGACAGGAACGGCGTCCTTTGTCATCTGCTGTTTCGCAATACAGACGGTCTTTCACAATGTCTACATAGAATGCGCTCAAGTCTACATTGCAGAAATTGTGTACTGCATGATATACCACATGGAATTCGCAGTCCTCATAAGCCTGATTTACTTTTTCCAGCAGCTTATGCAGCTTGAGCACAATCCACTGGTCCAGTTCTTCCATATCCTTCAACGCTACTGCATCGGTCTTATAGTTGAAATCATTGATATTGCCCAAAAGGTAACGGAAGGTGTTCCGAATTTTGCGATACGCTTCGCTTACCTGTTTCAAAATACCCTGCGAAACAGCTACGTCATTGCGGTAATCGGCAGATGCCACCCACAGACGCAGGATATCTGCGCCCATATCGTTTACGACTTTCAACGGGTCTACGCCGTTACCCAGGGATTTACTCATTTTGCGGCCCTGCTCGTCCACCAGGAAACCATGGGTCAAAACTGCCTTGTAAGGCGCCACGCCGTCCAAAGCCACCGAAGTTAGCAGTGAGGAATGGAACCAGCCGCGATGCTGGTCGCTGCCTTCCAAGTACATATCCGCCGGAGTCTGCAATTCTGGACGAATTTTTAATACGCCCTTATGGCTGGAGCCAGAATCGAACCATACATCCATGATATCGGTTTCTTTACGGAAATGGGTTGCGCCGCATTTAGGACAAGTCAACCCTTCCGGAATCAAGTCTGCTGTGTCCTTAGCAAACCAGATATCAGAGCCATGCTCGCGGAACAACTCCTGAATATGGGCGATGGTATCATCATTGATAATCGGTTCATTACATTCTGCACAGTAGAAAATCGGGATTGGCACGCCCCATGTGCGCTGTCTGGAAATACACCAGTCGCCGCGATCCGCTACCATATTGTAAATGCGGTCATGTCCCCAGGCCGGGAAGAATTTTACTTTATCAATTTCATCCAGCGCATTCTGGCGGAACCCGTCAATGGAGGCAAACCATTGCTCTGTTGCACGGAACAGGGTCGGGTTTTTACAACGCCAGCAATGAGGATACTGGTGTTTGATAAATTTCAGCTTTAACAAATAGCCATTTTCATCTAACCATTGGCAAATCGCTTTGTTGGCGTCATCGGTGGAAAGTCCTGCAAAACGACCAGCCTCTGAGGTCAAGTGGCCCTGATCGTCAAGGGGAGAAATGACAGGCAGACCATATTTCTGACTGACAATAAAGTCATCCATACCATGACCAGGCGCAGTGTGCACACAGCCGCTGCCTGCTTCCAAAGTGACATGCTCGCCATTAATCACTACGGAATCACGGTCGAGGAACGGATGGCGGCAAAGTATGCCATCCAGTTCTTTTCCTTTCCACTGTCCCAACACCTGATAGGTTTCAGGCAGACCACATTCGTTTATTACGTTTTTGAGCATTTCTTTTGCGACCAGATACTTGTCCGCTCCAAATTGCACCAACTGATAATCAAATTCCGGATGGATAGAAATTGCCACGTTGGCCGGCAAGGTCCATGGCGTGGTTGTCCAAATCACCACATACGCATCCTCGATCGCAAACAGACCCTTGGCATCTTTTACCGGAAATTTCACATAAATAGACGGCGATCTCAGCTCTGCATATTCAATTTCCGCTTCTGCCAGTGCCGTCTCACAATCTGGGCACCAATGTACCGGTTTCAACCCTTTATAAATATAACCCTTTTTGGCCATTTCGCCAAATACACCGATCTGTTCTGCTTCAAATTTGGGATCCAAGGTCACATAGGGATGTTCCCAATCTCCGCGCACACCTAAACGGCGGAACTGTTTTTTCTGATTTTCTACTGCATCCAGCGCAAATCCAGCGCAGGCTTTCCGGAATGCCACCTTGTCCACACCGTGATGGTCCAGTCCCAACGCTTTAATTGCTTTCAGCTCAATAGGCAGCCCGTGGGTATCCCATCCTGGCACATAGGGCGCATCATAACCGTTCATGCTGCGATGCTTCACAATCATATCCTTGAGCACCTTATTCATAGAATGTCCCAAATGAATATCCCCGTTGGCATAAGGAGGTCCATCATGTAAAATGAACTTGGGATGTCCTTCATTTTTTTCCGCAACCTTATGATAAATATCATTGCTGTCCCAGAATTCCAAGATTTCCGGTTCCTTTTTAGGCAAGTTCCCGCGCATGGGGAATTCTGTCTGGGGCAAGTTTAATGTCTTCCCATAATCTACCTTTTCCACGTTTCTTTTCACCTCAAATAATAATATTTCCTAATTTATAATAAACGCACCTGCCTTATTTGGCATTGGTGGTTTCCATAAGCTCTTTCAGTTTTACATTAATCTTTGTTTCCTCATTTTCTGACAGGCTGCTCTGGCTTTCCGCTGCCGACTTTTCCTGTTTGGCTATAATGGTTTCCTCTTCATTCTGTTTGATATAGCTTGCCACATCTTCACTGGAAATACCGACTTCCTCTGTTTCCAACATGGTAATCTGATTTCTAAAGTATTCTTTCAAGGTTTCCTTCGCATCTGCATAATGCTTCGCCAGCATGGTATAATCAGCCAGTACCTGGTTATATTTTTCCTCTGTGCTGCCGATGATATTTTTGGCCTTTTCCTCTGCCTGGGAAATAATTTCTGCCGCTTTCTGCTCGGCATCCTTTTTCAACTCGTCAGCAAAACGCTGTGCAGACACCAGGGCATTGTTCAGAGAAATCTCCTTTTCCCGATAGCTGTTCATATTCTCGCTGTAATTGCTGAGCTGTGTTTTTAATACATCCAGTTCCCGTTGCATCTTTTCAAAATCTACAATGATTTCATCCAGGAATTCATCTACTTCCTCCATGTCATACCCACGCATAGATTTTTTAAACTCTTTATTATGAATGTCCATTGGTTTCAGCATAGACACAAGCCCCCTTTTGAATTTCATTTCCTATCAAATATATTTCAAAATACATAACTTTAGATTTCCTTTGCGTGTTTCACCAGCCAGAGCGCCAATGGCAATGCGGCCTTTCCCGCGGCAGGAAATCAGATCGCCCTGCCGACAAAGATAGTCATTCTCTGTGATTTCACTATGGTTTACCTTCACCTGCCCGCCTTGAATCAATTCCATCGCTTTACTGCGGGATAACTGAAATCCATGCGCCAGCACAGTGTCCAGCCGCATAGAAGCTACCATAATATGTATTTCTTTTATATTCTGTTGTGGCGGTTCAAATACAGCCAAGGGATATTCTTCACCCTTTAGCGGAACGTGTTTTACACGCAGTTCCTGCTGCTCGAGATACTCTGCCGCCTCCTGCTGCACAAAGAGGTCAAAGCCTGATTCCCGCACCAGAAGATCGCCAAACTTTTCCCGCCGCAGTCCCAGTCCCATCACCGCGCCTAAAAAATCACGGTGATTGACCGAGACAAAATCCAGCTTTCCCTGGAACCGGAACAGAGAAATCTTTGCCAGCCCACAGTCCGGCTCGCTATATTCCGGAAAAAGTACCAGGCGTTTCCGCTCTGCACCTTCATAACCGCCGCAAAATAAATAGCGCTGTATCTTACGGGATCTGAGATATTCCTCTGCCACCAGCTGTAATCTCGGCTCCAAAAAATCTGTTACCGCTTCCTGATAACGCTCCTCCACCCTTTCCAGCAAATCGTCCAATCTACTGATAAATTGTTTTTCTTCCGAAGACAGAGTCAGCATAACGCCCTCCTCTTAAAACAAAATACGCAGCACATTAAACAGTACCTGATAAAGCAGTTGAATCAGCAGCAACGCCACAACAGGTGTAAAATCCAACGGATACCGCAGCGCCTCCGGTAGCAAGCGACTGCAGGGCGTCAGAATGGGATCTGTGATTTCATATACATACCGCAAAATTGAGTTGTAGGGATCATGCGGTATAAACGAGAGAAAGCAACGGGCGATAATCATAAAATTCAACACACTCACCGCTGCCCGCAAAAATAAATAAATCATTTCTTTTCACCCAACTCCTTTGAACGAAGATAAGCTTGCTGCACCGCTTCCATCATAGCACTGCGCACACCTTTTTCTTCCAGCACCTTTAAGGCGCGGATTGTCGTGCCGCCTGGACTGGTCACCTGATCCTTCAGCTCTCCAGGATGAAGCCCAGTTTCCAGCAGCATCATGGCAGAACCTGCCATAGTCTGGGCTGCCAGCTGATAAGCCATCGCACGGGGCAAACCTGTGAGTACAGCGCCGTCGGCCAAAGCTTCCAAAATCTGATACATATATGCCGGTCCGCTGCCGCTGACAGCTCCCACTGCATCAATATATGCTTCTTCTATAAAAATAGTCTGCCCAACGCTATCAAAAATCTCCTGCACGACCTGTTTTTGTGTCTCCGTAACCAGCTCACCGGCAGCCACCCCGGTCATACCCCAGCCGATTTTCGCCGGCGTATTGGGCATCGCGCGAAACAGCGCCACCGCTCCCAACTGCTCTGCAATTGCCGCCATGGAAAGTCCTGCCATGATAGAGATTACCGCTTGTCCCGCTTGTGGTTTCTGCGTCAGCGTGCTGCACACCGCAGGAAATTGCTGCGGCTTCACAGCCAAAATGATATATTCCGCCTCTGACATCACCTGATTGTTGTCACTCGCCGCCACAATGCCCAGCTCCTGCTGCAGCCGCTGCAATTTTCCCCCGCTGCGGTTGGACATAATGATATCCCCACTGCCGCACAGCCCTTTTTTGAGCATTCCTGCCGCAATCGCCTCTGCCATAGCTCCGGCACCGATAAAACCGAATCGATATGTCGCCTGCATTAGAAATCACCCCGACGATTATATTGGGTAATCCAGGTAAAGAGCTCCTCATCAGTATTTTCCAAGTCACGCTTCAATTCACTGGCGATATCAATATTTTGCGGCGCAGCCAGAATAATTCCCTGGCTTACCTTTTGAATGGTACCGTCAATGGCATATACCACACCGCCCACAAAATCAATAATTTTCGCAGCAATATCCGTGTCGCAGGATTCAATATTGATCACTACTGCTTTATGGTCCAGCAGATTATCCGCAATGCCTTGCGACTCTTCAAAACGAACCGGCTCCACTAAAACCACACGGGCATTTTCGCCGCCTTCCCCGAAATGCTCTGTGTGTTCCCGGTTTGGATTGGTAAAGGATACTACATTGTTAATCCGTGTCATGGACCTGTTTTCTGCCTTTGCCGGCACAGCTGTATTTTTTGCTGCAATCTGTACAGGTCTTTCCGCAACAACATCCTCTTCCTCTACATCTTCCCGTTCTACAAAACCTAATACATCTACAATCTTATCCAAAAATCCCATTTTACTCTCTCCTTTATTCTGCAAACATACTTCTGCCAACACGAATCATATTGGCGCCTTCTTCTACTGCCACCTGATAATCGTGACTCATACCCATTGACAATATTTCCATATCAATTCCAGGAATCTGTTTTTCCTTTATTTCCTGAAATAATTGATACATTTCCCGGAAAATCGGTCGTACCTGCTCGGTATCTTCAAAAAAAGGAGCTATGTTCATCAATCCTTTTACATGGATTCCAGGAAGCTTGCTGACCATTTCCAAAAACGGCAAAACTTCTTCCTTTGCAAGTCCGAATTTACTCTCCTCATCAGCGATATTTACCTGAACAAGGCAATCCATGGGATGTCCTAATATCTGCATACGGTGATCCAGTTCTTTCGCCAGAGATTCACTCTCCAGAGAATGTACCAGAACCACTTTATCCGCAATATATTTTACTTTATTGCTTTGCAAATGACCAATAATATGCCATGTAGCGCCAGGTCCCACCGCATCATATTTGTCCAAAAGCTCCTGTACTCTATTTTCGCCTATAATAGGCACTCCCGCAGCCAAAACCTCCTGAATCTGCTGCGGCGTTCTGGTTTTGGTCACTGCCACAATGGTCACAGACTGTTCTGGATGGGGACTCTTTTTTCGAGCCGCTTCTACGTTTCTTCGAATCTCTGCAATATTGTCTGTAATACTCATTATAAAACTCATCCCTTTTAGAATTTTATATTTTCACCTTCACGCACCCTATGCGGTGTCGTTACAATAAAATCTCCGTTTTCCAAACCGTCCTCAATTACCACAAGGCCGCTTTCTCCCCAGTCTTGTCCAACTGTAACTGCCTTCCAGAACACAAAACCCTTCTGCAAACAATATACTCCCTTTTCGCCGTCTTTCTCCACCAGTGCAGTCTTAGGAACTGCGATTGCGGAAAAACGGTTATAAGGCAGCTCAATTTTATAAATTCTCTGCTGGAAAACAGTTTCCTTCACATTAGGCAGTTTTAATTTTAAATATCGCGTGCCGTCCGCAGCATCCAGGATTTCTTTTATCCTACCCTGCACCTCATACTCGATATCAATGAAGCGCACCCATATCTTCTGCTCCGTTTCTAAACCGGACACATAAGCCGTTCGCGGCATTGTCAGATACAAATACACATCGTCGAAGGTATTGATAATTTTGGCATATGCTGCACCGTTCACGCAATCGGCAGTTTGCTCCTTCTGGTTAGCTTGCTGGGTATTGTACCGGGTTTCCAAATTTGTACTGCAAATACTGTTTAAATCGTCCGTGCCTTCCAGGCCGTCAATTTGATAGGATACCAGCCCAGCTTCACTGGCATAAGAAATACTGCCATTCACACTGAACACTGCATTTCCCTTCCGTACCCGTTGACCTTCATTCATCGTACGCTCTGCAGGACCGTCCCCGGCGGCAAGAACTGCAATTTCCTGTCCATGAAGCAATCCGTAACCTGTATCCACATCCTCCAACACTGTCTTTTTTACTTCTACCGTCTGAACCAACATGCTCCGTACCTGATTGTTAATCAGCATGAACACAATCCATACGACAATAATCAACAGAAGAATTTTTACAATATTATCTTTTAGATATCGCTTTTTTCCTTTAGTTTTTCCCATAATTTTCTCCTGTCATTAAACTTACCGTTTATTATACAACATTTTTATAGCAATGAACACCTCTAAACCGGAACTTTTTCGCAATTTGCAAAAATTTCTATGCCCTGTTTTTATTACGATTAATTATTTTTATTATACTATCATAACTATAACACAAATAAACCGCCTTTTGTCAAGAAGACAAAAAGCGGTTTGTCGCACTGTAAACATGTTACAGACAGATATGCTCTAAAAGAAAAACATCACTGCAGCCAAAACCAGACGCCCCGCAATCCCTGCCAGGACATCATCCGCCATAATACCCAATCCTCCAGGAAGGTCCTGAATTTTTCCGATAGGCCCAAGCTTGCTGATATCAAACAACCGGAAAAGCAAAAAGGCAACAGGCATGAGCACCAATGGTACCTGCCATAAAGTAATCCACATCCCAATCCATTCATCAAACACAATTTCAGGCGCATCATGAATGCCCAGCTGCTTTTCTCCGCTGTCACAAATATAGACGCCCAATATGCCCGTCACTACAATAAACCATAAGGGAATCCCGCCAAAAAAACTCCAAATCACGCCAATCAGCAGCGCTGCGGCAGATCCCCAGGTGCCCGGAGCCGGACGCAGCAATCCCGAACCGCATCCCCGCGCCAAAAATAATACAACCTTATCCATACCCTCAACTCCATGTAATTTGTTTATTCAATTTTACCACATAATCCACGCCGGAATAAACAGTCAAAAGCAATGCAACATACATCAAAATCAAGCCCAAATTTACACCGCACAATGCCACAATCTGCGGCTTGAGCATCAACAGCATCAAGGCAATCATCTGACATACGGTTTTTACCTTGCCCCAGATATTGGCGGCCACCACAATATTCTCAGAAGCGGCCACAGAGCGCAATCCGGTAATGGCGTATTCGCGGAAGAGAATAATCACCACAATCCAGGCAGCCAGATCGCCCAGCTCCACCAGACATACCATGGCAGCGGCCGTCAAAATTTTGTCAGCCAAAGGGTCCATCAGTTTTCCAAAGTTGGTAATCAGATTATACTTTCGCGCAATCTTGCCATCCAGCATATCGGTGAAAGAAGCCAGTGCAAAAATTACTGTCGCCACAACGCGGGACACTTCTGTATTCAGCATCAGAGCTACCATAAACAAAGGCACCATACACACCCGCGCAACAGTCAACTTATTTGGTAGATTCATTATTCTATCTCTCCTATAAAATCATATTCATCCAAGCCTGTCAGGCGCACAGTCAGATATTCTCCCGGCTGATAGCCGTGTCCTTCATCGGCATATACCAGAATCCAGGGATCCACATCGGGAGCCTCTCCCTGGCTGCGGCAGAGAAGCAGTCCCGGCACATCAGGGCTTAGCTCGTCGATTACCACCAGACGCCGCTCTCCAATGGCCTGTTCATGCTTCTGATACATCATCTCATATTGCAAATCCATAAGATTTTCTGCGCGTTTTTCTTTCTCCTCTTCCTCCAGATGCCCTTCCATACGGTCTGCCGGCGTCCCTTCTTCCCGGGAATAGGGAAAGGCTCCTACGCAGTCCAGCTGCATTTCCTCCAGAAAATCCAGCAGATTTTGATATTGCGCTTCCGTCTCGCCTGGAAAGCCCACAATAAATGTGGAGCGCAGCGTGATACCGGGAATCTTTGCTCTCAATTTATGAATCAGCGCCTTGATTTCCGCTGCCGTAATTTTGCGATTCATCCGTTTTAAGATTTCATCATCGGCATGCTGCAGTGGAATATCCAGATATTTGCAAATCTTATCCTCACCTGCAATATAGTCGATTAACGCATCGTCAAAATTGTTGGGATATGCATAGAGCAACCGTATCCAACGCAGCGCAGGAATGGCCGCCAGCTCCTTCAGCAAATCCACCAGCGCAAATCTTCCATATAAATCCTTGCCATAATAACTGGTGTCCTGTCCCACCAGAATGAGCTCCGTGACACCCTGCTCTGCCAGCAGCTGCGCCTCTGCCTTAATCTGGGGAATGGTCTTGCTGCGGTATGGCCCTTGCATTTCCGGAATCACACAATAGGTACAATTGTTGTCACAGCCCTCCGAAATGCGCAGATACGCATAATGGGTCGGCGTCGTCAGCACCCGCGGCGCGGCGCCCTCCTTGCTTTCTTCCGTCCAATGGGTATGCACCACAATTTCCTGCTGTGCCTTATGGGCTTTTATAATAGATACAATCTGGCGATAATCGTTGGTTCCCACAAAGATGTCCACTTCCGGCAATTCCCTGGCCAGCTCCTGGGCATATTTCTGTACCAGACAGCCCACTGCCACCAGCAGCCTGCAGGCACCATATTTTTTCCACTGCGCCATTTCCAATATGGCATTGATGGATTCTTCCTTTGCCGCATTTACAAAACCACATGTATTAATTAAAATAATCTCCGCCTTGTCGTATTCTTCTGTCAGCTCAAAGCCCTGTTCCTGAAAAATGCCCATCATCGTTTCACTGTGCACTAAATTCTTGGCACATCCCAGCGATAAAATGCTTACTTTTTGCAAAATACAACCTTCTTTCTTTACATTTGCCTTCATATTTGCGCGTTTATGCTTCCTGAATTTCTACAGCAAAAAACAGGGGCAGCTCCGTGGGTCAAAGCCAAGGAAATCACAACCCCTGTTTATTTTACCATGTCAGCAACATCTATACAATATGTTACTGTGCTGTTGTATTATAATCCTCTACCTTAAATTCCTTCTTCACAACCTGTCCCTGGCTGCCCTGTACGCCCAAATCCTGACCGTTCAGTGTAATCTTCACAGCACCGGCATTTCCCAGATTCAGATTAATTTTTTCCGCAGCCTTCACACTTTGCGTTTGTCCCTCTGAAAGGGTCATCTCTGTACTTTTTCCATCAGCGGTAATCCGCATCCAGCACTGGTCCGTCCCATTGGGATTGACATCTAAAATTTCCAGCTGCATTTCCAGACCGTCATATACAGGTGCTGCCGGTTCCGGCGGTGTGACAGGCTCCTGGGTATCCCCATTGTTTTGCGTTTCATCCCCATTGTTTTCCTGCCCACTGTTTTGCTCTTCCTGCTGGGGCACATCATTCTGCGGAATATCCTCCTGCTGGCTTCTCGTATAGGCCCACTGCAAAGCCAGCAACAACACAATGGCCACAATGCTGAGTACAATAATCAAGGAACTGTTCTTGCTCAAAGGCTTTTCCTCAAAGGCAGCCCGAGGCGCCTTCCGACGCTGTACCGGCTGGGTCGCATGACGGGAGCTGCGGCTCGAAGCCGTTTTTTCTTTTACATCCTCGTCCTGCACCAACACAGATGTTTCCGGTTTCTCCCTTTGGGACTTCATAATTTCTACAACTTCCGGAAGATCCTTAATCCCCAAATATTTTAAATACGCCGTTGTAAACCCTTTTACATATACCTCACCGGGCAGCAGCTGGAACTCCTCCTGCTCTATGGCCTCTAAATATTTAACGCGGATTTTGGTGGCTTCCGAAACTTCATCCAATGTAATTCCCCGCGCTTCCCGCGTATCTTTTAAAATTTTCCCAATCCCCTGCATATCTGTCACCTCCGGCTGAAGTTCTGTTCAATTTTGTTTCTACTATATCACATCTGATGGAACTCCCGCAAGGCAATCACCAAATGTTCATCAATTTGTAATCATTACTTCACAATTTTCCCTTACGCAAGGCAGGCAGTCTGATCACAGCTCCCCGTTTTCCACCATATCCGTATACTGTGCCATGGTCACCTTAATCTGCCGCGGCTTGCTGCCCTCATAGGGTCCCACCAGGCCGCGCTGCTCCATCTGATCCACAATGCGGGCCGCTCTTGTATATCCCACACGGAAACGGCGCTGCAAAAGTGAAATGGACGCCTGACCGTTTTCAATAAACAATTTCGTCGCTTCAGGAATCAGCTCGTCCCAAGCCTCCTCCACCTCTTCTTCTTTTTCTGTAGTAATCATCTCTGTACCGATTTCCTCATTGTACACCGGCTGCGCCTGATTTTTGACAGCCTCCGTAATACGTTCAATTTCCTGATCAGATACATATACACCTTGCACCCGCTGCGGTTTGGGCATACCAGTGGGATAGAAAAGCATATCGCCCCGACCCAGCAGTTTTTCTGCTCCGCCCATATCCAAGATAGTGCGGGAATCTGTCTGAGATGACACCGCAAAAGCAATACGCGACGGCATATTGGCCTTGATAATCCCAGTGATGACATCCACAGAAGGCCGCTGGGTCGCTACCACCAGATGAATCCCCGCGGCACGGGCCAGCTGTGCCAGACGGCAAATGGCATCCTCCACATCAGCAGGCGCTACCATCATCAAATCCGCCAGCTCATCAATGAGCACTACAATATACGGCATGATTTCTATGGCTTCCCGCTCTTCCTCTGTAGCAGCTGCCGCCCGCCGCTCCTCCGACAATCTGTTAAAACGGGTCATATCCTTTACACCATGGGTAGCAAACACCTCATAACGGCGGTCCATCTCATGCACAGCCCAGCGCAGCGCAGAAGCAGCCTTTTTGGCATCGGTCACCACCGGTGAAATCAAATGAGGAATTCCATTATAATTGCCCAATTCCACCTTTTTCGGGTCCACCATGACAAATTTCACTTCATCGGGCGTCGCTTTATAAAGGATACTGTTGATCAGCGTATTGATGCACACCGATTTCCCCGAACCGGTAGAACCTGCAATCAACAGATGGGGCATCTTGGCCAGATCGGCCACAATGGCCTGTCCGCTGATATCCTTGCCCAAAGCCACCGTCAACTTTGATTTGCTGTTTTGGAAGGCATCGCTCTCAAGCACTTCCCGCAAACCCACCATTGTCGTCGATTTGTTGGGCACCTCAATTCCAACCGCAGCCTTTCCGGGAATAGGCGCCTCAATGCGCACCCCAGCCACTGCCATACTCAAGGCAATATCGTCAGCCAGATTGATAATCTTGCTGACCTTCACACCTGCCGCCGGACGAAATTCATATTGCGTAATCGCCGGCCCACAGCTGACATTTACAATTTTCCCTTTTACGCCAAAATCATTCAACGTTTTTTCCAGCTGCTCCACATTTTGCATCATGGCTGCCATGCTTTTTTTATCGCCGGCATTTTTATTTTCATCCAGCAAATCAATGGAAGGAAGCCGATATCCCTGCTCCTGCCGTTCTTCCCGCAACGGAGATTCCGCTGCGGCAACAGGCGCCGATTCCTTTACCATAGTTTCCTCGCGGTGCGCTGTCGTTTCTGCTGTCCTTCTCGCCTGCACCGCTTCACCCTTTATCGGTGCTGCCGCTTTGGCCTCGTCCCGCGGCACGGCCGTCACTTTCCGCGGAAGTTCATTTTCCGGCTTCAGCTCAAGTCCCGGTTCCTCCGGATATTCCGTCAAACTGTCATCGTCAGTTCTCAGTACTTCTGTTTCCTGTACTGCCTTTTCCTCTGCTGCCTTTTCCTGAACGGCTTTCTCCTTTGCCTCCGCCTCCATGCGATTGCGAATCTGCCGTTTCTCCAGAAGCTGACGGAAATCCTCCACAGAATCAGCGATATAATAAGGCTCTTTTTTCAGCGGTTCACGGGGACTCAATCCCACCCGCGGCTCCTGCTCATCCAGCGCCTTATGAATCTCCGCCAGACTGTTCAGCACAACAGTATGCTCCTTGGGAATCACCACATATTCCGCGCCGGTGTAACGGGGATACTGTCCCTTCTTTTCCCCGGACGTTGCCTGTTTGTCCTCCACAAAAAAGCGCTTCAATTTTCCCAGCCTGCTCTCCTTTCTCGGCGGGGCAGCCTGCTCCGCCGCATAGGCAGCTTTTTCTTTTTTTATGATTTTTTCTTCTCTCTGCTCTGTGGATTTTTTCTTACCCTGCCTGTCCTTTTCCTTTCGAGAACCTGACATTTCTTCCTCCTCATCCTCTTCTTCAATAAAAATGAAACTCAACAGTTTCTCTTTTATCTGCATACTTTTATCGCGAATAATAGCAAAAACCCCCTCATTTTGTCCCGCAAACAATCCGTACGCCATGAATATCAAAGCAATCGCAGCCACACAGAACAGTACAATATAAGCGCCTACCGTTCCCAGCGCCTTTTGCAGCAGCATGGAAATCGCCGCGCCCAGGACGCCGCCGCCATTGCCGCACAATCCCAGTATAAAATTATCTTTTATATTCACGTAGGTCACATTCATATGCAGCATTGTCAAAATTGCCAGACCAGCCATGACAACGCCAGACACCTGTATCTGGCTCAATTGTTTTCCCGACAGCAGACACAACCCGCACAGACAGAACAAAAACGGAAACAGCAAAATTCCCCGTCCCGTGAGCCCATGCATCACCAGATAAAATAATCCGCCTAAAAACCCCGTTTTCTCACGCAAAAGCGCGCTGTACGCGCCCAGCTCCATACCGCTTCCGTCAGGCGCCTGTAGAATCGCCCATCCACTGTACAGCGCCAGAGCCAGCATCGCCACACCCAACAGCATATGGGTAATATTCAACGTCTCTTTTTTCTTTATATTCTCGGTTTTCGCCATACGCTCACCTCAAAATCACTTATTTTCAGAATCTTTATTATAGCACAAATCCCTTACAAAATAAAAGAAAAACAAAGCAAATGTTCTCAAAAATACAAATTTCTCAACCAGACAATCAACCAGACAACCAGTTTATTTCCACACAACAAACCTTTTACAGCAATACAGCAAATCAGGACAATAAAGAAAAATGCCTCACTGCATAAGCAATGAAGCATCTTCTCATCATACGCCTGATTGGAATCGAACCAACGCACCTGGCTCCGGAGGCCAGTGCTCTATCCACTGAGCTACAGGCGCGCATCCAAACTACCTTTAATATGATACCCGAAATCAATTGATTTGTAAAGCCTTTCTTTGTAAATTTCTGTGAGAAGTTTTGCATTTCTCATGCGCTGTCCTCCCCTCTCTTCCCGTAAGGTCCACAGGGAGCATGCAGATTCCCCTACGCCTGTCCAATCTCCCGCCAATCCTCACTTGACAACGCTCCGCGTTATGATAGTATAATAAATTAGCAGATATTTTTTGTATCATTGAAAAAGCGAGGATTTCTATGTATATCGATTATCATTTACACTCCCAATTTTCCTGCGACAGCCTGACCAACATGGAAGCCATCTGTCAGGCCGCATTGTCCGCCGGACTGGACGAAATTGCCTTTACAGACCATATGGATTTCACCTATCCATTACAATATGAAAATCACTACATCCATGACCTGGACAATTATCTGGACACCATCAACCAATACAGGCAACGCTACAGCGGGCAGCTGGTCATCCGTGCCGGTGTGGAAATCGGGATGGAACGGCACCGCCTGGCGCAGTGCGAGAGCTTTTTGAAACGCTATCCCTTCGACTTTGTCATCGGCTCCGTCCATGAAATCGACGGCATCGCCGTCAGCCAGAAAGCCTTTTTTCAGGGAAAAACCAAAGAGCAGGTCTATCGGCAATACTACGGCGCCATCCTGGACTGCATCCGACACTTCGACAACTTCGACGTCATCGGCCATTTGGATTACTGCAAACGCTACTGTCCATTGCCCTATGAGCCCGGCGATTACCTCATTGCCATGGACGTCGTGACTGAACTCCTGCAGGAACTGATTCGCCGCGGCAAAGGCCTGGAAATCAATACTTCCGGCTTTCGGCATAAATCCGCCATGGGATTGCCCCACTTTGACATTCTGCGCCATTACCGGCAGCTGGGCGGCACCCGCATCACCATCGGCTCCGACAGCCACCGCAGCGAATACGTGGGATACAAAGTAGCAGAAACCACCGCTGTGCTGAAAACATTGGGCTTTACCCATATCTCCACCTTCGGGCACCGCCATGAATACCCCGTGGCTCTGTAAAACAAAAACAGTATCGTAAAAAATATGACTCCGCGAATCGCGGAGTCATATTGCTGAAAAGGCATTTGACTATTCAGATCGATGTGCGTGAATTGCATTCGGTTCAAGTCAAAACAGTGCCAATTCTCTATTGCGGATTTTTGCAGTAAACCGCAAAAATCTTTCGTAAGTTGGTTGTAAAAAGGATGGGGCTGTAAAAAGCAGCCCCTTAAGTGCATTGATTCAGCTATTCTGGTATGTTGCCTGTACATCTTGGACAGTCTTCACATTGAATGGAACATTCCTGCATCTCAAATATATTGGGATTTCTCGTCATTCCAATGTAAGGAATGTTTTTCTCATGACATATTTCGATAATTTCTTTTCGTGCATCTGGTGACATTCTGTTTCCCAAAAACACTTTGGTAATCGGGAAAAAGGGAACACAGTAGTCTTTCGTTTCCCACTCCCACCCCTTAGGAAATACTAATCTCCATTCATTCTGAAAAGCCCAGTCAATACTTTTGCGCAATACCCCATGGAAATAAATATCCCGTAAAGAATCTATTGTTGTCTCCTTATATTCAGACCTTGCCAGTCGCTCTGTTATATTCGGCCGTACCTTACAATAAATCATTGGAAATAAATTATAAAACAGGTTCTGATACTGTGGATCGTCGGGAAGTACCGTATATTCCACACAAAATCCTTTGTGGCAGTCCGCATAGCCGCCCCACATCAACTGTGAATATGGGCTTGTAGCAAAACATGTTACCCGAAACATATTTTGCAAACGTTGCGCGTATTCCTCATAATCAGAACCGATTACGCGAGTTACAGCTTTACCCAAATCTCCGTCTTTACACAATTCAATTTGTAGATTCTTCAAGAACAGCTCGCTAGATAATTCCTCTATTTTTGAAGCGGGTTTGCGCTTAAAAACGGAATAAAAATTTCCAGCAGCGTTGAAGGATTCTCTTATTGCCTGCAATAGTGCATTTCCAAGTTCTTCTGTAGTCATTGCTTCACTGACATGCAGTTCGCAACGCTCACAATACTCCAACAAACGGAACTTTTCATATTCACTATAATCCAAACTGATATCAGAATCATACACATCATCAAATAAACCTGGGGACTGCATAAAAACCGTATTATCTCTTAATGCCTGTATGCTGTAATTCACAGTTTTTGAAGACCCAGTATTTTCTTTAGTTAGTCGATTGGGAAAGTATTTGTACAGCTTCAGCGGCGTATTCATTCTGGCGCGCATACTAAATTCGTTATAGCCCATATTCTCTACTTCATCAAGATCCATAAGAGCTCCATTCACAATACAGCATGATTCTGCTATTTGTGAAGCAGCACATTGTAATATTTGAATTAAAGCATTTATATCCATTTTTTCTCCTTCCGTTCAGTACATCACTCTTGGTTTTTATTATACCATGAAATGAAACAAAATAATTTTATACATCTGCTCCACGAAGGAACTCTTTACTGCATCCCCATCCTGACCTGTAATACATTTCACGCTCTTTTCTTCAGGCTGAAACGACCAGCTTTCTACGGTTGATTGCCTCCTGGCTTAGTCGTTATTCAGTTTTTATAATTCAAGATACATTTCTTCAGAAACCAGGAAATCCATAACTCTTACCAGAAGTTCATTTTCATAGTCAGAAAATTTCATCATCCGTTTGATCGTACATTCCCAGACAACCAGCTGTTTGATTTTTTGAGAATATAGTTCCTGCTTTACAGTCAAGTCACGAAACACATTAGTTTCAAATTTTTTCTCCCAGAAATCAATACGACTTTTGGGTGTGTAAGCATATTTACAATTTTGATGACGATGCCAAAAACATCCATTCACAAAAATTGCAGTATTGTACTTTGCAATAAATATGTCTGGATGTCCGCTGACTTTACCGTAATTTTTTCTATATCGCAGACCTTTGGAGAACAGCTTTTTTCTAAAATATACTTCCGGCTTGGTGTCCTTGCTTTTTATTGCAGACATATTTTTGCTTCGCTCTTGAGATGTCAATCTGTCTGTCATTATAAACGCTCCGTTTCTTTTACAAACTGAACAAATTTGCCGACAGTCCAGATACGTTCCTGGCAATCTTTAGGATAAGTCTGTATATATGGTTTAGGCACAACCAATATAACCTGTTCAGCTTCCATCTCATCCATCTGTGCCACCGAAATTCCCTGTTGCAAAGTACAGAGGAATTTGTTTCTATCACGCAATCTGTCAGCTTCGTTAATAACCTGACGCCATCTGTCCTTACAGGTAGTTTTTGCCGCTAATGAAATCAATTTGTCTGTCGGAAATGCAGGATTGTGATATGCCGCCTGCGATGGGAACAGAAAATCGGGCTTCTTATTTCCCTCTGTTATTGCCTGTGACTGATAGACAATCTGATTTCCATCAAAAATTGCGGCAAGGTGATGTTCCAGACTTTTTCCTGCTCTGCTTTTTCTTCGGTTAAGTACCTGATTGGCTGTTGCTATAAAATCTTCAACTGATGAAAAACCGCGGGTAATCATTTCGCCATAACGGGCATATTCCAATGCACGGAACAGTCTGTATTCCGCATCAGTCCAGTCTAACAGTTTTCTGTCTGGATTTGTGCAGATAAATTCCTGATGGTTAAATACCGTATCTTGAATACGCCTTGCGGCAGCAGACATCAGTTCGGAACTTGGAAAATCCACATCTAATTCAGAAATGAATTTTTCGACCTCCATTTTTTCATGAAGCTCCGGCGTAACCAACCGCGTTTCTATCAACCTGTTTGTTTCCGTGGGGCTTATACCAAACGCATCAAGAAACTGGTTAATTTCATCTTCCGTATTCAGGACAAACCCCTGATAGTCTTCGAATGAGTTTTGCACAAATACGAACAATGCTCCTGTATATTCAGGTTTCAAAAAAGGGAAACCTCTACCAAAATTTGTTATACGGTATTCGTTTCGAGTACCTTGACCGTAATAAATAAATCGTGTGTCCGTTTCAAAGTCATTATGCCACTTAACTTTAACCCATTTTTCTTTGTTCTGTCCCTTTTCGCCGGGTTCATCAAACAAAATAGGGATAGCTGGCTTTGAAATATAAATACCTGCCTGATGTCCTCCCGTCAAACCTGTATCATTCGCAGATAAGAATTTGCAGAATACTTTTTGCCCATGCAATGCTGCCTGAACAGCTGACATTGAATAGTTTTCCATCATATCACCTCCACAATCGTATCAATCAAACCCTGTTTTTCCATTTTTTCTATTTTCTTTACTATCAGCTTTGCTATATCAGCCATCAAGGGTACGACAACTGAATTACCAAACTGCTTATATGCCTGTGTATCTGAAACAGGTATCTTGAATGTATCAGGAAATCCCTGCAATCTCGCACATTCTCTTGGTGTCAGTCTTCGAGGATTTGAACCCTCCTGTTCGATGAGAATTTCAGAACCATCTTTGTAATATCTCGCACTCAAAGTCCTTGATACTCCGTCAAGCGGCGCAATACCATATCCGAAACCATTGCCTGCTGCTTTATGTTTTGCGGCATAGTTTTGAAGATATATCCATAATTTATCGGATAAAGTGTATTTTGCATCAACTTCCGGCTCAAGAATATCCTGGATAACTGGCTTGGGATAAACTGGCGTAATATCAAAACTGAATTGAATATCTTTACCAAAATGCTTTCTGTCAAAACCCACTATCAAAATACGCTCACGATGTTGAGGTACAAAGTTCTGACCATCAATAACCTGGTAGAATACTTCATAGTCAAGTTCATCAAGTGATTCTAATATTACCTTAAAGGTACGTCCACGGTCATGACTGCACAGGTTTTTTACGTTTTCAAGCATAAACGCTTTGGGACGTTTTTTTTTCAATATTCGGCATACATCAAAGAAAAGTGTTCCCTGCGTCTTATCCTCAAAACCAGTTGCTCTGCCCAGACTTTGCTTCTTTGAAACACCTGCAATCGAAAACGGCTGGCAGGGAAATCCAGCTACAAGAACATCGTGATCAGGAATACTGCCTGCTTCAACCTGAGTAATATCGCCGTCCGGCTTTTGACCAAAATTTGCAAAATATGTTTGTTGACTGTATTTGTTCCATTCATTAGAATAAACGCAATGACCACCTGCTTCTTCAAACGCAAGGCGCATACCACCAATTCCTGCAAATAAATCTATAAATGTAAACGGAGCATCAGAGTTTGCAGATGGTGCGTTTTGCTTATTGAGCATTTGCATAACTGCCCCTGAAACACAATCCTGAACAGACTGCCCCGATGTTTCTGTATATACACAAAGAGCCTCATATAATGCGTCCTCTAAGCGGATGTGTATTTGTTTTGCCATTTCTTTACCTCCGGGAAAAATCTTATACCTATACTGACCCATTATATCATGCAGATATAAATTTTTCAATCATTCCGGGATAATAAAGGTATAAGATAATTCCCTGAGTTTCTTTGTTTATAACAGCTGTTTTCGCAGAACGGTTTCAATTGATACTTTATGTCTTCTTGCGCAACCGCGATCAAAGGACGTAAACCTGAAATTCTCACCACAAATCAACCAACACCCACCACTTTCCCAACCAATAACCATAGGTTACACAATCAAAAACCACTGGTTTCCTGAATCGGAACCTGATGTAGATGTATATGTTGATGTAAATGTATATGTGAATGTAAATGTTGATGTTGATGTAAATGTATATGTGAGTGGTGGTGATGTCTTCTTCTCACCACCACATAACTGCTTAATTCCTCAGTAACAGCGCGCGGATGTAAAAACAGTGGTGCTGGTGATGAGGACGACCAAGCCCCACGCTTATAAAAATAAAAATCCGAAAATGCCGCTTTTTCGAATAATGCGGCACAGTGGAAACGCTAACTTCCACAAAGCATGGTACACTGTAAAGTAGCAAAATTATGCAACTTTTTCAAATCACATTCCCAGCAAGTAGCGAATTTCTGCAATTTTCTTCAAAAAAGCAAAATGTGTATATTCCTACATTTTGTTGCGGTAAAACAACATTTAAGACCGTTAAACTTACACTTAACACCGTATAAACAACAGTTTTTCTTAACTTCTGTCGTTTTGACGCGTTTGCATTTTCTTGCCCCAATCTGCTATACTTGCCACAAGTCGCGGCGAAGAAACCAAAACACACAGTTACAACCCAGAGAGGAGAATGCACATGCCAGCAAGCACCAAACTGAAAATCACCTATCAGGTGGACGAGAACAAAACCAGCAGCAAAACCCTGAGCAACATGAATCCCGAAGCCACCAACGCCAACCTGCAGACCACAGCGGAAAAACTGAACAGCCTGCAGAGCAAGACCGTCAAATCCGTAGAACGAATCGACACCACGGTGATCGGCAACTGAACACAGCAGGCAGAACACAACCACATAAGCATAGAGCAAAGTAACTAAATTCTCCATGTCTGCTTTGCCAGCATTCCGACTTTGGGGCGGATAACGCTGCGGGCTGTGCAGAGCGTGATGGACGTCAGTCCAGCAAAGCTGCACAGGCAAAGCGATATCCGAAGCCACGGAGGAACAGGCAAAGGCAGACAAAAAATAAAATCTGATTTGGAGGAATGCATAATGACAACAACTACCACCACCAAAGTCTTAAACATGGAATTTAAGACCGATGAGGACAGTCGCCGCACGGTCAGCGTCAATGATCCGCTGGAAACGCTGGACGCTGAAGGCGTGAGCCTGGCCATGGAAAGCATGGTCGCGGCCAACACCCTTTGCGACAACAAGGGCAATCTGGTCACACTGGCCAATTCGGCCAATCTGACCACCACGACAAAAACAGTGGAAAACCTGTTCTGATAAGCCGCCTTGTTGAGCGGTATTTGCGAAAATGAAAGGAG
>DKVF01000085.1:32282-32781 GCA_002491065.1 Peptococcaceae bacterium UBA7185
AGCATGAAATTTGCCACAACTGCCAGCAGCCGCACCATCAATCTGGACGATCCAATGGAGAATATCGACGGCGAAAATGTCAGCCTCACCATGGAAGGGATTGTCGCAGCCAATACCCTTTGCGATGCCAAGGGCAATCTGGTGGAAGCAATCAAATCCGCCGACCTGATCACTACCACAAAAATCGTGGAAACACTGTTTTAGGGAGCTGAACGGCCATGAGAGAGAAACAGACAACTGTGTATCTCTGCACCGCCGTGGAGCAGGATGCCGCCGCTGCCATAAGCAGCGCGGCGGCGCTCCTGTATCTGGAGCGGGAGCTTACCGCCTGCGGCTTTCGGGTACAGTTGGGCAATGGGGACCCATTACCGACAGGGGAATGCCATCTGGCGCTGCAGCTGGCCACCACCTTCGGCGGAGT
Organism: Peptococcaceae bacterium UBA7185; assembly: GCA_002491065.1. Taxonomy (GTDB): domain Bacteria; phylum Bacillota; class Peptococcia; order Peptococcales; family Peptococcaceae; genus UBA7185. Next base: position 32,704 of record DKVF01000085.1, read on the forward strand.
AGGCTGTGTGGTTTACCATCCCGTGACCAGCGATTGGGAGCGGTACCGCCAGAGCTGGCGGCTGGCCGTATTGCTGGA
>DKVF01000085.1:33095-33868 GCA_002491065.1 Peptococcaceae bacterium UBA7185
TGGCTGCAAAGGGTACAAATTCCTGCGGCGCTGGCGGTGTGCAATCTGCCTGACGAGGACATCTGGCAGCATCTGTCCCTGATAGAAGCACAGATGAAAGGCTATGCCCAGGGGGTGAAATTGTGGCTGGCAGAGCAGGAGCAGACAGAAGCAGATACAGCGAAAGGAGCAGAATATGAAACCTTATTTTAATATCTCCAACTTTTTAGACGGATACAACGCCTTACTGGCAGGCTGGGCACTGCTCCTGGCAGGGATTTTCGGCACATACTGGTATTTATTCGCCGCATTGCTGCTCTTTAACGTGCTGGACTGGCTGACAGGCTGGTACAAGGCGCGCCGACTGCACGAGGAAAGCAGCAGAGTGGGCTTGCAGGGCGTCATGAAAAAGCTGTGCTACTGGATTCTGATTGCCGTGGCCTTTACCGCAGCGGCGGTGTTTGAAGCAGTGGGCGCCGATGTGCTGGCCGTGGATTTATCCTGTATGCACCTTCTGGGCTGGTTCACCCTGGCCAATCTCACCGTCAACGAAGCGCGGAGCATTTTAGAAAATCTGGTAGCCGTGGGCATTGCAGTGCCCCCAGTATTGACAAAGGGCTTGCAGGTTACAGCAGAATTGTTGGAGCAAACCACAACAAAAGACGAAATAAGGAGAAACCTATGAATCCAAAATTGATATACATTGACGCCGGACACGGCGGAACCGACCCCGGCGCGGTGGGCGCACAGGCCAGAGAGAAGGACATCAATCTGGCGGTGGCGCTGCAAGTGGG
>DKVF01000043.1 GCA_002491065.1 Peptococcaceae bacterium UBA7185
GGGCATAGTTCCCCCATTGTACTCGTTTCCATATTCAGTTGTCTGGGGGAGGTTCCTATTTCTAATCTGTGATGAAGAAGTGGGCGTTGGCCTTCGGAAATACATTGAACCCAGGTGGTCAAGACCATCTGGGTTCAATGTATTTTCATATTCACTTCTTATATCTCACTCATCGTCAAGGCTATTATAGAGCAAAACCGCAGCACTGTCAATCAATTCCAACGTCTACTTTTGTCGAGCAGACACAAGGGCCGGTGCGGATGCACCGGCCTAAGGCGGGTTTGGGGTGGCAACCCCAACAAGTAACAGACCAGGAGGACAAATGAGCGAAAGCGAAATTTGGGCCACGGGTCGATACTTGCTCTGAGTGGCTGCAAACTCCGGCGTGTACGGAACTTTCTTCTTTAAAGCTTTTCCCACTTTCTGAATGATGAGAAACGGCGGCAGCACTTTTCGCTGTCGCCCTTTAGCTACCTACCAGCAAGGACAGTCGGGGCTGTCAACGGTGGGCGCAGCCCATTTATTTACCGTTGACTGGCTCGATTGTCCTTGCTATTTTCAAAAGCAATCGCTTTCATAATGATCGCAAGAAATAAGATAAGCAAATCTGATATTGGTACAGCCCAAAACACTGCATTTTTCAGTTGAGGAAAAAGGTTGGGAAGCAGGTAAACCAGCGGTAACAACAAAAATACTTGTCGCAATAAAGTAAGTATCACTGCTTTTATCTCATGCTCTGTTACTTCCAGTAACGTCAATATCGTATAGAAAATGCCGACAACCGGAAATGTGAGGAATATAATTTTCAATACCGCTGTGCTTTGTGCGAGCATTGCATCAGAACTGCCAAAAATGCTTAATATCTTGTTTCCAAAAAGGAAAACGAAAACTGTACCGATACAGCCATACAGTACTGTGTAAAAAATAGTCAGACGGATCGTTTTCTGTTTCTTTGTTTCCTGTTTATGGCCACTGTAATAGGCAATAACAGTCTGAATCCCCTGCGTGATTCCAACAACCGGCATGAGCAAAAGGGTATATATCTTCTGGACAATATTCCAGATTGCCACATGATTTAATGTGGCATGGAGCATTAAACTGTTATTGACAAAAAATCCTGTACAACCAGCAAGCGCCTGTATCACAGTCTGTACAAAACCAAGCCGAAACAATTCCCATGCTCTGCAGCATAATGTTGTACAATGCAGATTTCGGAATGATGGGAAAAACCCTTTTTTCAAAATCCAGCATACAGCCAGCAGCATGCAGATCATTTCGCTCGCCAGTGTACCCAAAGCAAGGCCGGTAAAACCCATTTGAAAACCAAACGCAAAAATCGCGTTCGCAGCAATATTCACTCCGACTGCCAGCGTTGTAATCACCATTTCCATTTTGGGATAACCAAACGCTCGGATACAGCTTGTCAGAGTATATCCCATTGCGCTAAAAATATTGCTGACCAGTTGAATTTGCAGATATTTTTTAGCTAAGTCGAAAACTTCTCTCTCCGCGCCTAACAATTGCAGAATATTATCCATGCCCCAAAAAGAAAGAACAGATACAACCAAACTTACAAGAATCGTGAACAAAACTCCCGTAGAGAAGTAACCGTTTCGTTCTTCCTTGTTATTCAAATGGCGAGCAATTAAAATCGCTGTAGAAACTGCGTACAACGCTTGAAATGCAGTAAAAATGCTTAGTACTGGAGAAAGCAATCCCATTGCTGTGAGCGCATTTACGCTTGCTGCTCCCAGATGTCCAGCAAACACCGTATCTACAACGGATGTCATAATTTCCACTACCAGCGATAAAATGGTCGGAATGGAAAATGTAACAATTAAAGCACGAATCGACTTTGATTCATAAGTGTTTTTTTCCATGTGAAATAACCTCCTAAAAAAGAGAATACCAGATGGAAGTGGACACGATATGTCTCTTTCCCTCTGGTATTTTTATTTTTTAGAGGATTCCGGCAGATAATCTGTTCGGTCAAATTCCCGGCTTGTCATTTCACATCGGGATATTTGTTCTATTTTCAGCGTAAAAAAGCTGTTTTCGTCCGCACAATACAAATAAAGTCCATCTAAACGCAAAATATAATACAACGGGGCTGCGATATACCGTTTTCCGGCAGCTGTCATATCGAGAAATATTTCATCGTCTAACCCGGCATTGATCACTTTACAAACCGGCGTGCGTGCGGTAACAGGCTTTTGAAGTAACTCAATCTTTAGATACTCAGTAAAATCGAACTCTTTTAAAAAAGTCAATTCTGGTATTAACAATTCCAGCTTCTGTAAGGCAGAGTTTTTTCCAACGCCTGCGTCTAAATGGTGTACAATGTGGAACGCAAGAATGATATCCTCAATTTCTTCCGCAGTAAAAAAACTTCTGTTAAACCGATAATCCGGTGCAAGAAACACACCTCCCTCATAACCCGGCTGCGTGTAAACAGGAACTCCCATACCGGAAATCTTATCAATATCACGCATGATTGTCTTCTTGCTCACCTCAAAATGGTTTGCAAGTTCTGCATAAGTGGATTTTTTTGTTTCCATCAGATAAAGTAAAATCTCAAGTTGTCTGCTTCTCATGCTGATGTACGCCTCCTTGATGTTTTATTATACTGCATCAGAGAGGTTTTCGCAAATTTGATTGTTCAATTAAAACGGAATAGCAGGGAACTGTCTATTTAAGTTTTGTGTGTTACTTTACCGCACCTGAGCATTCGCGCCAGGGTTATCGTTGCCATAGCCTTCCAGCAGGTTGATCACGCCCCATACGCCAAGGCCCGCGCCTAATGCGATAACGAGTACCTTCAAAGTGTCGATTGCGCTTGTAAAAAATGCCATAAATCTACCTCCATAAATTTGTTGTGAATGAGTGGATAGGAACAAAAAAACCCGCCGGTTGAACAGATCAATCAGCGGGTGCATCAGACGCAGACGGCGCTTCGAGTTCACAGCTTTCAAAAACGTCGTCCGGTCGGACGGTCAATCTTCGGCTCAGATATTTTTCAATATCAAAAGCGTTCTTTTTGCTGGAATCCAGCAGGTATTTATATTGCGGGTGTTTGGTAATGTCAAATTTGTCGCTGAAAAATGGTCTTACGCCCTGCACCTGCAAGATGCACTTGCCGCCATCCATTACC
>DKVF01000068.1:0-9932 GCA_002491065.1 Peptococcaceae bacterium UBA7185
AAATTTATCCTATATTTTTCTTTTTTGTTACAATCGCAAAAATCATTTTGATTTTATAAACATATTTTGGATACACCAGTTCCCCAGATATTTCTCCGTGCCGAACCGATTTTTATTATATAGAGCTGAATTTTTTCTTATATTTTTCCCTGCACTATAAAAAGCAGCGCTTCCCCTTCCCTTCTGCGGATATGAGAAACGCTGCTACTTCACAGTTTTATGAAATTATCATATTTTTACCACACAACGACTGGTCAGTACACCTATCACCCTATTTTACACAAAAGCAATAAATACAACTGCAACCAAAAACACTGTCATGATGACGATCATCGGCTCACCAATAACCGCCCGATACCCATCGGCATCATATTTTTCCGGCACCTGTTCGGTGTGCTCCAAAGCTCGCGGCGCCAAAGATAAAAAGCGCATGGGATTGGCCATCAACATGTTGAACATGTCATAAATGGAACGGCAAAATTCACCCAAAGCTGCGCGCACAGCACAAACAAAGGAAGAAATACTTACCACCAGCTTCACAAAGGGTACTCGATACAGCCAATCCAAATCCAGTGTCAGCTGTTCGTGAGGCTCCATGTGAGACAGATACATCATAAACGGTATCATCGCCACACCTAAAAGCTGTACATACTGTACAATATGGTCTACTGTGAATGGATGGTAATCCATGGCGAACGGCAAGAATTGATACAGCAAATTTGGGAAAATCCCATAAAGGGTACACAGTGTTGCACCAATCCCCATAGCTACGTACATGTTTTTGGGAATTTCATTTTTGATTTCCACATCTTTGCCTTCACGAATAAAGATAAAATAAATCATCTTCATGGTGATGGACAAGAAAGTACCGACGCTGGCCAACTGCAGCAACAGTTCAATGGCTGGCAGTCCTGCTTCCATAGCGGCACTGATGGTAATGGATTTACTGATAAATCCATTAAACAGCGGAATCCCCGAAATAGAGAAGGCCGCTATGACAAAGCACACAAACACAAAAGGCATTTTTTTCGCCAAACCGCCCAAATGATTGATTTTGCGGATGCCCGTGGCATAAATCACGGCACCGGCACACATGAACAGCAAGGATTTGTACAGAATGTGGCTGAACGCATGGGCAGTTGCCCCATTGAGCGCCAAATCCGTACCAATTCCTGCGCCGCAAACCATGAACCCTACCTGGCTGACGATATGATAGGCCAGCAAACGGCGCATGTCATTTTCGATAATGGCGAAGCATGCACCATATAGAGCCATGACAACACCAACCCAAATGAGGAATTCTGTACCGGCAAACATACGAATCAAGCAATACACAGCTACTTTTGTGGTGAAAGAGCTCAAAAATACACTGCCGGTAATGGTCCCTTCAGGATAAGCATCTACCAACCATCCATGAATCGGTGGAATGGCAGCATTCACGGCCACGCCGATCAGAATCAACCAGAAAGCTGCATCATGCACGGCAGTTACATTGCTCACCAGCATATCGCCCGCGCTTACTTTCAGGAAAATCCCTGCCAATAGCATATTCCCGCCAAACATATGGACCAGCAAATAGCGGAAACCCGCTTTTCTCGATTTAGCAGTATTGTTGCACCAGATTAAGAATAACGAGGAAGCAGCCATCAATTCCCAGAAGAAAATCAAGGTCATCCAGTCGCCGCACAACGTAACACCTAAGGCACCGCCAGCATAACACATGCTGGCCAATGCTTCCATCCAACTTTTATTGTGCATGGAGTAGATTCCGCCGATTGTAGCCATCATGCTGAAAATCAAGCCAAATACCCAGTTCAGGCGGTCTACCTGTATCAAATGCAAATCTATTCCATTGATAAAGGGTACCACCCATTCTGCGCCATAGGACAGAGAAAACATAGCAGCCAACGCAACCAACGGCCCGCCAGCCAAAATAAATTTGCGTACATTTTTAGGGACGATCGCGGCGATGAATCCGGTCGCGATCAAAATCAAACCGGGATGGAATACCATATTATTCATCACCGTCACCTCCATCATAATAATTTTCATCGCGCTGCAGCAACGGCGCTAAAATCTGTTTTGCAAACAGGATGAGCAGCCAGCCACCTGCAAAGCCCATAATGATATCAAAACCCGGCATAGTATGCCAGAAATTGTGTCCATGGGGATGGGCAAAGAGCACTTCGACAACCACCGATACTGCTACTGCAATGGCAATGATGATATAAATTTTCTTTTTATTCAGAGAACCCATCACCAGCCACCTCCAATCCAGCCTTGCGTAATACTCTGTGCAGCCATAGAAGCCAGATCATACAAATGCGGGCCAAAGTTCGGCATAATGCCTAAAATTACCGACAATGCTGCGGTTACACAGATTGGAATCAACATGAATTTATTTGCTTCTCCATAGGTCTTGAACTCACCATTTTCATTTGGCTTGAAAAAGGCCAAATGTGTCACCGGCATCAAATAGGACAGCGCCAACAACGCACTGCAAATCAGAACCACAATGTAAAACGGTTGACTTACCTGCAAGGCACCCAGTGCAATGTTCCATTTGCTGATAAAGCCGACGATAAACGGCATACCGGCAATCCCCAAAGAAGCGATGGTGTAACAAGCCATGGTAATGGGCATCTTTCTCCCAATGCCATGCATATCACTGATATTATCTTTATGAGCCGTTACAATAATTGCACCGGCGCACATAAAGAGGGTAATCTTCATTAACGCATGGGCAACAATGTGAAAATATGCACCCAAGATACTTAAAGGCGCTAATAGCGCAGCACCCAATACAACATAAGACAACTGGCCTACTGTGGAAAAAGCCAAGCGTCGTTTCAAGTTGTCCTGTTTCATGGCAATCAAGGAAGACGCAATAATGGTAAAGGCTGCAAACCAAGCCAATACTGTAGCCGCACCGATTTGCGCCAAAAGTGTTGGCCCAAACACAAAGCCAACCAACCGCAACACACAGAACGCACCGGCTTTTACCACTGCCACTGCGTGCAGCAGCGCACTTACTGGAGTAGGAGCAACCATGGCCGAAGGCAACCATCCATGCAGCGGCATAACACCCGCTTTTACTGCACCACCCAATACCATGATAAAGAACAGGAATTGCAGCATCCATTTAGGAGCCATGTCAATGCTCAGGAACCCGCCAGCCTGAAAATCAAGCGTTCCCGCAAGAGCATACACAACGATAATCCCCGCCAGCATTAACTGACCGCTTACCAATGTGTAAATCAAATATTTACGACCAGCAAACCGTGCTTCCTCATTACGTTCATGAAACACTAGAGGCCAGGTAGCAACTGTCAGCAATTCGTAAAAAATAAAGAAAGTTAACAGGTTAGCCGATAAGGCAATTCCCACAGCAGCAGACAAACATACTGCAAAGGAAGCAAAGAAACCTGTCTGTTCTTTTTCGTGATGTCCCCTCATATACCCAATGGCATAGAAGGAAACCGGAATATATAAGAAAGAAGATACACACGCAAACAGCATCCCCGCTGCGTCAGTGCGCAATGTGAAGCCAAGCGTATCGGTTACGGCAAACAAGGTGTACTCATACACATTCCCCGCCAACACTGCCGGCACCATAGAAAAAATCAATCCTGCTTTAATAAAGGCAGCCGCTACACTCCAAAATTCACGCACATTCGGTTTTTTCCCGCTGAACATGATTAAAAAGGCAGCCAGAAGCGATACCCCTACCGCCAGAAATGGTCTGATATCAGTAATTGTCATCCTAAGAACACCTCCGGCAATCCTAATTTAATAATGCAATCTACAACCGATGCGTTACAGAAGCCCAGTGCCAAAATAATGATCCCGAACAACACAATGGGGATTAACATCTGCAACGGCAATTCCAATTTTCCCGCCGTAGGATTTATTTCTTTCAGGCCTGCATCCGGATTGACAAAAATATTTTCCATTACACGGAAGAAATAAACGGCATTGAGCAAGCTACTGATTACTAAAACAGCAATATAAATATACTGACCTGTTTCCATAGCTCCTTGCATAATATAAATCTTGCTGAAGAAACCACCGGCAGGCGGAATCCCTATCATGCCCAATGCAGCCACACAGATAGTAAACACTGTGAATGGCATTTTTTTGTTTAGCTGGCCCAATTGACTGATACGGAATTCACCAAAACGATACTGTACACCGCCAATGGCCATAAATAAAGAACCTTTCATAAATGCATGATTGATAATATGCAAAATTGCACCAATCAAACCATACATGCTGCCGATCGCCAAGCCCACTGCAATATAACCGATTTGCGCCACGCTGGAATAAGCCAGCATGCGGCGGAAATCATCCTGGGCAATAGCCATAACAGAGCCTAAAATAATACCCAGCGCACCTAAAATGCCAATGACCGTCAAACCATGCTGTACAAACAAATGCTGTGCACCAAATAAATAGAAGAAAAAACGCAGCATTGCATAAGCAGGCACCTTACTCATTGCACCGGAGATCAATGGTGCTGCTCCTGGATGGGAATAGGTGTAGGAGTCCGGCTGCCAGCCATGGAACGGAAACAGAGCTGCTTTAATGCCAAAGGCTGCAATCAACAGACCAATCACCATAATCATCAGCGGATAGTCCATCTTGTCCTGCAAGAGTACAGACAAGTCAGCCATGTTCAAAGAACCGGTCATGGAATACATAAAGCCTATCGCTAACAAATACAGAGAAGCGCCGATAGTACCAATCAGCAAATAGCGAAATGCCGCCAAAGTACCTTTATTGCCGCCCAATGCAATCAAACCATAGCCAGAAAGAGAGGCAATCTCCAAATACACATACAGATTAAATACGTCGCCAGTTAATGTCATACCGCTTAAGCCAACACACAATAAGGCCATCAATGTATAATAGCCACCCATATAAAGCCAATTAGACTTCTTCAAAAAAGGTGTGCTGTAAATAGCAGTACACATTGCTAAAAACGTGATCATCGCTACAATCACTGCATTAATAGGATCTACAACAAATTCAATTCCTAAAGGAGGGACCCAGTTGCCCATATAATAATGAATCGCTTGTCCGCCGCCTGCTGTTACCTGTAGCAATAAACCTACCGAACAAAGAAATGAACCTGCCAGAGCTGCTACGGCAATCCATTTGCCAGCCTGCCTATACATAAAGCTGAAGAAAGGGCTTAAGAGCGCCGCACTCAAGGGCAGTAATACGATTAAAACGGGAAAATGTTGACTCATTTATCTGCCCTCCTCAATACTTCATCTTCCTCAGCTGAACCATATGCTTCTTTAATACGCATCAGCAAAGCCAGCGCAACGCCGGTAGTACCAAGGCTAACTACAATGGCAGTCAGCATCAGCGCATGAGGCAATGGGTTGATGTAAGCATTCGGGTCAGTGGTAATGCCGTTCAGAATCGGAATCATCCCGCCATCCTTTTGCGCAAAACACAAATAGAAGAAGATAACTGCAACCTGCATAACATTCATCGCCATCATCTTTTTCATATAGTTATTGCTGACAATCATACCATATAACCCTAAAAACAGTAAAATCAAGACCAGAGAATAGATCCCTTTTGTGGCCAGAAAATTATTGATGACATCCATTGTACTAGCATCACTCATGGTAATCTACCTCCTTATCATCATCTAAACGCTCAATAATTGCATCCATGATATCGATAATGGTCATCATAACGCAAACCGTTACGCCAATCTCAATCATTAAAATGCCCAGTGCATGCAGCTCTGCTAAATGCTCCATTGGCACTGGCAAAAAAGAATAGTCCAAAAATTTTCCGCCACCAAACAAAGTCAACCAGCCTGTCGCTGCATAAATAAACGTACCGACACCAGCGCAAACAACAGCAATAGGCCCGGGGACATTAAAGCTTTCCTTATCCGCGCCCTGAATCAGACGTACCAGCACAATCCCCACAGCCAACAATGCACCAGCCTGGAAACCACCGCCGGGACTGTATTCCCCATGGGTTAAAATGTACATCCCATAAACCAACGTAAAGGGAATAATGATACGGAAGGACGAATCCAAAATAATACCGCCGAAAGGTTTTTTCAACTGGTTATTTTTCATGATCACTTTCCTCCCTTTTTCTTTTTATTTTGTTTTCCGCCTGTCAGCATGCTATCGCCTTCTCCTGTATTCTTCATCAAAATCAAGCAAGCAGTCAGCCCCGACACAAACATAACAGATGTTTCCCACAAAGTATCGAATCCTCTGTAGTCAGCCAAAGTACCGGTTACAATATTTGGAGAACCGGTATCCACAGCACTGTTTTCAATATAGTACGGAGTTACATGCTGATTTGGTGCCGAATTGGGATCGCCAATGGTCGGTAAAAAAACGGTGCAGGCGCAAAACAATACGGTAATCACCGTCATTAAAATTGTTGTTAATCCTCTTGCCATCGTTATTTACACCACCGATCCACTTTTTTCAGCGCTGCAATAAAGAATATGGTGGACATGGTCCCGATTACCGCTTCAGTGAACGCAACGTCGGGCGAGCCAAACATAAAATACGTCAATACTGCACAAAAGCTGAACGCACTGTAAATGATAGTACAGGCTAAAATATCTTTGCTGATCAAGATGCTGATTGTAATAAAAATTAAAAACAACAGCAGCAGTGCCTCAATAATTAATACTTGCATGCTTATTCCTCCTCCTGATCCTTCTTTGTCCATACAGGATGACCGGATTTCAGAGCTGCTTTCCCCAGGATATGTGTCCCGATAGGGTTCGCCAGAAATACCAGCAAAAAGACAATGACGATTTTCACGGAAAGCAGCGTGGGCCCTTCATAAATCACAAGACCCAGACAAGCCAGCATCAGTCCCAGCGTTTCGCTGTTGCCTGATGCATGCAGTCGGCTGTAAAAATCAGGCAGACGAATCATCCCAATAGCCGAGGCCAGAAAGAAGAACAGACTGCAAACCAGTAAAATTACCGCAATAATTTCGTTGATTGCTAAACTCATACGTCCTTCCCTCCCATATATTTGGCCACGATAACTGAACAAATAAAACCTAAAATTGCATAAGAAATTGCAATGTCCACATACATATCTGGACGGCCGTCAATATAACCGAACAACACTAATAACAGGATGGTGTCCGCCCCGATCACGCCCAGACCATTCATGCGGTCATAAATTGTTGGTCCCTGAAATACCCGTTGGAGCATAAGTCCAATAATAACTACTACAGCAACCATAATCACAACCCAAATAGCATTCATTATTGTGCTTCTCCTTCCTCCACAACTTGGTAATCAAATGGTTCCCCAAACAAATCAGCTACACGTTTCTGCATGCCGCCGTCCAACAATCCTTCTGCAGCACCGTCTATCAGTGCATGAACCTCATACAGTCCGTCCTGTGTAACATTCAATGTTACAGTACCCGGCGTCAATGTAATCGAGTTCGCCAGCGTTGTATGCGCCATAGGATTGTCCATCTTTATGCGGAACCGAATCACCCGCGGATTAATATTCATCTCTGATTTTACAGTAGCCTTCACCACATCAATATTGGCCTTTACTACCTCCTTGAGCAGCCATAACCAATACAACGCATATTTCAACAGCGGTACATCAAAAATGAAATACTTTTTGGTCCCGTCCGCATTCGGCAACAGCAAAAGCGGTACACAAATCCAAGCAGATACCACCGCTGTCAGCACACCGTAAAACAAAAACTTAAACTCTAATCTGCCGCTCAGCAAAAGCCAAAACGCAAACAACACACAAGCTAATACGGTCAGATGTTTCATTGGAGAGCCGACAATGGTTTCATCCCGCAGCATATCCTTTGTTTTCAAAATAAAACACCTCCTAACTCTGCATTTATTCAAAAAAACAAATCTTCATTATCTTTTTATAATACCCGAAAAACAGCAGGATAGTCAATGACTTTTCCTGTTTTCGTCTATAGATTTATAAATTTACAGAAATAAATTCAATTATTCTCCGCCAACAAAAAAAGAGCACCGCAAGCAAATACTTGCAGTACTCCTTATTCTTCGGCGATTAGCCTCTATTAAATTTCTTGTTAAATGCTTCTACTCTACCAGCAGCAGCATGTACACGCTGTTTTCCGCTGTAGAAAGGATGGCACTGAGAGCAGATTTCTACTTTAATATCATGTTTTGCAGTAGATCTGGTTTCAAATTCGTTACCGCAAGCGCAGATAACTTTTACAGTTTCATACTGTGGGTGAATACCTTCTTTCATCTGTTACACCTCTTTCTCTTAAAATTACCGAAATTGCACATTACATTCGTTTAGTATACTATTTTCACCACAATTAGTCAATCATTTTTTATGAGATTTCATCTTTTCTTTTTCTCTTTGGAAAAGGTTTCTCCGCCGTCTATTTTAGCGCCTCTGTGAGCTGAGGTACGATCTGCTTTTTGCGGGACATGACGCCTTTCAGATAGATGCGGTCCAGAGCGTCTGATGTAAATGCAGCTTTCACGGCTGCTTCTGCCCCTTCCCCGCAATAAATCAAATCGGTGGATTCGTCCATAATATCAGTCAGCATAAAGAACAACATGTCTGCGCCATGTTCGCTGAAGCTGTCTTTCATGTACGCTTCCATACGTGGCTTCAGGGCTTGCAGTTCCTCCCCGCTCATGGAGCTTACCTGACCTACACCGAATGTAGTATTCCCTGCTGTGAATTTTTTAAAGTCCAGATAGAGGATTTCTCTTTCTGTTTTATTGCCCAGCTCGCTGCCCGCCATAAACATTTCTTTGGCATAAGCTTCTACATCGGCAATTCCCGCAATTGCTGCCAGTTCTGTCGCTGCCTTTTTGTCCAGCTCTGTGCAGGTCGGTGAACGGAAAGCCAGCGTATCGGACAAAATCGCAGAACACAGCGCTCCAGCTACAGCAGGTTCTGGCTTTTTCCCGTTCTGCTGATAAAACAGTGTCACAATTGTTGCAGTGCACCCCACTGGCAGGTTGCAAAACAAAATAGGCTCTGACGTCTGCAAACCGCCGATTTTGTGATGGTCCAAAATTTCTATGATTTTTGCATCGGCAATTCCGTCCACTGCCTGTCCTGCTTCATTGTGGTCCACTAAAATAATTTCACTGCCTACCACATTCTGCAACAATTCCGGCGCAGCCAAACCGAAACGTTCCAACACAAATTTTGTCTCTGGATTCAATTCTCCAGCGCGTCCTGCTGCATAGCCTTCGCCTTTCAGCGCTGCATACCCAATTGCTGAACAAATTGAGTCGGTATCAGGATTTTTATGTCCTGTGATAAAAATTACATTGTCACTCATTATTTCCACCATCCATATAAAATTCTGTATTTTTTTTTACAATCTCAAAGCATATCTATTGTACACTGTCTGCACGGTGGTTACAAGATATCCGACAAAAAAATTTATAGGAAATTCGTCTGCTCCGGCAAGACATATTTCATTCCTGCCGTTTGGAATTCTTGTGGTAGTTGTATTTCAAAAATTCAATATATTCTTGAATCTGTTCCAATTGAATTTGACTAAAATCTTTTGGAATCTCCATATCATTCTTTCCCCGTTGATAGGATACTGGTACATCTATCAAGCCGCAAAGATAATCCAATGAAACATCAAAGATTTTCGCCAACAGCACCTTATTATGGTCGTCCGGCGAAGTCTTGTCATTTTCGTAAGAAGATATGGTATACTTGCTCACTGATAACAATTCGCCCAATTCCTGCTGTGTCATGCCTTTATCTTTACGCAATTCATTTAGTCTTTCCCCAATCATAAATTCAACTCCCGTAGCAAAATCTGTAATATGATAGTGTCTTTTTACTATTATATTGACAAAAAACACAATTTCAGAAAATATAAAGAAATCATCTACTTTATTGTGTTTAGTTATATGATTTCGCTACA
>DKVF01000068.1:10136-19655 GCA_002491065.1 Peptococcaceae bacterium UBA7185
AAGATTTCACAAGGAAGTACTGTTACATATTTTATCAAAACGAAATATTTTGGTAAAACAAATTTTAAAATCATAAAAAAATGCTGTGTCACAGAACATCTCTGTAATACAGCATCTTTTTTTCTCACAATATATTTCATGCGCTCAATCCACCGCATCACACTCTTTGCACTGTTTGATTTGTGGATTCATCGAATAGGACAAGACCATGTTGACAAGATTGGAGGTAATTACTTTTTGCATCATGCCCGCAGGCACTTCCGACGAAACTCCCTCCTGATAACATTTTACAAGCACCGCCAGAACATAAGAGCTAAGTCCTTCAAACAACAGCAGTGGCTCTATCTCATCTGTGGGAATTTCCAGTATCGAAAAAATTCTTTCCCGCAGTGCATCTTTTACCTTTTGCTGAAACTGTGGGTCACCGGAGGGACCCAATAAAACAGCGATATATTCATTATTTTTTTCATAAAAAGGCAATGCCTGCATCAGTAGACCACTCAGATCACCATCAAATATATTCTGCCGTTCCATAAGTATCTGGGAAAGCATTTTTTCCCACTGCTGCAGTATTGTTGTTTCGATATATTCCAATATCATATATACATCTTCAGAATAATAATACAATGTGCTGCGAGAATACCCGGAAACGTCAGCTACATCTTTTGCTTTGATTTTGTTGATTGGTTTCATTTTATATAACCGCCAGAACGCGCTGACAATTTCCTCTTTTGTCTGCGCGGACTTTTCAGCCTGTATACCCATTGCAATCACTCCCATCGGCCACAATGGTCGAACACATCGCGTCATTTTGTTTGTTGTTTACGCCATGAACCTTTTATAAAATGAGTATATAACATCTTACAGCAAAAGACAATACTACAAGCGGGGAGGAAACTGCAATGGCAAATACAGTCATCAAAGCAGAAGGTATCCATAAATTTTTCGGCAAGAAACTTATATTACAGGATATTTCACTGGAAATCTCCCAAGGAGAAATCTTTGGCATTCTGGGGCCATCCGGCTGTGGAAAAACAACGCTGATCAAACTCATCAGCGGCATGAAACGCCGTTTATCTCTAGCAGGTGCCTTGCTTCATGAGCCGTCTGTCATCATTCTCGATGAACCCACTGTAGGTATCGATCCTCTGCTGCGGCAGCAAATTTGGCAAGAGCTGTATCGCTTGGCCCATGGCGGTGCTACCATCGTTCTGACCACCCATGTGATGGACGAGGCTGCCAAATGCAACCGTCTGGCTATGATGCGAAATGGTCAGCTCATTGCATAGGGAACCTTCGATGAACTGCTGCACCAGACAGGAACCTCTTCCATCGAAGAAGCATTTATTTTTTATGGAGGTGATCCTTATGCCCGTTCTGGCACTGATACAACGCATTCTGCGTCAGTTAAAGCATGACAGGCGTACATTGGCTTTATTATTTATCGCGCCGCTGTTTCTGCTTACTCTAGTTTCTTTTATTTTGAATCACGGAACTGACGGAACAATCACTCTGGCTGCAGTCAACTGCCCCCAGCCTTATATCGAACGCTTAGAAGATGCTGGTGCGCAGGTTTTTCGCATGGAGGAAGCCCAGGTAGCCGATGCATTGTATTGCGGAGAAATCATCGCATCTCTGGAATATACCGACTATATACTGCGGGTAAAACTGGACGGCAGCAATTCCAGCAGAAGCGCCCAGACGCTCGCTATGCTGCAAACCGCCTGGACACCCAACGTACGCAGCGCGGTCAATTTACAGGTGGACTATCTCTACGGCTATGAAGGGCTCTCCATGTTTGACAATTTCGGCTCTGTATTAATTGGCTTCTTCATCTTCTTTTTTGTATTCCTAATCGCAGGCATTTCTTTTTTGCAGGAGCGCACCAGCGGTACGCTAGAAAAACTCCTTTCCATGCCTATTGAGCGATGGCAGATCGTAGTCGGCTACGCATTGGGATTCGGAATTTTGGCAGCCCTTCAGTCATTTCTTATCGCGTTGTTCTGTATTTACGGTCTGAAGATCATGATGGTTGGAAATTTTTTCGTGGTTTTACTGATTGTGATTATGGCCGCCCTATCTGCACTGACACTGGGAATTCTGTTATCTACTGTAGCTAACAACGAATTCCAGATGATTCAATTCATTCCCATTGTGATTGTACCGCAAGTATTTTTCTCCGGGCTTTTTGAGCTGCCCGCTATTTTGGAGCCTATAAAATACCTGATGCCGTTGTATTATGTGGCTGACGCTTTAACCGCCGTCATGATTAAAGGAAAGGGATTAGCATATATTGGGAGTGATCTTCTTTTTCTCGCCGGATGTTCTCTATTGTTTATGCTGGTCAACATCCGTGTCCTAAAGAAATATAGAAATATCTGATTTATTTATATAACTTTCAGAATCACAGACTGGAGGAATTCACATGAAAAAATATTTACTCGGAATTTGTTTTATCTCACTTCTGCTCACCGCAGGCTGCAGCAACACGCCGACAGTCACCGGCAGAATTGACGCGGAAGTATGTTCTCATTACAGTGAAGCCAGCGGAAAAATCATAGAGACGCCTGTATCCTTGGGGCAGGAAGTAAAAGCCGGAGATATTCTTGTGGTTCTGGATGACACTGCCGCACAATATCAGCTGAAGCAGGCACAGCAAATACTGCTGAAAGCCCAGTACGCGCTGGCACAAGCCAGTGAAACGATAGAGCCGGAAAATATTCAGCAGAGCCGCAATCAAATCACCATCGCAGAACAAAACTACAACAACGCCCAGGCAGCTTACGCACTGATCTCCGATGAGTATCAACAGCAACAGCAGTTATATGAAGCAGGCGTCGTCTCTCAAAGTGCGTTAAATCAGATTGCGTATCAGTACACTACAGCCAAAGCAGCTATGACTTCCGCTGCCGCGCAATTGGACAATGCCCGACAGCAATTAGCCCTATTGCAAAAAAAGCAGACTGTCAGCAATCAAATTCGTATGGCTGAAACTGATGTGCAACAAGCCCAAAATCAAGTGGAGCAAATCACCGACCAACTATCAGATTATGTAATTCGTGCAGCCTGCGATGGAACTGTATTGAGTTTTTCTTTTCATTCCGGCTCCCTCATCAACGCTGGCACACTGGTAGCCGACATTTCTGTAAATGGTGAGAATTACTGGATTGGCTATGTCCCTGAACAATACGTTGAGCAATTGCACTATGGCCAGCAAGTAACTCTTCAAACCAAAGAACTCTCGGAACAAGCCGAGATCTGCTACATGGATGTCAAGCAGCAGTATGCGCCGGAAGAATTTCAGCGCAGCAGCACACGGAACGAAAAAACTGTAAAGGTCAAATGCCGTCTGTCCGCTGACAGCGCATTTGTCCCGGGACAGGAAGTACAACTGAATCTGGATACACTGTAAATTTTGCACACAATACAAGAAGCCTTTCCCCACAATCAACAAGGCCCCGATAAAAATGCCGAGCTATCCTGCATTTTTATCAGGGCTTTCTGTTGTGTGCTCCAGTATATCGCCGCACAAATTTTTCCTTATTGTGCCGCTGACTCCATGGCACGCCACTGCTGCGCTAAAATTTGTGCAGCCAGTTTTACATCCGGCTGCCCGAAAATCGCTGAAATCACTGCCACACCCACAATGCCAGTGCCTTGCAGCTGCGTCATATTATCCGCTGTAATCCCGCCGATGGCCACGGCAGGAATCTCTACCGCTTCACAAATTGCCTGCAGTGTTTCTTTATCGACCTCCACTGCATCGTCCTTACTGCTGGTAGGGAACACTGCGCCTACCCCTAAATAATCCGCGCCCGCCGCCTGTGCAGCCAAAGCATGTGCTACTGTTTGCGCCGACACACCCAGAATTTTTTGCGGGCCGAGTCTTCGCCGTACCTCACCAGCACCCATATCCTCCTGACCCACATGGACCCCGGCAGCATCTACCGCAATCGCCACGTCCACATTATCATTAACAATCAATAGTACGCCGTATCTATCTGTTACCTGTTTGACTGCCTGCGCCTGCGCCAAAAATTCCTCATCGCGCAAATGCTTCTCCCGCAGCTGAATAATAGTAGCACCGCCCTGAATAGCTTTTTCCACCTGCTGTGCCAATGTTTCTTCCTCTTTGAGCCATTTACGGTCGGTCACTGCATAAACTGCCAAATCCTGTTTAGAGAGCTTCAATCTTTGCACCTCCATCCAATACATTCCCTGTCATGGTGCTGATGGCATCCAGCAATCTCGTCCGAAATGTCAGCGTACCGCAATTGGGCTGATACGCCATTTCTCCTGCCAGTCCCATCTCTGCCACTGCCGCTGCACAGGCTGCAAAAATATCTGTTTTATTAGCTGCCAAATAGGCACCCAGCAAACAAGTCAACATACAACCACTGCCGGTAATACGGGACATCATCGCATGGCCGTTGGAAATCAGACAGCTATGCACTCCATCTGTAAGCAGGTCCTGTTTTCCTGTAATAATAATGACCGCACCGGTTTCTTCCGCCAATCTGCGGGCAAACTGCAACACCTCCGGCAAGGTCTGTTCATTGATTTCATCTGCCACATCAGCATCAACACCCTTTGTTGTCCCGCTGCCCATGGCCACTGTCTTAATCTCCGAAATATTGCCGCGTATCGCTGTAAATTTTACTTCCCGCAGCAGTTGAAATACCGTTTCCGTGCGCAATGCCGAAGCGCCGGCACCTACTGGGTCCAAAATCACCGGATGCCCCAAGGCGTTTGCCTTTTTGCCTGCTTTCACCATTGCAGCTATAGTGCGTTCATTTAAGGTACCGATATTGATCACTAGACTGTTGCAGATAGAAGTAATATCCTCTACCTCTTTCGCCTCATCAGCCATAATGGGAGAAGCACCGCACGCCAGCACAATATTGGCACAATCGTTCACCGTTACATAATTAGTAATACAATGCACC
The DNA here is from genome assembly GCA_002491065.1 of Peptococcaceae bacterium UBA7185. Lineage (GTDB taxonomy): Bacteria > Bacillota > Peptococcia > Peptococcales > Peptococcaceae > UBA7185. The sequence goes on from DKVF01000068.1 coordinate 15,083, forward strand.
AACGGTTTTTGCTGCTGCACCTGCTCTAAATATTTTCCATACATAAGTATCCACCTCGTTATCTGTTTTCGCCATTGTATCATATCCTTGGTCATGTCGCAATATTTCCGCAACTCGCAATCATTTTCCAAAATGTTTCACGTGAAACATTTGCAATTTTTTGTGAATACTTTTTTCCATACCGCGAGGAGCTTGTTTTATGTTTGAACTTGTATTATGATGAGATTCGTATCCTAATTTTTACACTAAGAAATCCTTCCGCTTCTTTTCCTACAGTATATTTACACTGTCCCTTTTTGGGACAGCGCTTGACGAATATATTTCTCTGTGATAGGATATACATATAAAAGAGAGTAACCATGACGTGCGCTAACACGTCAGTAAACGGTTTCTCCCACAGACGTTGATAGACAAGTCCGCCTACCTGGTCAGGGAAAAGGCGGATTGTCTTTTTTCAGACTAAAATCCTTACTATTTACATAGTAAGGCAATAATATTTACAATCAGAATCAACAATGTGATCAATTCCATCTTGTTCATATTATCACCCCCCTCATTTCGGGAAGGAACCGCCTACCGTTATGATTACTCTCCACCCATATTTTACCATGCAATCATATATTCTACAATCCCAACTTTTATTTAAAATTTCTCAATTTAAAAATTTTCAAACAGAAGACTACAAAAGCGCAAAACCAGCCGACCAGACAAAAACCGGAGTGCGCGCATACACTCCGGTCCTTTTTGAGCGCTTCGTCCTTTTGCGCTCTTGCTATTTTTCTTCTTTCTTTTCTACTTCTGCCACTAACGCTTCTGCCGTAAGTACCATCATAGCCACACTGACTGCATTTTGTAAAGCAGCCTTCAATACTTTTGCCGGTTCGATAATCCCCGCTTCCAGCAAATCCTCATAAGAATCCTTCATGACATTGTAGCCATAACCGCCACTTTGCTGCTGTACTGCAGACACAACCACGGATGCTTCTTTGCCAGCATTCAATGCAATTTGCGCCAACGGCTGCTTCAATGCCCGTTTCACAATGGCAATTCCTGTCGCCACATCTGCTTCTGTTTCATGTAACTGTTCCAGCGCAGGCAGTACGCGCAAATAAGTGGTGCCGCCGCCGACAACAATCCCGTCTTCCATCGCAGCGCGTGCCGCATTCAAAGCATCTTCAATACGCAGCTTCTTCTCATTATATTCGGTTTCTGTGCTGGCTCCCACCTTCAACACTGCAGTCCCGCCTGCCAAACGGCTCAACCGGCTCTGACATACCTGTTTGGTAAAGTCTGATTTATATTCTTTCATTTCTTCATGGATCGTAGCAACTCGCTGTTTAATTTTTTCCGCATTGGAATTCCCACCCACGATGGTGGTTTTGTTTTTCTCTACTACAACCCGTTCTGCATGCCCCAGCACATCTTCCGTGACTTTTTCAACAACAGAAGCCATCGTTCCAGTGATGGCTTGTCCGCCAACCATCGCTTCCATGTCTTCCAATTCACGCTGTCTGTTTTCCCCATGTGTCGGCGCCTGCACTGCTACAATATGCAAAATTCCTCGGAGATTATTGAGGTTAACCGCCTGCAGGGCTTCTCCTTCTAACTCATCCACAATCATCAGCATAGGCTTTTTGCGATTCAAGGATAATTCCAGAATAGGGTAAACCTCATTCATCGTGCTGAGTTTTTTATCAATCAACAGAATATCCACATCTTCATACACACACTGCGAAGATTCTGGCTGATTCACCATATTCGCCGATACATAGCCCTTCTCAAAGCTGAACCCCGGCTGGATCTCCAGATAACTTTTCAATGTCTGGGAATTTTCCACAATCACTCCGTTTTCATCATTCACCTGCTGCAATGCATCGCTGAGCAGAGCGCTGATTTCTTCGTCCTCTGAGGACACATAAACGACGTGATGGATTTCTTCTGCACTTTGCACCGGCTTTGCCAACCGGTCAATTTCCTGCACAGCTGCAGCAACTGCCTGCTCCATCCCTTTGCGCAGCAAGATGGGATTTGCTCCCGCCGCCAAATTTTTCAATCCTTCTTCTACCATCGCCTGTGCAAGCACAACGGCAGTGGTCGTTCCATCACCAGCTGCTTCGTTGGTTTTCTCCGCTACCTCTTTCATTAACTGCGCACCCATATTTTCATAGGCATCTTCCAAACTGATTTCATTGGCAATCGTTACCCCGTCATTGGTCACTAACGGTGCCAGAAATTTCTTTTCCAGCACTGCATTGCGCCCTTTCGGACCTAACGTCACTTTCACTGCATCAGCTACTTTGTCAATCCCTGTTTTCAAGCGGCTGCGCCCGTCTGTATCATAATAAATTTCCTTAGCCATACTTTATGCCTCCTGCTCTCTCCATTCTAGTTTTCTAAGCATAATCTTACTATTTATTATACCGCCTGTCCCTATGCTGTCAATCCAAGAATTGTATTCTTTTTTTACAATCTGCTGTATCCTGTCTGCATGCTCATCAGATTCACCAAATAAAAAATGCCACGCCATCGGCATTTTTTCTCCGATAGCATGACATCTTTTGTTACATGACCATAGCTGCTTACATGCTTTCCTGTAAGATTTGCATAATTTCCTCTTTCTCTAACACTTTATAGCCGCCGTCCATCACAAAGGTAGCTTTGGCGATGCCCTCCAGCATATCCTCCGTGACGCCCAGCTCCCGCAAATTCATTACCAGCCCCATGCGTTTCATATATGCTTCCATCGCATGCAAACCTTCCTCTGCAATAGCCATATCACTTTTTCCCGCAGGATTTACGTCCCATACATGAATGGCATAACGTTTGAATTTTTCCAACCCATAGGGCAAAATATGACGGTAATATGCCCTAGAAACTGCGGACAACGTCATACCGTGCGTAGCGTCTGTGTAAGCGCCTACTGCCTGCCCGAGCATATGCACCATCCAGTCGGTAGCTTTGCCCATAGCAATCAATGTATTCAACGCCCACGTCGCAGTCCACATAATATTACTGCGTGCTTCATAATTTTCCGGATCCTGCATCGCGATTTCCCAGCTGTGAATCAACGACTTGAGCAGTCCTTCCATGATATAATCAGACGTATTGTCATCGGTTCCAGAGAAATACTGCTCCAGAATATGAGACATGATATCGTAACACCCCGATGTCATTTGATACTTGGGCAAGGTATACGTAAACACCGGATTTAAAATAGAAAATTTGGGAAATACATTATCACCGAATACATGACCGATTTTCAATTTTTGCTCGTGATTGGTGATTACCGAACCGCCGTTCATTTCCGAACCGGTACCCACCATGGTCAGTACACAGCCCACTGGAATAATTTTATTATCGACATCCTCCATCCGCAGATAATATTTATCCCAAGGGTCCTCTTCACAATAGGCAGAAATTGATACAGCTTTGGAATAATCACATACAGAACCGCCGCCTACTGCCAAAATCAAATCCACGCCGTTATCTCTGGCAATCCTGCAACCCTCATACAATTTTTCCGTGGTAGGATTGGGCATCACGCCGCCATCCTCAAACACTGTTTTGCCGCATTCCTGTAAATTTTTTGTCACCTGATCATAAATCCCATTCTTTTTAATGGAGCCGCCGCCATATACCAACTGTACTTTCGGGCCATAGTTGGCCAACTCCGTTTTTAAGTTGTCCATGGCATGCTCTCCAAAATAAAGTCTTGTCGGATTGGAATACATAAAATCACCTAACATACTACGTGCCTCCTCAATATTTTTGCTCTGTGTATTCTCTACTGTGAGCTTCTATTTCAACTTTCCATACTCTTCATCAGTAACTGGTTCGCACCATTCACTGTATCCGTCCTCACCGGGCACTTCCACCGCTAAATGTACAAACCAACTGTCAGGCGCAGCACCGTGCCAATGCTTCACACCTGCCGGAATGTTCACTACATCGCTGGCATGCAATTCCTGCGGTGCTTTTCCCCATTCCTGATAATAACCGCGCCCTGCTGTCACCAGCAAAATCTGTCCACCGCCGGACTTGGCATGGTGAATGTGCCAATTATTCCGGCAGCCTGGCTCAAAGGTTACATTACCGATAGCCACTTGTTCTGTACTCAGCATATGTAAATAACTCTGTCCAATAAAATATTGCGCAAATGCATCATTTTTTTCTCCTACAGGAAATACTGTCACTCTTTCTTTTTCTTCGTTCATCCCGAAAATCCTCCTTTGTCTTACCTCAGTTCATCCGAACCCGATACAAAAAGCATACTACTTTGAGTAAGCTCCAAGTCAAGCACTTTTTTCTAAAATTATAAAAAATTTCTTCTGATTTCTCTTTAAAAAATTTTGTAACAAATGCTTGCAGGAATTAAGAAAGTCTGCCTGTAGACGCTCCGGCAGACTTTCCTCCTATTTCGATTTCATACAATAATCTATCCACTGCAGATTATTTTTTCAGTTACTCTGCTCCCACACCTTTTTCCGCAGTGTCCGCACATCCTCCACAAAACCTAAAATCTGCTCATCCTCCAAGTGAATAAGCAGCATCAACAGCGTTGATGCCGAAAAAC
>DKVF01000096.1:0-7669 GCA_002491065.1 Peptococcaceae bacterium UBA7185
ACATTTGACGTAGAGCCGAAAAAACGCATATCATGAAACCTATACTTGGTTTCATGATATGCGTCCTTCTCTTCTGATTTACCGGCATAATAACAAGGATTCGTCCTGCAGCTCCCGCACCACCCTTCGTTCCGCCTTACTAAGCCTTTCTCCATTATGCAGCCAACCAATTTTACAGAGGTAAGAAAAATCCTCAATACTCAAAAAGGTTAGTCCTGCAAATTGTTCCTGTGTACACTGTTTATTAGACAACGGCATCACTGTGCTCCCGTCTGAATACAAAATCATCCGACGCAAGCTATCTCTGTCATCAATTTGCACAATTTCCTGTTCAGGATTATACTCCGCAAAAAGCGCCAATGTTTTCTCTGTCAACGCTTCCCCATAAGTATAATAGGGATATTGCAAAATGTCTTTCAGCTTCACTGTTTCCTGCACTGCCAATGGATGATCACTGCGCACCACAAAACACAACTCGTCTATAAATAATTGCGTAAATTGTAACTTATTTCTTCTGATTTCCCGCAAGAAAATAGATTCATCCACATTGCCCAACATGATCACACCCAAATCTACAGTACCCTGCGCCACCATTTTCAAAACAGCCTAGCTGTCACCTTCTTTTAATACAATTTTCAACTGAGGATATTTCTGCCGCATATTTAACAACAAATTTAATAACAGTGAGCTATAAAAATGAGGGGTTCCACCTAATGTCACCTGTCCTGTCAAAGCTGTTTCATCCATGTTATCAAGTTTTTTCAAGCGATCAATTTTATTTTCTATGTCTTTTATGATTTCTACTGCTGCTTCTCCTTGTTCTGTAAAAGTAACGCCATTGCGATGCCGTATCATTAAAGAATATCCTAACTCTTCCTCCAACTCTTTCATTGCGCTGCTGACAGAAGGAGCCGCTACAAATAACTCTTGCGCTGCTTTCGTAATAGAGCCCCATTGATATATCGCCAATAAATATTTGAATTGATTCAAATTCACAGCCCTCACCCCTCGTATAATATCCTTTAAATGCCATCTTCTATTTAACAATATAATCTCCGCAAACTATGCATCTAGCCGACTCACATAATATGATTTCATTTGAGAACAGTATTCCACATGGCTACGCCTCAAATAATGCATAACCGTAAAACTGATTCTTTCCAGAAATATGGAAACTGGCTACATTTTTCCACGCTTGTGCCAATTTCAATCAACTGATTTTTCTTATACTATACCGCTGCTTTTTCCTGCACGCAAGCAGAATTTTTTAACTTTTACATTCTCAATCCTACAGCAAATGCAGGGCAAAATATCAACTCTCCGCTAGCCCAGTCATAAAAATAGCTGCTGATTTCTTTTCAGCAGCTAACTCATAGCACAGTATCCTGTTATCTTTCGCCTTTGCACACTGTCATTCCATTTTCATAAACTTTATAACCGTTTCTTCCATGTTTTTTTACGTAGTATAGCGCACCATCGGCATTCCGGTATAATTCCAGAAAAGTGTTTCCATGCTGCGGCGCAAGGGCAATCCCTGCGGAAATTGAAATTGTAGTATACCCTTTCGGCTCTAATATTTTTTCAGAAAAGGTGCGCATATATAACTCAACTTTTCGCTGAATCACAGTAGTATCATCAAGATCCTTTAAGAATACGACAAATTCGTCGCCACCCAGCCTGCTTACAATATCTTCTTCTCTACTCAGATTCTGCAAGATCGCGCCAAATTGAATCAGCAGCCGATCGCCTGCCAAATGACCATAATTGTCGTTTACATCTTTAAAATGGTCCAAATCCATAATCACGAAAGCGCCTGTATGTCTTTTTGAATGCAAAAAGGCGTCTATCTGGCTTTCTAAATATCCTCTATTCCACAAACCGGTCAGAGAATCTCGGGAAGACAATGCCTTGATTTCCTCTGTATATTCCAAAAATAACCGCTGCAGCAATGCATTTCCTTCTCCTGCTAAAGAAGATACAGAAAACGAATCCATGTCCAATATAGGTTGGGGGGTAAAGTCTTCCTCCATCAATTCTAGCATCACATCTACCATTTGAGAATCAAACTGCTCATTTCTCTGCCTTTCCAGTTCCCTGCGAATCTCTTCTTTGCTCAATTTCTCACGATAAGAACGGTCCGTACTCATAGCATCATAGGCATCGGCGATATTTACGATTTTGACAGTCAAAGGAATTTCATCGCCTCGAAGTCCTTTATGGTAGCCTGTCCCATTTACCCGTTCGTGATGATATCCCGCAACAAAAGAAGCCAAAGGCATAACTGTAAAGTCCCTTAACAGATCCTCCCCTATTACTGTGTGCTGCTGAACCACAGAATATTCAGAATCTGTCAGACGTCCTTTTTTCATCAAGAGGGTATCAGGAATCCCAATCTTCCCTATATCATGCAGTAACCCCATATAATAGATTTCCTGCTGTTCCTTTTCATTTTTGTGCAGCTTTTCCGCAATGGCACGGGCATAAGCTGCCACCCGCACCGAATGTCCTTTGAGATAGCGGTCCTTGGAATCTACCAGATTGGCAATGGCAGACAATGTCTGGATTACCAGATGATCCAGTTCTTTATTTTTTTCTACTACTTCACGCTGTAGCTGCCGATATTGTTTGTACCGCCTCACCGCGCCCATCACGCGCCACAATAGAATCTCATCCCGAAAAGGCGCCGCCAGATAATCAGCTGCACCTTTTTGTAATACAGTATACTCCAATTCATCATGATATCCATCATCCAACACAATAACCGGAAGTCCTGTCATGGCAGACTGATTTACAATTTCTAATAAGGCAAGCACTCCATTTGCCCCCAAATCTGAGCAAAGCAATAGCGCATCGGGCATGATCTCCTGCAATGTTGTTTCATTGAACTGTTCCCTATCTATTTTTTGCAGGCAAAATTGCATATGCTGAATCTCTTGCGGCAACGTTCCTACCTGTACTACCAATCCTTCTATTTTCATGCTTCCTCCTTCCAGCTCTGCAAAGCAAAACTGTGCGTCCTACCATGCTGTAACGCAGATGGCGTAAAACGTATTCTAGTGTATTATAAAGAATCATTTGCCATTTTGCAACCTTTTCATAATCTTAATTTTTCTTTACACGGTTACAATAATTCTATTGTCTGACCACCTTTATATAATTGAGAAAATCCACCCGTCTGTATTTGATACAATGCACCGTAGCTTTGCAACAGCTGAGCGGCAATCTCTAAAAAAGCGTCCCAATCATAGCACACACAGTCCAAATACATATATTCAAGACCGACAGCTATGCCTACGCACTCTCCCACGCCCTGTTCCCGCGCAGCAATCCGGTTCAGATCCTCTTCCAGTCCATTACAGATATGCATCCTCTGCTCTGCTGTGAGGCCAGCGCCAGAGTAAAACAAAAAGCCCCAGATCAACCCCTCTTCTGCCTGCTCCCAAAATAGATAATCCACCTGGGCATAATAACAGTTTAACACTGGCAAAGCTGCCGCAGAAACATTCCCGGAGCGAATATCCTTCCGCAATTCCCACATACCGTCCTGCTCTGTCATTTCATAATCACTGTATAATCCCAGAGGGTCATTTTGCGGCGGCAGCTGTCCCGCCAACTGCCAGTCAGCAATAAAATCCGCCAGCTCGGACAGTAGGAGTGGCTCTTCAAAATTGGCAGCTTCCAGCATATTGATGTAAGCAATATTAGTCATCAGACACAATTCGCCGATACATTGCTCCAACATGGTGCAAAACAATGTATAGGCCATATCGGGCTTGAGCTGCAGCATCTCCGGACTGTAATATTCCAGACCCAACCTTCCTCCCGGCTCAAACAATGGCCATATCTCAATCTCATCTGCCCGTATGGATAAGCCTTCCATCCTTACCTCTACCTGCGTGGGATCCTCGGCAGGCAATTTTCCCACCAGAATATCCCACTGTTCCTCTATCGCAGACGGCGCCTGCATACGCCAATAATTCAACCCATACAGGCGGCTGATATCTCCATCTGCGGACACTTCAAGCTGATAGTATTCCTCCTGTTTGCGTAGCAGGAAAACAGGGTGCTGAAACACAGTTGCCAACAATCCGCCCAAAAATTTGTTTGCCGCCTCAAAGTCTTCCAGGCTGTTTAGTAAATAGCGGATTTCATATTCCTGCTCCAAAAACAACTGCCAAAAAGCAAGCACCCGCTGTCGAAAAGATATTGTTGTGTTTTTTATCTCATCCATCGTGACTGTCTCCCTTTCCGCCGCAGGTAATTGGGCTGTCTTCTCATTTCCGTCAAGCTTTCGCCATCAATAGGCAATCTGTATGCTGTGCCCCTCTACCATGACGCCGTCCCGCCGCTGCATGGGCAAACCCTCATCGCCTACAAACCCAACCAGCGCTCCCCCATGCAGAGTGATATCCTCTTCCAGAACGTGACGGGCCACGTCAAAGAGAAATTTTTTCAATTCTTCTGCGCTGCGACGGCTACCCAAAATCTCCAGCTCATCTTTTCCGAAAGCGTCCATCCCTACTGTATAGGCATTGCTTCCTGCTTCTGTCTCATAGGTGCCCAGATAAATCCAGTTATGAATGGGCAATTCCCCTTCTCTCATGGATTGGGCCACCCGCTGATAAGCGCCTGGCTCCAATACTGTACCGGAGGTGTATACAGCCACAGCATGCTCACCAGCCAGACAGGAAGACAACAGCTTGACATAAACCTTTCCCGCTTCTAATGGCGCCATTCCCAAGGGCAGCACTGCCGCCATTAAATGTGCCTTGTGATTTTCCGCAACAGACACCGCATCCACCCAGTCTGCATTGTGTCTGGCGGCATACACTGCTTCTCCCTCGGGGATGAGCATGGGAAGAAACTCCACAGTAATCATGGCGCCGGGAATCTCAAACACCAGATTGCCTGCTTCCATTTCCTGTACTGTGGGCGCCTCCAGCGGCGTGATCTGCCACTCTTTCTGCAACCGCACCAACAAGGCGGGCAGATCATACTGTGTTTCCTCCAACAATACGAACCCGCAAAAACCGCCGGCGTAGTTTCGTTGTTCTTCCTCGCTATATGTTTCCGTCAGCACTTCCATTGGGTTATTTTCCATTCGCATGACAAGTTTCCTCCTTGTTTTTGAGCAAATACTGTAAAATATTCTGCTTTTTATGGTAACACACCGCTGGTGTGATTGCAACTACGCTTATAGCAAAAAAGCTGCCTCAGGGCGTCTTCTCTGAAAAGATACCGCAAAGCAGCTTCTATGTTGCACACATGTCCAACTGGAGCGGTGCACCTTTTTACCATAAAGCAACAGATGTTTTTATTTGCCCAAAATAATTTTTGTCAATTCCATCGGGTCTACGATAGCGCCGTCTTTATAAACACGCATATTTCCGCTGGCGATTTCGTCGATGAGAATGACTTCGTCCTGATTGTAGCCGAATTCAAATTTGATGTCATACAAATCCAGACCTTTTTTTGCCAGATCTTCTGCTACAATCTTAGTAATTTTCAGTGTCTGTGCTTTCATGTCGTTGAACATTTCCTGGGACATAATGCCCAAAGCAGCCAGACCTTCGGAAGTTACCAGTGGATCCCCTTTGGCGTCGTCTTTGAATGTAGTCTCTACATATCCGCCTTCCAACGGTGTGCCATCGGCAATGTATGCGCCATAACGACGAATAAAGCTACCTGTCGCTTTCAAACGGCAGATCACTTCTAATCCATGACCAAACACCTTAGCTGGCAGTACTTCCATGGTCGCATCGGCTACATTGGCGCTGACATAATGGGTCTTAATCCCTGCTTCTTTCAGCAGCTCAAAGAAATGCACCGATGTTTCCAGATTAGCACGACCAATCCCTTCAATAGTTAGACCTACGCTGTTTTCACCTGGGTCAAACACGCCGTCTTTTCCGGTGCAGTCATCTTTAAACTGCAGCAGTACGTTGCCGTTTTCTAATTCAAATACATTTTTGGTTTTACCTTCATATAATTTTTTCATCCTTGGAACACCCCTTCTTAATTATCTTCTGCATTATACTTTTACCATAAATACGCGCTTGTTGCAAGTAATTTTTCACAAATATATGCTATTAGAAAAAACATTCTGCTCTGTAAAACCTTTCTAAAAAGCAACGCCATTAATATTGCAGCATATGGATTTGTATTTTGTATTTTTTGAAAAAAGTCTTGACATTCTCAAAAAAATCGCATAGGATATTTAAAAATACATTTTTGTAGAAACCAGTGAACAAGAAGAGTACATACAGAAATCTAGCATCACAGAGAGCTGCAGAGGGTGGGATTGCAGTATGAATGTTTGTATGGAATGGGCTTGTGAGGGCAACCTGAACGGCATTGTCTCAGTAGGCGTTGACGGGATCTTCACCTGTTACAAAGGAAGCATACATGATGGTGTATGACAGAGCGAGCCGTAACGGCTAATTTGGGTGGTACCGCAGGCGCTATATGCACTTGTCCCTTTGTGGGATGAGTGCTTTTTTATTTTTCGGAGGTGTAAGCTATGCAAAATTACAGTATGATCTTCCCCGCTTATTCGATTGGAACTGACATTTATCAAAAGATTTCTTCAGTCTGCCATCCCTACGGGCAAAAAATCATTGCCATCGGCGGACATCGGGCTATCCAGGCAGCCCGTCCGCAAATTGATCAGGCTATCGCCCATTCTGATTTGGAAATTTTAGACTACGTCTGGTACGGCGGCGAAGCCAGCTTCGAGAACGTGGCAGCCCTGGAATCCTTGCCGCTGGTGCAGGCAGCGGATATGATATTTGCCATTGGCGGCGGTAAGGCTCTGGATACCTGTAAATGTCTCAGCGTAAAAACAGGAAAACCAGTGTTTACCTTTCCCACTATTGCGGCGACCTGTGCTGCAGTGACCACAGTGGCTATCATGTACTATACAGACGGCAGCTTTCGAGAACCTTTTTTCTTTTTGCAGCCGCCCACCCATGCTTTTATCCAGACGGACATCATTGCTGCTGCGCCACCCCAATATTTATGGGCGGGCCTGGGGGATACTTACGCTAAGTATTTCGAGACTACAGTTTCTTCCCGAGGCGAATGCCTGGAGCACTATAATGCCATCGGCGTACAGCTGAGCCGTCAGTGTCTGGAGCCACTGCTGCAATACGGTCAGGCTGCCCTGACGGATAATGGCGCCCGGCGCGCCACCTATGCACTGGAGCAAGTGATATTGGCAGTCATCGTCACGACCGGTCTGGTATCCATTCTGGTGACCAGGGAACATACTGCCGACTACAACAGCGGCCTGGCTCACGGTATTTTTTATGCCATGACGACGCTACCCCATTTTGAGGAAACCCATTTGCATGGCGCGGTAGTGGGATTTGGGGTATTGCTCATGCTTTTATGCGATGGACAGCTGGAGGAATTTGAGCGAATCTATCAGTTTAACCGCGCCGTCCATCTGCCGGTATCCCTGACGGATTTGCAAATCTCTGCGGAACAAATGGAAAGCCTGCTCTCATTGATTCCCGAGACAAAAGACGTGCAGCATTATCCCTACGCTGTCACAGTTCCCATGCTGCAGGAAGCTTTTCAACAGCTCGCCCTGCGCAACCAGCAGGATTTTGCCTGATCAGTTGTCTTATTTTTATACTTATTTCTATATATTTTATTTTATCTTTAG
>DKVF01000096.1:7858-16588 GCA_002491065.1 Peptococcaceae bacterium UBA7185
GATTTTATCTTTAGGAGGAATTTCCCATGAAAACATCTATGATGAAAAAAATCTTATCTGCCGCTTTATGCACCTCTATGTTTTTTGGTCTTACCGCCTGCGGCAACAACACCCAACAGCAATCCGACGCTGACGGAGAGAAATTAAAGGTCGGAATTGTGCAACTCATTGACAACGGCGCTTTCGAAGACATGCGCGACGGCTTTATTCAAGAATTACAGGATAAAGGCTACGGGGAAGATAAAGTAGAAATCATCTACAAAAATGCCCAGGGTGATGCCACAAACCTGAACACCATTTGTCAGGAAATGGTGGACAGTCAGGTGGACTTGGTGGCAACCATTGCCACACCGGCCTCCCAGGCCATGGTTGCTATGGAAAGTGATGTTCCCATCGTATTTATCTCTGTGAGCAATCCAATCGGCGCCGGACTGCTCACCACCATGGAACAGCCGGATAAGAATGCCACCGGCACTTCCAATGCCATTCCCATCGAGGATATCTTTGCGCTGTCTGACGACCTTACACCGGGCATGCAGACTTATGGACTTTTATACTGCACCAACGAGGTAAATTCTGTGACCACCATTGAAAACGCCAAAAACTATCTGGATGAAAAGGGACTCCAATATGTGGAGCAGATTGTGACCAATTCTTCCGAAGTACAGCAAGCAGCCCAGGCTCTTGTCGGCAATGTGGACGCCATCTTTGTACCTAATGACAGCGTGATTCAGGCCGCTATGCCTCTGGTAGCGGAAGTGGCGCGCGATGCCAAGATTCCAATCTATGGCAGCTCTGCAGTCATGGTCAACTCTGGCGCCTTTGCCACGGTTGCCATCACGGACACAGAAATCGGTATGATTTCCGCAGATATGGCCATTGCCCACTTTGAGGGAAAAGAAATGGCTGAGATTCCTGCATTGGTTGTACCAGCCAACGCCATTGTGGTCAACGAAGATACCGCGGAGGCGTTGGGCGTTACCCTCTCCGATGAGCAGAAAGCTGACATTACCTTTGTAAGAGATAGTGCCAACTAAAAATCATCACAACATACGCAAAATTCGGGACGCCATTCCCCGGTATCTATAGGCAAAGGAGTTTTATATTATGGTAATCTTGCTTGGTTCTTTGCAATTGGGCATTCTTTACGGGATGTTGGCCTTAGGAGTCTACATCACCTTCCGTATTATGAATGTGCCCGATTTAACTGCGGAAGGCAGTTTCACATTGGGGCTGGCTTTGTCGGCAGCGTTGACCATCGCCGGTCATCCGCTGCTGGGTCTTGGCGCTGCACTCTTAGCCGGTGCAGCTGCCGGCTGTGTGACAGGGCTTTTGCATACCAAATTAGGAATCCATCCCATTCTGTCCGGTATCCTAACCATGAGCGGCCTGTATTCGGTAAATCTGTTGGCTATGGGCAACAGCTCCAACCTTTCCCTGATCAACAGCACAAGTATCTTCAAGATGGTGGGCACACTGCTGCCCTTTTTAGACAAAGACATGGTAAAGCTGCTGGTGGCGCTGTGTTTTACCGCTCTTTGTGCGCTGTTACTTATTTTATTTTTTAAAACCCATATTGGACTGTGTATTCGTGCCACAGGAGACAACGAAGATATGGTACGCGCCTCTTCCATCCATGTAGACAATACAAAAATTCTGGCGTTAGCCATCAGCAATGCCATCATTGCCTGCACCGGCGCGCTGATTGCCCAATACCAGAGTTTTGCTGATATCAACTCCGGCGTCGGCATTTTAGTGGTAGGTTTAGCCTCTGTCATTATCGGTGAGGTGTTGCTGAGCCGCCGCACCCTGACGGGAAATTTTCTGGCTGTGCTCTTAGGTGCCATCATCTACCGCTTCATCATCGCACTGGCTACCAAATACACCATTTTGCCCGCCTATATGCTGAAGCTGGTGTCGGCTTGCATCGTAGCCTTTGCCTTATCTCTGCCCGCCATGCAAAAATCACTGGCTATGTATAAAACACGGAAGGAGGCGCAAAAGCATGCTGCAGCTGAAACAAATTTCTAAAACCTTTTCCAAAAGCACACCCAACGAGCATCGCGCCTTGCAGCAGGTAAATCTGACATTGGAGGACGGCGATTTTGTCACTGTTGTAGGCTCCAACGGTGCCGGAAAGTCCACCCTATTCAACGTCATCTGTGGCAACTTTTTCCCTGACGCCGGTACTGTTTCCATTGACGGAAAGGACATCACCTGGATGCCAGAGCACAAACGCGCCTCTTTTATTGGCCGTGTGTTTCAGGACCCCATGCGGGGCACTGCTCCCAATCTGACCATTGAGGAAAATCTGGCCCTTGCCTACTCGCGCAGCAAACGAGGACCATTGCATTTCGCGCTGAACAAGAAAGACTCTGCATTTTTTCGCGAATCACTGGCCCGCTACGATATGGGGCTGGAAAATCGCATGGATACCAAGGTGGGGCTTTTGTCCGGCGGACAGCGTCAGGTGGTCACGCTGTTAATGTGTACTCTGGTACCGCCCAAACTATTGCTTTTAGACGAACACACCGCCGCCCTGGACCCTGCCACCTCGGAAAAGATTATGTCCATCACCAATGAGATTGTCTCCCAGCATCATCTCACCACAATGATGATTACCCATAATCTCAATGCAGCACTGCAAACAGGGAACCGCACCATCATGATGGACCGCGGACAACTCATTTTGGATATTCACGGCAAAGAGCGGGAAACCATGTCCCTTAATGATTTGCTGGAGCTCTATTCCAGCAAAAGCAATCAAGCGCTGGACAACGACCGCATGCTGCTTACATGAAAAAATAGTTTTTTACGGCAGCATACAAACAAAAAGAGACTACGTAGCGGGGAATCCATCTTTTCTGATTCCTCACTGCGCAGTCTCTTTTTGTCTTAACGTTTCTTTATAGAATTTTATTTCAGCGCCTGATAGAGTACGCCGCCTTCTACGCCATTGGGCATTTCTTTCGAGCCAAACAAATGGCAGAGCGTCGGTGTCACATCCACCTCCTGCACATCCCGTGGAATGATATAATTTTCTTTGATTCCCGGTCCAGCCATCATAAACATACATTTCAGCGAAGTGCCTAAAATTTCACAGTTGCTGAAAGAGTTCCCTTGATCACGAGTAAATTTAGGCTCCAACATGAAGAAGATATCGCCCAAGCCTTCTTCTGAAGCATCATTCAAACCCAATACTGCCATCTCGCTGCGGCGCATAGCCATGCTGATTACCCGTTCGCCATGCACAGGATCCCGATACGCATACAGATCACTGATAATTTTGGTCACCAATTCATCCAAATCCGCCGGATCAACAATACCTTGCGGATCACGGCCTTTCAGGTTCACATAAATATAACTGCTGCGCTGGGCAATAGCCGTGGTGTGTTCCCAGTCGATTTCTAACGTCCCATTCACTACTTTTGTCTTGGTATACCCCAGTTCTTCCATGAGACCTACATTCAGTCCCCAGGCGTCACCGATCTTCGGCGTGTCATAATCGGGATATTTTATCAGTCCACCATGATCCGACACTACCATGATGGCTACAGCCTGATCCAGCCATTTCAGCATACGACCTACATATTCATCGGCGATAGCATAGAAACGCTCCAGACATTCCTTGTTGAATTCATGAGTTGGGAACTGTGGCAACGTGTGATCCAGATACAGGTGGTTGGCAAAATCAATGATATGCAAACCATGGAATGCTGCATCCCATTCATAGTTATCCAAAATATAATCAATGGTATCCATGGACCATTTGAAAGCCCTTTCGCCGCAGTCGGCCATGATGGCCATCTTGTCCACCTCTTCATGGGACATATTTGACAACAGCAGCGGCACCCCGAATTTGTCGTACAATTCTTTTTTCAAGCTTGCCGGCTGCGCATAGCAGTCATCATCAGCACTGAGTGCATAGCTGTAGTACATGGTTAAACTGCTAGCATCCTCTGCAAGGGTAGCTACTTTGATATGATAGCCAACCCGTTCTTTTTTGTCACCGCCCAAACTGAACTCATCCATCACATTTTCCATCCAATTGCCCACCGTAGCTTCGCCCAGCAGCACTTCCTGTTTTTTATCTCTGTAGAGCTGTACCCGATTATAGTGTATATCATCGTCCGCTGTAATCAACACATAACGGCGCGTGCGGCCTGTATTTATCACAATCACTGTTTCCATAGCGTTGGCTGGCGCATTGGCCCAGCCGCTGGACGGTTTGATTGGAGCCTTTACTAAGTCATATTTACCGCCGATATTGTCATCTTCTCCGCCTTCATTGCCGATAATCTGATTGCGTTCTGCAGGCATCGTCGGCTTGAACTCCAGTTCCTGAATATCTTCGGTGACAAAGCATTCGGCGCCGCTGTCATTGTTATCATGAGGGATAAACTGTAGCGGAAAATCACCAGCCTGACAGTCAATAAATTTTTCGTAATCCACTTTATTCGCCAAAAATGGATGCACACCGGAACCGTCTATCATAATGGTATTGGGATTGCGCGGCGGCCAGGAGGTAGACCATCCGTATACAATCACCTTTTTGCCTTCTTCGGCAAAGGTATCCCAGGCGTAATCCACCTTACACAATGTGGAGTTGAAGCCCAGAGACAGCTTGCTCAGTTCATCGCCCCGTTTATGATTCCAGAAGTCGGTAATCCCGTGGGTACCAGGCCATGCGCCTGTAGCCAAGGTGCACCAGCTTGGCGGTGTATACGCAGGCAGTACACCCATCATGCCCATATCCTTTGTCGTCGTCCCTCTCGCTAAAAATTTCTGAAAATTGGGCAGTTTCCCTTCTGCCAATAATTTTCTGGTATACAGTGGGTCCATTCCATCAATCCCAACCATCATAACCTTTTTCGCTGCGCCAAATCCTTTTTGCATCATCCTAATCTTCTCCTCTCCTGCTTTTCACAAGTTATTTTCTTTCGTTGTCTTTATTATAGCCTCTCGCTTTTTTCGGCGGAACTACCAGAACTTTAGAGAAAAACAGTCTTTGCTCTTAGAAAAACTTTGAACAAAAAGAGTTTCTGTGTTAAACTGAATATCAGATACCGTTCATCATGAAACTACGGCAGCAATCACGCACAAAGGAGGTTTCTGCATGCGCAGCGAGCAGATTCAATATTTTCTGGAAGTAGCCCAGTGTGGCTCCATGTCCGAGGTCGCAGAAAAAAACTTTCTGACCCAACCAGCTGTCAGCACTGCAATCACCAAGCTGGAAAAAGAACTGGATGTGCAGCTGCTCACCCGCTCCAACCATGGCGTTGTTTTGACCGAAGCAGGCTGCACTGCCCAGCAGCTCCTTCTGCAAATACAGCAATTAAGCCAGCAACTGTATAATTCTTTAGAGCCTTATCGGACCAAATCGTCCGTCAAAGAAAAACCTCTCAACATCTGTACCACACTGGAAATTGGAAAATATCTGGTGGACCCCGCCGTCGCCCATTTTCGCCAGCTATATCCCCAGAGTGCTGTTTCCGTGCGGGAATATGACTTTCTGGATATTCTTTCGGCGGTGGGACAAGGTCAATGTGATAATTGTATTCTAAATGCTTCGTTTGTCCGGCTTATCCCGATTAAAATTCTTCACTTAAAATCTGATATACAGGCGCGCCCTCGCACTGTGCTGGCATCCGCACGCCACCTAAAACAGCAATCGTCGGCGCTACGTCAATTTGTTTGATCACGCGGTCTGTAGTAAAGCCTTCTTTGATACCAGGCCCTGCTGCCACAAAAATAGGCGATACGGAAGTATCCGCATATCCGTACTGAGTTGATAAGGAATCGGCGTGAATGATATTATATCCTTCTTCCATAAAGAAGATAATATCACCACATTCCGGACCGCTCATACCCAGCACCAGTGCATCTTTGTTTCTCAGCGCCATAGAAACCACTCGTTTTCCGGTTTTCTTATCGCGATAATTATACAGATCCGAGATAATCTGATCTTCCAGCTCATATTTATCGGCTGGGTCTACGATGCCATACGCATAACGGCCCTTTAAGTTCAGATAGATATGCTGGCTGCGGCTGGCAACTGCCAGCGTTTTGCTGAAATCTACTTCCTTGGTATCATTGCCATTGGCATCTTTTTTCATCACGGTGTAGCCCAAATCCCGCATAACCGGAACATTGACACTGCTCACTTCACTCAGAATATTTTCATGATGTTCTGTTACAACCAAACCATGGTCAGCCGTCACGATGATGGTCCATCCTTCCTCCAAATATGGCAGGAAACGGCCAATGTAATTATCGGTCTGCACATAAACCTGTTCCATTAATGCCTGATATTTGTTTTCGTCATTGTTCCAATAATCCTGATATTTACCATAATGCCAAAACATATGACCCATGCCGTCTATATTGTGCAGATGAGAGAAAATGATATCATATTTATTCTCTTTCATTAAGTAAGTCAATGCATCAGCTTGCCACTGACTATAATGATCCCAGATGGGAATCATCATAGTTTCTACAACTTTTGCACTCTTTCCGGTGACAACCGGTCTAGCCGGAACATGCCCAACATGCTCTACCACATCTTGATATAGAGATTTTGGATGGAACAGCTCATCCCGATTAATTTCCATCGGCGCATTTAAAAACAATTTTATATGGCTTCCATCTTTAGAAATTTCTGCTGCCTGATAATGACGCACACACTCTAAAGTCCGGCCATCTTCTGTCTTGATGGTCTCGTTTACATCATATACCATTTTTGCTTCTGGCAATGTTGCATATGGCGCTGCATCCTTTTTGGAATAATAAATGGCAACAGTGTCATAAATTCCGGCTTCATTTTTCAGAATCAACGCAGGTCTGCGTTCCAAACCTTTGGAGAGCAGAATGTAGAACTCTTTTGCACCTTCCGGCGCATTTGCCCATCCATTGGCTGGTTTTATCGGAGATAATACTTTATCAAGGGGCAGATTCAATAAGATATTTACTTCTGTATCTTTTTCTGTCAGAACAATATTTTTGATTCCTTTGCCAGCTTCCGCCCCTATAATAGTATCGCGAAAATTACTTTCGCCTTCTTTTTCTTCTTTACCCATCAGTTCTGCCACATCATCAATAATGCACCCAGCACCTGCAGCAATTTTTTCTTTATTATTGGCTTCATAGGTGAGCGCTTCAATCTCTTCACTGGCTTCCACAAATTGTGCCAACCCAATGGTTGCAATACCGCCATTTACGGTGGAAGGCTGTGTCCCATCTACTACTGACAGATTCGGGCTGTCAGAGGTTGGAGGCCAGCTGGAACCAGGCTAATGCCATACCAGTGTCTTTTTACCAGCTTCTGCAAATACATTCCAAAGTTGCTCTGCTTTACATCTTCTGGAATCCAGATTATAGATAACAGAATCAATTTCTGTCGGATGCTGTGCAAAGAAATGAGTAATTCCATGGGTGCTTGCGTTGGCACCAGTGGCCAGCGTGGTCCACATTGGCGGTGTAACGGTAGGCATACCGCCCAGCATCGTCAAATCTTCTCTGCAGGCCCCTTTTTCAATGTATTTCTTTAAATTTGGCATCAGACCTTTGTCCATGCACCGTTTTGCAAATTTAGGATCGAAACCATCGACACCTACTACAGCAATTTTGTTTGTTAATGCTTCTCGTTTCATTCTTTTTTCCTCCCTATATTTTCCTAGTTGCTGTACTTGTTTTCTACAGTTCTTATTATACATATAAATTATATTTTTCCTATATATCAGAACTGTGGGAGATTTGCAAACGTTGCTGCATTTTTGTATATACCCATCCTTCACAAATTCATTTTTCTTTTCACCCCAAACGCTGGTATAATAGGCTATAAAGTAATCTTGCTGCAGGAGTGAATATAGAGCATGAAAATAGAACATCTTCAATATTTACTGGAAATTATCGAATGCAATTCTTTTAATAAAGCCAGCAAAACGCTACACATAAACAATCAGCAGTTAGCACGCATTATTACCGGTCTGGAAGAAGAAATCGGCTTTAAAATTCTGAAACGGGACCATAAAGGTGTGGCAATCACACCAGAAGGACGATTCGTAGTGGAATACGCGAAGGATGTCGTAGAAAAAACAAATTTTTTGTTGAATCATTTTCGGCAAAACGACAGCCAGAATGAATTGATCATCTATACAACAGCCACAATCAATTCGCGCCTGTTCCCTTTAATTCAATCCTTTAATCAACAATATCCTAATATAACCTTTAACATAAAAGAATTGCCCATTGCCTCTGCAATTCAAGAATTAACAGAAAATGAGCATAGCATTGCGATCATATCTATTTATCCTGCTCTTCCCGAGCTCAATCCCGATCTCCCCGAGGATTTACACTTTGAGTTGCTTTATATCGGTAAATATCTAGTAATCGCTTCACCCAGTAATACATTTATCACCCATCAGAAAAGTACTTCACTGAAAAGTTTAATGAAGCAGAATCTGATTATATATGCCCCTTCCACAAGTTCAGTCCCCCAACTGCTTTCTATGGTGGGGACACTGAATATTAAATATAAAATTGATAATATCAATACCTTCTATGAGTTTTTGGATTCTGGCGACTGCATTTCCATCATCTTCGATTTGATTTTTACCGAAGAATTAGCCAAACGTTATGTCACACTGCCATTACGTGACAACATTCAAGTGGCAGCAGGCGTCCTTATGCATAAAAAAATGAAAAATGACCCTCTTATCCTGAACTTTGTCT
>DKVF01000028.1 GCA_002491065.1 Peptococcaceae bacterium UBA7185
ATCTATCCGTTCTTTACCGCAGATGAGGGCTTTTTGCGGACCCGCGTTGAGCAGAACACAGCCGCGCTGCAAGACGATCTATATGAGGGCAGCAGCAACACCGCCAACTGGGATAATTTGAAAGGAAGGCATCTCACCAGCCTGTTCAGCCTGCTCAATACCGTAGTTGTCACTGACAAAAAGACACTGCCGGATGATAATACCGGCAAGCTGCGGATCAGCAAAACTGTGTCCGGAACCGTTACTAACTCAGATTATACTCAGAAATTTATTTTTACGGTATCTTTGAAACACGCCGACGGTACGGCGCTGAGCGGTGAATACTATTACTACGGCGAACAGCTTGCCGGCTATATCAAGGATGGTGAAACGCTTCCCCTGCATCATGACGAAGCAGTGACCATTCTCGGTCTGCCCAGCGGCACAAAGTGGGAAATTACAGAAACACAAAAAGACGACTGGTCCGTATCTCCGCAATCCGGCGTCATCAACGGTACAATTGAGACGGACAAAACGTCCAATGCAGCGTTTATTAATTATAATGGAACGTTGCCGACCGGAAATCTGACCGTTTCCAAGACAGTTGACGGCAATGCGGGGGATAAACAAAAAGATTTTCATTTCACCGTAACACTGAGCGATACATCTATCAAAGGCACATATGGCGATATGACATTTACAGACGGCATTGCCACGTTCACTCTGAAGCATGGAGAAAGAAAAACAGCGACAGGGCTGCCGCTCATCGGTTATACGGTAACCGAAGCAGAAGCAAATCAGGACGGCTATACCACTACATCCCAGGGCGAAACTGGAACAATCGCACAGGATGCGAAAGCAGAGTTTACCAATACGAAAACCAGCGGCGGAGGTGGCGGCGATCCCGGTGTTGACCCAGGCGCAGGAAAAGGGAATCTGACAGTTTCCAAGACAGTCACCGGCAATCAGGGAGATACCAACAAAGCCTTCAACTTCACCGTAACGCTGAGCGATACGTCTATCAAGGGCACATATGGCGATATGACATTTACAGACGGCATTGCCACGTTCACCTTAAAGCATGGGGAAAGCAAAACCGCGATTGATCTTCCGCCCGGTGTCAGATATGAAGTAACCGAAACAGAGGCAAATCAGGACGGGTACACAACCACTGCCAGCGGTGAAAAAGGAAATATTGCAGAGGGCGTTACACAGAAAGCTATATTTACCAATACAAAAAATATAAGACCAACGGATCCTGTTACACCAATTACACCAATTACGCCGGACGACCCAACTGCTCCGACCAATCCGACTAATCCGGACAATCCAGACAATCCGACTAATCCTGATAATCCGGAGATTCCGACAGAACCAACTGAGCCGGGAACACATACAGATCCGGATACTCCATCCGTAGTTACGGATGAGGCAGTGAAAACTGGCGATGAAGCAAATGCGGTATTGTGGTTGATGCTCATGGGGATTTCCCTTATCGGAGTAATATGTGCAGGACAGGTTTCAAAAAAACAAGGCAAACACAGTAAATAGATAACTATGCCGCCGTATGACTTAGAAAACTAAATAACTATATACCAGCAAAGGCAGTGCGAGTATTCGTACTGCCTTTGCTACTGTGTGCCAAACACTGTTTTATGAAGAAAATGCGAGGATTTATCCTGTTTATTGCGCTATTATGTGCAGCAGATAATAGAGAGACAGAGCATTTTCAGCAACTTTATTGATTGTAAATAAAGTTATGCCTTTACAAGTGTGAAAATAACTCACTATTATATTCTCATTACAAAACAGGAAAGGGTATGACCGAAGTCACACCCTTTCCCGCAAAAATGTACCATTGCTTTTTAGTTTCTCTGACGATTACAGAGAGATTTTTTACAATTTCATTTTTATTTTTAAAAATTTTAATCTAAATCTTCAGCCCTGCAGATTGCAGCACTGCGATTTTGATACTGATTTTCTGCAAAGCGCCAGTTAACCAGATGCCACCAGTTTTCTGTGTAACGTTCCCGATTATAACAATATTGCAGATAATAAGCATGTTCCCACAAATCTAAGACCAGTAACGGCTGAAACTGCTGTAAATCTAAAACATCCTGATTGGCAGTATGACAGATTTGCAGCGTATCATTGCTATCGACTGCCAGCCAAAGCCAACCGGAGCCAAAAACTGCTGCGGCACTGGTCTGAAATTGCTGTTGAAACAGCGCAAAGGATTGATATTGTTCATGAATGGCTCTGCCTAACGTCCCCATAGGACAGCCTGAACTGCGAGGCGTCATGCTGTTCCAGTACAAATTGTGATTATATACGCCTCCGGCATTGCGCAAAACCTTAGTGCGGATTTCCTCCGGCAAACATTCACCATCGGTCAATAGCTGCTCCAATGTCCAGCTTTGATAAGCAGGATAACGCAGCAGGGCTTGATTGAGATTATTTACATAGTTGCAGTGATGATGCTCATAATGAATACAGACCGTTTCCCTACTCAAACAGGGCGCTAAGCCATTGCAGGCATATGGCAAAGGCTGCAGTGAAAACGGATAACAATTGTGCATAAAACTCCCTCTTCTCTGTGTATGAAATACTTACATAAGTATATATATGCACCTTCATGCTATTTGGGAATTACACACAAAAAATAATGCCATAAAATCAATATCAGAAAAGCTTTGACCAACCAAAAAAGCTGCACCGCTTTTTATAGATTGTTTCTGTCGTATGAATTTGTTGCCTGAAAATGAATTATTATATGCTGTATCTATCAACAATCTGTTCAATTTGCGCCAAAAATGAATCTTCCCCTACTGTATTGATTTTGAATAGTACTGCGTTACTGCCGCCTGCAGCGATGGCAGAAATAAAAATCTCATCGCCGTCCTGCAATAAGGTAATACTCAAACTTAACCGATTGCTTCCGATTAGGCTATACCTTTCGTAAACGCGAACCGCACAGCGACAATGCGCTGTATTAAAATCGCTGGATGCCTCCAATGTCGCAGAAGCACTACCGCCTAATATTGCATCTTCCAATTCAGCCAAAATTGTTTGAAAATCGCCTCGTAATTGCCGTCTTAATTGCGCCATGTTCTTTCCTCTCTATCCTGCAAAAGAAGTGTTATTTTCCTGTGAATTGTTCTGCTGCTGCAAATCTTTTTTTGGTAAACGAATGACAACCTCCAAATATTCATCATTTTCACTCTCGGAGATCTCCGCAGGCATACCGGCGTCCTGAATGGTTTTCACGGTACCCTTGATGGTATTGACAAAAATCTTCATATCTTTGATAGCTTTCATCATTTTCTTTTTTTTCTGTTCCCGTATATTTTCTTCTTCGGCAATGAGAACATTTTCAATTAGATCATCCGTCTGCCGCACATTCAAATTATTTTTATAAATGCGGTTCAGTACATCCAGCTGTTGTTCTTCATTTTTCAGTTTCAAGAGGGAGCGCACATGCCGTTCTGTAATGACGTCTACTGATATTTCTTTGCGTACGCGCTGGGAAATTTGCAGCAGACGCAGCTTATTGGCAATGGTAGGCTGACTTTTTCCCATTTTTTTGGCTACTTCTTCCTGCGTAATCTGAAATTCCTGAATCAGACGCGCGTAGCCTTCTGCTTCTTCAAAATAGTTCAGATCTTCCCTTTGCAAATTTTCTATCAGCGCCATTTCCGCTACTTCTCGATCACTTAGCTGACGTATCAGTGCCGGAATAGACTCCTTACCCGCCAGCATACTGGCACGAAAACGGCGTTCTCCACTTACCAATTGATACTTTCCATCTACCAAGCGCACAATTACCGGCTGCAATACCCCATATTCCCGAATAGAATTGGACAATTCCTCCAACTGCGCCGGATCAAAATAAAGCCGCGGCTGAAAAGGATTGGGCTGAATTTCCGCAATGGATAACTCCATAATTGCCTCTCCCTGTTTTTGTTCTGTAGCTGTTTGTACCAGATCCATACACTTCTCCTCCTGAAATAAATGCCGTATTGTATCAACTTCGATTTTTAATAGAAATCCAACAAAAATGCTCTCTGCTTGCTTTCTATTTAAAAAATAATATACTGTTCAGAACTTTTTTACTTAAAATAATTCTCGTCTATTTTTTAATTTCCTTCTTTTTACAGTTATTTTTTAACTGCTCTCAAAAAAATTGTAGAAATTTTTTCAGGAAATCTCATAAGCATACACAAAATCATCCATAAAAAATCCCTGTCCAATATCATTCTTTTCTTCACGAATCTTTACAAATCCCAGGCGCTCATAAACCTTTACCGCTGAATTATCTTTATTTACATTCAGCACAATCAAGCGTTTTCCATAACTTTTTGCCTGTTCAATGACAAACGGTAGCATTTTTTTGGAATATCCTTTTCCACGCTGCACTTTTTTCAAATAAAATTTGCTGAGATACAATTCCTCAGCACGGGGATAAAAAGCCAGGAAACCAATATTTTCTTTCTCTGCGCGCACAAAATAATACTGATAACCCTGCTCAATTTGCTTTGTAATTGCCTCCACTGTCTGAAATTTTGCCAACATATAATCATTCTGTGCTTTTCCAATCAGTGAATCAAAATGTTCCCGTATGATAGAAGTCGCCAAATTTGATAAATCCGCAATATCAGATTTATTTTGCAATTCTATTTTTACAAACTCCAATTATAACATCGTCCTTTCCATAGCATAGTAAGGACAATCTGTTTTTTTACATTGCTCGTTAAACTTTGAAAATCCGCAAAAAATCCTTTCTGGCAATTCCATATCAATTGCAAAATTTTCATGTACAAACTTAACTGCTTCTTTTACCGCAGTAAAGGAATCTCTTTTACAGCAACGTGGACCGCCCAATTCACCGATTGCTTTCAAAGCCCGCGCAGTCATCTGATTTGCCAAGCCCCACTCTTTCGTGTGCAAAGGCGTAGCTTCCGTGATAAGACTGACAAAAATACCTGTGCTGACCCCCGCGCCACAGCAGCCCCAATATCCGCAGGCGCCGCCGGGAATCTGTTTGCCTCGCCGCGCCATTTCCAACAGCGCTACCTGCAAATCAATTTTTCCTCCGCTATGCGCATAGGCAGACAACAAAGCCGCACCAACCAACACATGATGCTCCGGTCCATGCATATAAATTTGCGGCTGCGCCATAATCTGCTGCATAATTGCAATGGGATTTTTGCTTGTCGTATGCTTACATTGCTCTAAAATCAATGCGACTCCCTGTTCCATATGACATGCATCACAAATAAAATGACCTGCTTTACATGCTGTCACTGTTTCATATTCCTTCCCACAATACGCACAGTTCATTTTGCGCGGTATTTGAAAATATTCCAATTCTGCACCACAGAGCAGACAATTTGCTGTAGGCATATCCAAAACGCTCCTTACAATGGTTTTTTTTGCGGTGTGCCCGCTTTACGGGGATATTTTTTCGGCGTGTCCTTTACTTTTTCAATCACTGCCAAATTGCGAGTATAAGCACCGTCAGCCAAGGTAAATTGCTGCACGTCTACGACCTTTCCCCCTAATTCCTTCAGGGCATTGCCGCTTTCTTTTATTTCATTTTCCAATTCAGGCCCTTTCAGAGCAATGAAGATACCGCCTTTTTTGACAAAAGGCAGACAAATCTCCAACAATACCGGCATACGAGCTACCGCTCTGGCAGTAGCAATATCATATTGCTGCCGATATTGCGGCTTTATTCCAAACTCCTCCGCCCGTCCATGCACAGCCTTTACATCTTTCAGTTGCAATTTTTGATATACTTCCTGCAAAAACAGAATGCGTTTATTTAAGGAATCAAACAATGTCAAATCCAATTCCGGCTCCATAATTTTTAACGGCACACCAGGAAATCCGGCGCCAGTACCAATATCAATCATAGATTTTTTCTGTATATCCGATGCTACCCGCAACAGACAAACAGAATCTACAAAGTGCTTATAGGATACTTCCACAGGATCTTCTATCGCTGTGAGATTCATTTTTTGATTCCACTCCATGAGCAACTCATAATAGGTGACGAATTGCTCTGTTTGTTGTGCTGTAAGTGTAAATCCTTCACTGATAAAGGCATTTTCCAAAATATCTTTCATGCCTTAGCTCCTTCCTGACGGCGCTGCTGTTCTAAATACACCAACAATACAGAAATATCTGCAGGAGACACGCCGGAAATGCGAGAGGCCTGTCCTACCGACACAGGCTTAATTTTATTCAATTTTTGCTTTGCTTCATTGCGTAAACCTGTAATCAAGCTGTAGTCCAGATCTTCAGATAAACGGCGATTTTCGATTTTTTCCATGCGGGCAACCTGCTCCATCTGCAATTTAATATATCCCTCATATTTAATCTGCACTTCTACCTGCTCCCGCACATTTGCCGGAAGCTCTCCATCTCCAATCCCTACCACAATCAAATCATCATAGGTAATTTGCGGACGTTTTAACAATTCTGCAGCAGGCAGACCGTGTTTTAGCGGTGCACTGTCCCGCTCTGCCAAAATATCCTGTATGCTTTGCAGATTACAGGATACTGTAGTATGACTTAACCGTTCTATTTCTTTCTCAATTGCTTCCTTTCTTGCACAAAAAGAAGCATAACGCACATCATCCACCAACCCTATTGCCCGTCCTTTTTCTGTCAAACGCAGATCAGCATTATCCTGTCGCAACAGCAGCCGATATTCTGCACGGGAGGTCAGCATACGATAAGGCTCATTGGTGCCTTTTGTTACCAAATCATCAATCAATACACCAATATATCCCTCATACCGTTTTAATATAAGGGGTTCTTTTCCTTCCAGCTTCAAGCAGGCGTTGATACCTGCCATCAATCCCTGGGCAGCAGCTTCCTCATAACCGGAAGTTCCGTTAATCTGTCCCGCAGTAAATAAATTTTCTATCACCTTAGTTTCCAGAGAAGGTTTTAGCTGCAGCGGATCAATACAATCGTACTCTATCGCATAAGCGGGTCGCATCATTTCTACTTTTTCCAGACCGGGAATGGTGCGAATCATTTGCAGCTGCACTTCCTCCGGCAAGCTGGAGGAAAAACCCTGTACATACATCTCCTGCGTATTTAAGCCTTCTGGCTCAATAAACAATTGATGCTGACTTTTATCACTGAAGCGCACAATCTTGTCTTCGATAGACGGACAATACCGCGGACCGGTGCCCTCAATAAATCCAGAAAACAGCGGTGATCTGTCCAAATTATTGCGAATAATTTCATGAGTGCGTTGATTTGTATAGGTCAACCAGCAGGGCTGCATTTCTTTTTCATTGCTATGTTCAGTAAGAAAAGAGAAAAACAAATTTTCTTCTCCATCCTGGCGGGACATTTTGCTGAAATCAATGGTACGCTTATCCACACGAGCAGGTGTCCCTGTTTTGAAGCGCACTACTTTCAAGCCAAGCTCCTTCATATTACCAGACAGCAGCTTAGCAGAACGCTGGCCATTCGGTCCACATTCTTCCGAGTATTCTCCGATAATAACGCGACCTTTCAAATACGTTCCGGTAGCTAAAATCACAGTCTTTGCCAGATAGGTAGCGCCTGTCTGTCCTACTACCCCTTTTACTATGCCATCTTCCACTACCAACCGGTCAACAATCATCTGTTTTACAGCTAAATTTTCCTGCGTTTGCAGCGTTTTTGTCATTTCTTGCTGATATTCATATTTATCAGCCTGTGCCCGCAATGAATGTACCGCAGGCCCTTTTGTAGTATTGAGCATACGAACTTGAATCTGCGTCTTATCAATATTTCTAGCCATTTCGCCGCCCAACGCATCAATTTCCCGCACTAAATGCCCTTTCGCTGGTCCACCGATGGACGGATTGCAGGGCATAAAAGCAATATTGCTCATATCCACTGTAACGATCAATGTTTTATGGCCCATTCGTGCTGCCGCCAATGCCGCTTCACAGCCTGCATGTCCAGCACCTACCACCACCACATCATATTCATCTGCAATATACTCAATTGGCATTTTTTTCACCTCATCGTTTTTATTCAAACTGCTCATCTATCAAAAATACTCTATATTTATTTCCCCAGACAAAACTTAGAAAAGATCTGATCCAGTAAATCATCCTCTATTGTCTCACCGGTAATTTTGCCCAGCTTCTCCCATGCATTCTGCAAATCAATCACCAAAAAATCTACCGACAAACCGGACCGCAAACCGTCCAAAAAGTGTTTCACATGAACAAGGCTTTCCTCTAAAACTTGAATATGCCGTATATTAGTCACCATAATCTGATTGCTAATTTCCAACGTGCCGGAGAAAAATAAATCGGTAATTTTCTGCTCCAACTGCTCCAAACCAGTTCTCTCCCGCGCAGAAATTTGCAAAACAGACTCTTTGCCCACTTTTTTTATGATTGTATCAAATAATGCTTCCTCTATGCCCAAATCACTCTTATTTAGGAGATAGAGCACTGTCTGCCCATCCAATTCTTTCAGCATAGATATATCTTCTTCAGTCATTCCATGTGCAGCATCCAACACGTACAATACCAAATCTGCATTCTGCACAAATTGTCTTGCACGGTCCACGCCAATCTGTTCTACTAAATTATTTGTCTCCCGAATGCCAGCCGTATCTACAATTTTTAAAGGGATCCCGTTCAAATTGATATATTCCTCTATCACATCCCGCGTCGTTCCGGGAATATCCGTAACAATCGCCCGTTCTTGTCCTAACAATGCATTTAACAGACTGGATTTTCCTACGTTTGGCTTTCCGGCAATAACTACGCGCAATCCATCGCGAATGAGTTTTCCTTTTTGCGCATTTTGCAGCACAGAAGTGATATTTTCTCGTATGAGAGAAGCCCGATTGATAAACTGTTCTGCTGTCAGCCGCTCGATATCATCATCGGGATAATCAATATCTGCTTGAATAAAAGCAATCATTTCCAATAAATCAGCCCGCAATGTTTTCACCATACCGGATACAGTACCCTGCAGCTGTGATAAAGCTAAATCTACGCCGCGCTCCGTTTTTGCCTGCACAATATCCATAATAGACTCAGCCTGTGCCAAATCTAATCTGCCGTTCAAAAAAGCACGCTTACTATATTCTCCTTGTTCGGCCATTCTTGCACCTAAGGACAAAATCAACTGCAAAGTTTGCTTCAGCACGACCATACCGCCATGACATTGTACTTCTACGATGTCTTCACCAGTAAAACTTCGAGGCCCAAGCATCAACAAAAATAATGCCTCGTCAATTTTTTTATCATTCGCTTCATCATATACATATCCATAATGGATGGTATGGCTCTCAGCAGTATGTAAATTTGACTTACCTTTATACAATTTTCCAGCAATATTCACCGCTCCCGGTCCGCTTATACGGATAATACCAACACTGCTCTCTCCAACAGCAGTTACCAAAGCTGCAATCGTATCCTGTTGCAACAAAACTATTCACCTCATTTTTTGTCTAGCATTTTCCTATATACCTTATATACAATATGTTCTTTAATTCTTTTTTTATAAAAATATAGAAAGATACAGACGTTTATGCTTTATTTTACTACATTTTTAAGCAAAAGAAAATTAAAAGCGTAAGAAATCCTCAGAAATGATGGAAAAAT
>DKVF01000062.1 GCA_002491065.1 Peptococcaceae bacterium UBA7185
CCTGCCGGAGAGCACAGCAAGAGCTGGCAGGAGGCGGAACGGATTCTCACAGTGCTGCTGGAGCAGAAGTTTCATCGCGACAGCAGTGTCATCGCCCTGGGCGGTGGTGTGGTAGGAGATCTGGCAGGTTTTGTGGCCAGCATCTATCAGCGGGGTGTCGCGTTCTTCCAGATTCCCACGTCGCTGTTGGCACAGGTGGACAGCAGCGTAGGCGGCAAGGTGGCGGTGAATCATGCGCTGGGAAAAAATATGATTGGCGCATTTTATCAGCCGCGGCTGGTGCTGATTGATTTGGATGCGCTGCAGACTCTGGAACAGCGCCACTGGCAGAATGGGCTGGCAGAGGTGGTCAAGTATGGTGTGATTTATGACGGGGACTTTTTCCGCTATTTACAGGCGCACGCCGGAGCCATTTTGCAGCGGGATGTGGCAGAGGCTGCCGAGGTGATCGCTGCCTGCTGCCGCATGAAAGCAGAGGTTGTGGCGCTGGATGAGCGGGAGAGCGGCGCGCGGGCCAAGCTGAATTTCGGCCATACCATCGGGCATGGGCTGGAGCTGGCGGGACATTACCAGACCTATCTGCACGGGGAAGCGGTGGCAGTGGGTATGGTGCTTGCTGCTCGCTACAGCGCGCAGCGGGGAATGTGCGACGATACAGTGGAACGGGAAATCAGCGCAGTATTGGCGCAGTTCCATTTGCCGGGCAGCATTGATGAAGGACTGGCATTGGATGAAATATTGAACGGCATGGCGCTGGACAAAAAAGTGCAGGACGGACAGTGGGTGTTTGTCTTGCCTGAAGCGCTGGGCCGTGTTAAAATAGTAAAAGGCATTGCGCAGGCAGAGATTGCCGCCTTGCTGGCGAAAGAACTTCAAATGGAGAAGGTGAAATGATGAAAGCGATTCGTGGCGCCCATACAGCGGCGGCCAATACGGCAGAGGGGATTCGCAGCTGTACGCTGGAACTGCTGCAGGCGATTCTGGCTGAAAATGATTTGCGGGCAGAGGAGATTGTGAGTGCGACCTTCAGTGCCACCAGAGATCTGGATGCTGCTTATCCGGCCAAGTTTGCCCGAGAGCTGCCCGGCTGGGATCAGGTACCGTTGTTTTGTGTGCAGGAGATGCACGTGGAGGGATCGCTGCCGTCCTGCATCCGTGTGATGCTTCTGACGGAACGGGATCATGCCGCCGCAGTGCAGCATGTGTATCTGGGAGAAGCAGAGCGGCTGCGCCCAGATTTGAAGCGAGTCTAAGAAGGTGAGCTCTCAAAAAGAAGAATGAAAAGAGCAGAATATAAAACGCAGAAAGAAGGATGAACGATGTATACAACACGTTTGCGTGCTGATAAGATGGCTGCATTGAAGGAGAAGGATACTGTAAAAAATAAAGTGATCACCATGCTGCTTTCCGGACTGACCTATAAGCATAAAGAGCTGGGACGGGATTGCACCGAGCAGGAATGTCTGGATGTCATTGCCAAGGAACTGAAGCAGCAGCGGGAAGCGCTGGAAATGTCCAAGGGCAGAGAGGACAAGGCGGCGGAAATCCTGGCTGAAATCGCGATTCTGGAAAGCTATCTGCCCAAGCAGATGGGCGCGGAAGAAGTGGCGGCTGCCGTGGCGGAGATTATTGCCAAGGCAGGATTGGAAACGACCGTGAAAAATAAAGGTATGATTATGAAAACGGTGATGGGTGAGCTGAAAGGCAAGGCCGACGGCAAGGTCATCGGCGCGGCAGTGGATGCATTGCTGAGCTGAGCTGTTTTGAAGAAGGGTTGTCATGGATATGTGACAGCCCTATTTTTATCACAAGATAGGTTGAAGATAGCATTGCCGGAGGAAAACGGTGCGTATGGACAGCAGGAGAATAGAATACAGTTTGAAGAGAGGGAGCGGGTATGCAGTACAGAGAATTTTTGGTGGAGGATATTCCGTCAGTAGCGGAGCTCTATGTGGCGTCCTTTAATGCGCCGCCGTGGAACGACCGCTGGACGGCAGCTACTGCTGGCAAACGGCTGGAGCAGATGCTGCGGCGGGAAAGCGCCTACGGCCTTCTGGCCTATGACGAAGCGGGGATTTGCGGGCTGGTGGTAGGTGATGAGGAGCAATTTTACGATGAAGTGCAGTTTCAGATTCGGGAGTTTTGTGTGGACAACAGCCGCCGCGGGCAAGGCTTGGGAACCATGATTTATCAGGAATTGGAACGGCGGCTGAAAGCAAGGGGCATAGGCTCTATTGTGCTTTACACGCTGCATCACCCTTCCGCTGCGGGATTTTATCAGCGGCTGGGCTTTGCGGTGCAGGAGGAAATTGCCTTTATGAGCAAAAAGCTGTAGGCGCAGCGGATGAGTGAACGGGAAAAAGAAAAAGCGCCGCTGCCGGAATGGCACATGATGTGCTTCGGCAAGGACGCTTTTGGTGATGATTCAGTCGTATTGTTTTGCTGATTAGTTTGCCATCCGTTGATAAACGGTCTGGGCAAAGCTTGCGGCATCCTGCAAATCCTTGGCATCGGGATGTCCTTTGACCAAGTCATAATTTTTCAGCATTTGTTCTGCCTGTGCCTTCATGACTGGGTCCTGGAGCAATTTGAGATACTGCTCCTGTACGGACAGCGGCATTTTGCCGGTGCACATAAAGCTGTCTACAAGGGTAGCGCCCTGGGGCAGATATTGGGCTGCGTTGTCCAGAATTTTCTGGAAATAGGCGTCGCCTTCCCCGAAGCCGGCGGTGCCGAACAGGGCAATCTTTACCGGCGGCAGCTGAGCCAGAAGCTGCTGAGACTGTTCTGGACAGGACAAGCGGTCAGCCCAGAAGCCATAAAAGATCAGGTCGGCCTGGGCAAATGCTTCAGGCTTTTTCAAAGCCTCACGGGCGGAATAAAAGCACAGACATTCTGCTTCGGGCAGAGTATGACGAATTGTTTGGGCGACATGGGCGGTGTTACCGCTGTGGCTGTCATAAAGAATAGCATAACGCATGGGAAAAACCTCCTAAAATTATAATCCTTATCTCTATTATACACAGGCTGTCAAGGGATTGAAACAGAGGAAAGCTCTTTCCTTAACGGAGAAAATGCGTTATACTGGATATAAATGTGATAGAGAGGAGTTTTTAAGATGAAGTATCAGTTGGAACAGGATGAGATGCAGGCATATTTGGCGTCCAGCCATTATGTGGACTGGCAGAATCCGCTGATTATACAGAAAGCGGAGACGCTGTTTGCCCATTGCAGCAATGATTTGGAAAAAATCCGAAAAGCCTTTCTGTTTGTGCGGGATGAGATTCCCCATTCTGGAGATATCAACAGCCACAAGATTACCCATACTGCGTCGGAAGCGCTGGTAGAGGGCGAAGGCGTCTGCTATGTAAAATCGCTGCTCCTGGCGGCTCTATTGCGCAGTCAGGGGATTGCGACAGGTATGTGCTACCAGCGCCTGGCCAGGGCAAACGACCATATTATTCACGGGTTGAATGCGGTATATTTGCCTGAACTGAAAAAGTGGGTGCGGCTGGATGCCCGGGGAAATCTGCCCGGTAAGACAGCGGAATTTTATGTGGAGGAGCCAGATCGGGAGCAGTTGGTGTTTGCCGTGCGGCCAGAGCTGGACGAGGTGGATTATCCCACCATCTATGCAGAACCTCCATTGGCTACGACCAAGGTGCTCGAGGAAAATGAGGATTGCGCGGAAGTGTTGAAACATAAATTGCCGGAACGGCTGTAAACGGGAGGATCTACATGGCGAAGAAAAAACAAAATAAACCAGTGAACGGGACAACGACAGAGAAAAAACCGGTAGAGCGAAAACCGACAAAGAAGGAAAAAAAGGCGGCGGCAGAGCAGCGCAGCAGGGAACTGAAGGCGAAACGGCAGAAGTTTTATGCTGTGGCATTGGTATTTGCAGTGTTGGCGGTGGTTATCAGCTTTGCGTCCAGTTCTACCTATGGGCAGGCCATTTATAGCTGGATTCAGATTGGCTGCTATGGGTTGATGGGTCTTTGCGGCGTGGTGGTGCTCTATGCTTCTCGTTATGAGGAAACGGAAAAGAAACAGAGAAGCAGAAATACCATGGGTATGGTGTTTATTATGGTGGCGCTGGGCATCATACTGGCAGAAATTGTAAAGATGGTGACGGGAAAATAGGTGTGCTTTGGAGAAACGCGGCGTTGAGATATAGATTGGGCGGATTCTATAAGCCCTCGCCGTGCAGTACAATCTGTTTGTCAAATTGAACTTTGAAGGGAACGAGCATTTTGAAGAGATACGAGTATGTGAACATTCATATTGGAAAATTTTGCGGCGCCAAATCAGAAGAGCACAGGAACATTATTGATGCGTATGCGGCAAAAGGATATCGCTATGTGGGATATATTCCCACAGATATCAATGATTATGGGAAAATAAAGGATATGGATTTGATTTTTGAAATAGACTGCTGATTTTTCAGATAGCTCAGATAGTTTGGTTCAGGAGAAAACAGGTTCTTTGGAGCCTGTTTTTTTGTTTGCCGTTTATTTTTCTGCGCAATCGCAAACACTATATTGATAAACAAAAAAACGGAAAAAGAGAAAAAAGGGATTGTATTTTTGTATAGAAGTGCTATAATAATCATATTATCTAGTTTTTAAAACTAGATAATATGATTATTATGTATTGGAGGAGATAGTATGTCGCATACGTGGGCAAAAGCTCGTGAACCCATCAGCAGCTTTACCCATATGCTGGGGGCGGTGTTTTTTACGGCGGCAACATTGTTGCTGGTTTGCAAGACGATTGTGGTATCAGATTGGTCGTGGCAGGTATTGGCGGGAGTGATTTTGTTTGGAGCCTCATTGATTGCTTTGTATTCGGCCAGCTCCATTTATCATTTCTTTAACGGCTCGGTGAAGAAGCTGCTGGTGCTGCGCAAGCTGGATCACGCGATGATTTATGTGTTGATTGCCGGTACCTATACGCCGATTTTGTTGAAGTATTTATCGGGCGCAGAGGGTTGGATTTTTACTGCGGCCATCTGGAGCTGCGCGTTGGTGGGTATTGTTATCAAGCTGTGCTGGTTTTCTGCACCGCGCTGGCTGCAGACAGTGCTCTATATTGCCATGGGCTGGGCGATTTTGTTTGACATTTCTATATTTCAGTCCATGAGCGGCGGCGCTATTTTCCTTTTGGCGGCCGGCGGGTTGAGTTATACCATAGGCGGTGTGATTTACATGATAAAAAGGCCGAACATTTCTGTGGCCTTTGGATTTCATGAGTTATTTCATATTTTTGTGCTGCTGGGCAGCTTATTCCATTTTCTGATGATCTTTTTCTATGTGGCTTAAAGAGAGCAGCGGCTAGTTTTCACAAAGGAGGACAGCTCTGACCGGACTGCCGTCGCCTTGGGCGACTTTCAGCGGAAAGGCACATAATATATAATCGCCGTCAGGCACATGCTCCAGCTGCAGATTCTCCAGGAGCGCAATGCCATGACGGAGAAGCAGGCGATGAATGGGGCCCTCACAGTCCATGGGCGCGGCGCTGAGACCGTCGGTTCCCAGTAAGCGCAGATGATGCTGGGCGAGGGCCGAGGCGGCTTCCAAGGTGAGATGGCTGGTGCCGTTGCTTTTAAGGAGCAACCGGGAACAGTCAGTCAGAAGCGGCTCCAAATTAGTAGACGTGAGAAGACAGCCAAAAGGCACGGTGGCCACGCGGCAGGCGCCATAATATAAAGCCAAATCGGTCTGGTCAATGGTCGTGCCATCGGCGTATGCGTGGCGGGGGTGCATCCACATGGGTTCCCAGATGGCTGTCACCCTGCAGCATGGTGATGTTGAACTCTTCAGTCTTGTCGATGACAGTGAGGGGCGTCAGGGAAAAGGGTGCGCTGCCGGGATAAATGGGCGCTTCCTGTACGGTGCGGGTGATGTCGATGAGCTTCATTGGGCTGCCTGCGCGCTTTCCTGCCAGCCCTTGCATACATCTACCCATGCTTTGGCCTGGGCATATTGAAAGAGCGTATCGCAATCTAATTCGATGGCGCTGTTGCTACTGCCGCAGGCGGGAAAGACGGTGTCAAAGCGCTGCAGAGACTGGTCCAGGTAGACGGCGGTCTGTGCAGGCACGCCGAAGGGACATACACCGCCGATGGCATGTCCTGTCATAGTTTCTACATCGTCGGGCGAGAGCATTTTGGCTTTGTGCCCGAAGGTTTGCTTAAATTTGCTGTTGTCGATTTTGGCGTCTCCAGCGGCAACGACCAAGAGACAGCCGCCGTCTTTGTCATAAAAGGACAGTGTTTTGGCGATGCGGGCGGGAATACAGCCCACGGCCTCTGCTGCCAGCTCCACTGTGGCGCTGGATACGGGAAATTCTAAAATGTTTTGTTCAGCTTGAAACTGCTTGAGATAATTGCGAACGATCTCGATAGACATGAAACGATTCCTCCCCAAATGATTTTCGTAAAAAGTATAACATGAAAGGAAATCCTTGTCCATTCTTGCC
The DNA here is from genome assembly GCA_002491065.1 of Peptococcaceae bacterium UBA7185. Taxonomy (GTDB): domain Bacteria; phylum Bacillota; class Peptococcia; order Peptococcales; family Peptococcaceae; genus UBA7185. Next base: position 6,481 of record DKVF01000062.1, read on the forward strand.
AATGGGCAAGGGTTTCTGTTATAATGAAAAAAGTTTGGAAAATCGCGGAGGAGTTGAAAGAAGCATGCATTTCCTGAAAAGCTGGGATAAGTTTGACGAAAAAATGAGAGCGAGAGCGACGGAGGAGCTGTTGCGGTTTATGACATTGTTCAGCACTGCTGCGGCCTTTGTGTGTTTTGGCGGCACGCTGCTCAATCAGGGTGATATGACATTGCCGTTTGTACTGTTGACCTTTTGGCTGGTGATTTCTGTGAGCTGGCAGTATGTGAAGCGGAAAAATGAACGGCGTTGGGGTGTGGCCAAGCGTACAGGGAAAGAAGTGTTCCGCATCGGAATGACGCAGCCCACTGCAGAGCAGAATGAGAACCAGCAGGGACAGAAGAAAAAGAACAGTGGGAAAAGTAAGACGGATAAGAAGAAAAAGAAGTAAAACAGAAATGCTGAAATAAATGAATGGATAGGACGTTTGTTTTCTGATTGCGCATTGGCAATGAAGAAATATTCGTCCTATTTTTGTGTTTTTGATAGAAAGGGACAGGAGAAGGGAAAGCAGGACGTAGATTTTCATAGAAAAAATAACAAAACTGTTGCGATTATTGAAAATAAGGTTTCATCTGTGATACAATAAACCTATCTATGATTTTGTTGTAAAGAGATGAATGCATAAGGGAGTGCTAAAATGAATTTGAAACCAATGAAGCAGCTGGGCTGGCTGTTGGTGGCAGTGGCTGTGATTTGCAGCTTTACGTTATGGGGACAGCGTTTACAGTCAGAAGCGGATTACAAAAATGTACAGATGGTTGTAAACTATAATGATATTGTGGCTTTGGCCAATGGAAATGAGATGAGCCAGGAAGAGTTGGTGCAATTGCTGCAGCAACGGGGTGTATCGGCAGTTTTGTATAAGGAATGGAGTCTGGGAGATTTGGCTAACAATGGTCAGGTGTCCTTGCAGCTGGGCAAAAATATTCAGAATGCGCCCTTTTGGACAAGGGTGTCCCAAGAGCTGCCAGTCAATGAGGCGACCATGTATATTGCCGTGTTGGACCCTGCGGTTGCCGAGCAGGTACAGCGCAATGTACTGCTAAAAATTGCCGGTTCTGCGTATTATGCGGGAGACGTGCCGGTACTCACAGTGCCGGTTATGGTGCCTACCGGCGATGTGGAGCTGTCCAATGTGATGACGAAGGTAAAAGATATCGGTGTCGGCTTCCAATGGGATGGAATTGAGCGGATGACCGCGCTGGGACTGGCCACCGTACCCCAATTGCGCAGCTGGGATAATCCTAGCGATGAAGCGCTGCGCACGGTGTTTGAAGAAATCAAAAGCATGCCCAATCTGGTGTACCTGTTGTTTAATGATAAGGAATTGCCGGGATATCCGGACAGCACGCGCACCATCGCCGATTTATTGAAAGACGGTGACGGAAATACACTGGTCAAAATTGGCAGTATCGAGTTTTCCGACCAAAAAGGCCTGAACCAGTTGGGCGTATTGCTGAATAAAGATGTCATACGTCTGCACACCATTTCCAACGGGGAAATGAGCAAGTTTGAGCCGGACAGTGCTCTGGACCGCTGGATGCTGGCGGCGCGGGAAAGAAATATGCGCAGTTTGTTAGTTCGTTTCTTTGATATTACCAGTCCGGGCACAGCGCTGGAAACGAATCTGGAGTATTTAGAGTCGATTCAGACAGGACTGCTGGATTCGGGTTTCCGTTTGGATCAGCCTTATGAGAAACCGGCCAGCATTGATGTGCGCAATATCATATTGTATTTAATCGGAATCGGCGTGATGGCTGGCGTGATGTTGATTCTGCTGGAAATGGGTCTGCCGAAACTGGGTCTGCTGGCATTGGTGGTGGGCAGTGCAGCCTGGATTGGCCTGTTGCAGGTAAACCCTGTGCTAATCAAAAAATTGATGGCATTGCTCAGCGTGGTGACTTTCCCCACGTTGTCCTGTTTGCTGATTATGAAACCGCAAAAGCGTTCTGTGGGCAAGTCGGTGCTGGCCTTGTTGGCAATGTGCGCGTTGAGTTATATTGGCGCGGTATTGATGGTGGGGCTGTTAGCTGATGTACTGTTTATGCTGAAGCTGGACCAGTTTGTCGGCGTGAAGATTGCCCATGTGATTCCTATTGTGGCAGTGCCGTTCATCCTGTATATCTGGAACGCGGACAAACCGTTGACCACAGTGAAGCAGTTGTTGGATAAAGCGTTGGATTATAAATGGGCAGTATTGTTTGCCATTGTAGCCGTGGCTGGGTTTATTTATATCAGCCGTACAGGAAATACCACCACCGAACTGAGCAGTGGAGAAGCCGCCATGCGTAATTTCCTCAATGACGTCATGGGTGTGCGGCCACGCAGCAAAGAATTTTTGATTGGCTATCCCTTTACGCTGCTGCTGTTCTGGTTAGGAGCCAGTCGGCGCAACTGGATTTTGACCATTCCGGCTATTATTGGCCAGGTATCGCTGGTCAATACCTATGCACACATTCATACCGCTTTGCTGATTTCTCTGCATCGCAGTTTGAACGGTTTGGTGTTAGGTTTGGCAATGGGGCTGCTGTTATTGATAGGTGTACAGGTGTTGTTAAAACTGTATGAATATGTAGAGAAAAAAGAGGGGTTGCGATGAGAATACTGCTCTCAGGATATTATGGATTTGACAATGCCGGTGATGACGCCGTGCTCTTTGCCATTGTGCAGGCGCTGCGGGAAATGGTAAAGGACGCGGAGATTACTGTGCTGAGCAATCAGCCAGAAAAGACGGCAAAAGAATTTGGTGTGAACGCAGTCAATCGCTGGGGAAAAAAGGAGATTTTTCGCGCAGTGCGCAATTGCGATGTGCTGATTAGCGGCGGCGGCAGTTTGTTGCAGGATGTAACCAGTAAAAACGGGATTTTGTATTATTTGGGAATTATCAAGCTGGCGCAGTTGCTTGGTAAGAAGGTCATGGTGTATGCCCAGGGAATCGGGCCCATTCGTGAACCACGCAATCGCAAACTGACAGCGAAAATTTTGAATAAGGTGCAGGCCATTACGGTACGCGACTTTGAATCCCGCACAGAGCTGTTGGAAATGGGTGTTTATCGGGAGGTTTTGGTAGCGGTAGATCCGGTACTGGGCGTTGATACAGCACAAATTGATGCAGCGTTGGGGATTGAACTGTTACAAAAAGACGAGACAGGTTTCAGAGAAGACACGCCTACTCTGATGGTAGCAGCCCGCAACTGGCAGCATTCCGAATACTTTTTCCGTCAAATCGCACAGAGCTGCGATGCCGCCGTGGAAAAAGGCTGGCAGGTGGTATTCGTTCCCTTTCATTATCCGGGGGATGTGGCGGCCGGTGAAAAGATTGCAGCATTGATGGAGCAAAAAGGCGCAGTGGTTTTGCAGGGCAATTATACGCCCTGTGAGACCATGGCCATTCTAAAAAACAGCGATATGATCATGGGGATGCGTCTGCACAGTTTGATTATGGGTGCGGCGCTGCTGAAACCGCTGATTGGGTTATCCTATGACCCAAAGGTGGACAGCTTCATGCATCTTTTGCGCCAGCCGGACTGCTTTGCCATCGACAGTGTAGATGCCCAGCAGTTAATACAGGCTATGGAGCGGTTGGGTAGACAGACAGAAAAAGAAAGAGCGTTCTGGGCGCAGAATATGGAGATTATGGCCAGACAGGCCAAAGCGCCTGCTGAAATGGTAGCTGCATTGCGCAGGTGAGGTTGTTGAAGTTCTGGACAAAAAGGAACCATGGCAGGAAAATAGAAAAGAATATTTTCACAGTTGCAAATTTGACAAGAATGATGTAAAGTAATTGCGAATCAAGTCGATTATTTTCATAGTTCGGAGGCAGAAACTTATGTTAAAAGATTTAATCATGGCGCTCATTGCATTGATTTTGAGTCTGCTTTTGGTACCCGGTGTGGGCAAGCTGGCGATAAGAATCGGTGCAATAGATAAACCAAATGCGCGCAAGGTTCACACGCATATTATGCCCCGCATGGGCGGACTGGCAATCTATACCAGCTTTTTTATAGTGTTGTTTTTGAGTCACAGTGTAACAAAAGAGTTGCTGGGTTTATTCCTTGGCGGAACCGTGTTGGTGATCGTGGGAATCATTGACGACATGAAAGATATTCCGGCAAAAGTAAAGCTGTGCGGGCAAATTTTGGCGGCTTGTATTGTGGTGGCTTTTGGTGTGCGGGTTGACTTCATGACCAATATATTTCATGGTGATATCTTTTTCCTTTCTATCTTTAGTATTCCCGTCACGATTATTTGGATTGTGGCAATTATCAACGCAGTCAACCTGATTGATGGGTTAGACGGTTTAGCTGCAGGGATTTCTATTATTGCAGCGGCAACGATGGCGATTTCAGGATATGCCAGCGGACAGGTGCTAATGGCGTCTATGGCGATGATTTTGATTGGCGCTACGCTTGGATTCCTGCGTTACAATTTCCATCCGGCCAAAATTTTTATGGGCGATACCGGCTCCATGTTTCTCGGCTATAATTTGGCTGTATTTGCCGTGCTGGGTATGACAAAAAGCTTTACGGCGTTATCTTTGGTAACCCCCATTCTGGTGCTGGCAATACCTATTTTGGATACATTGTTTGCAATTATCCGACGGAAAATGAATCATAAGCCGATTTTCAAGCCAGACAAGCATCATTTGCACCATTGTCTGTTGAATTATGGTTTTAGCCATCGCGATACAGTGTTGATTATTTATGCTGTCAGCGCTGTTTTGGCATTATGTGGTTTAATTATGACTTATTTGAGTTCTACGCAAGGTATCTGTCTTTTGACAGTGATTTCCATTATTATCATCTACGCGGCGATAAAAATCGGCGTCATTGGAAAACGAGAGGAATAAGGGAGAAATTTCATGAGAACAAAACGTGTTGTAATTGTATGCTGCATCACCTTTTTCGTTGGCATGATAGGCGGCGGGGCCTATGCATATACTACAAATTCTGATGACAGTCAAGGGCTTGCACTAAAATTAGAGCAGGCACAAGAAAACTGGGAAGTTGAGCAGTTTATTAATGAACAGGAAAAACTCCGGCCTGATGGTATGGGTGAATCTAAAATTGCGACAGGCAGCAAATATACAGGCATCACATATAATGGAGGAAAGTCGAATCAAAGTCAAAATACGGATAATTATCAAAATGTAACTCCAGCCAATGTTGGTGGGGACAATACGCTGAAAGAAGAAAAGACCGGTTTGCTGGGAAAACTATTTGGTGAAAAAGAGAATGATGTGCAGGGAGAACAGCCATCATCGACAGGTACCGATGGTGCTGATCAGACTAAACAGGGAAGGGTAAGCATTCATGAGGGAAGTCTCAATGTCCGAGCGCAGAGCAATACAAGCAGTGAAATTATTGGGCAAGTATATAAAGACAATCTAGTGCAGATTTTAGGCAGTGAGGGCAGCTGGTATCGAATCGTTACTGCCGACGGCACAGAAGGATACGTGTCTGCTGCCTACGTCGAAATTATAGATGCAGCAGAATAAATTGGGGAGGAGCAGGAATTTGCTCCTCTTGTTCTATTTTGAGTAAAAATTGCTGAAAAAGGGATTATATAAAAGAGAAAAATTTGAAAAGAAGATGTTGACAAAAAGAAATGGGAGTGATAAAATATGAAAAGTCGTCAGCGGTACGGTCAATACGAGAAAAGAAAAAGAGAAATAA
>DKVF01000070.1:0-27803 GCA_002491065.1 Peptococcaceae bacterium UBA7185
TAAATAAATTATATACAATTAATTTTTAGAGTTTGGAGGCGTGATAAGATGTTCAGCATAAAAAATAATAAAACAGTGAAATTTTATTTAATTATTGGAATTTCTTTTTTGATTATGGTAGGTGTAGGTTTGTTACCACCATTTGGAAGTATGACAGTTTTCGGCATGCAAATGCTGGGCGTGTTTTTTGGCTGTATTTTTGGCTGGCTGTTAGGAATTGTGGTGCCAGTTGCATTACTTGGGATAGTGATGGCAGGTTTAATAGTTTCTGGACAAACAGTGGATAGTATGATGAGTGCTGTGCAAAGTGCACAAATGGTTCTGGTGATTTTTTGGGCGTTGATTTTTGTGTATGGGTTGGGAAAATGTGGCATTCTAGATTTTTTAGCATCTAAGATCATGTCTGTAAAATGGTGCGTAAAATCTCCGTGGCATTTGGCAGTGTCTTTATGGCTTTGTACTATGGTTTGTGCAGCTCTCTCCAGTCAACCCTTTGCCACAATGCTTTTGATGTTTAGTATGTATTATAGTATTGCGGATAAGATAGGCGCTAAAAAGAAAAGTGCATATACGGCGCTTGTATTGGTTTTTATTACAGCAGTTTCTGCCATTGGTGTGGGTATGGTTCCCTATTCTTCGATGATTTTGATGTCTCTTTCTATCATGTCTGCCACTGTTCCCAATATTGTCTATAATATACCTTTAATTTGCGCTGTCAATCTTTTGGTGACTTTTGGATTTATTATTTTGGGTGGAATTTTTTTAAAAATTATGATGGTAACAAATCGTATAAAAGTGGAATTTGTGATAAGCAACGCAGAGAATCTGGTGGAACATAATGCAAAATTTGATACTAAGGTAAAATGGGGATTTTTCTATATCATTTTTTTAGTTGTGTTGATGCTGATTCCAACATTTTTACCAGCAGAGAGTGTCATGAAAGCTTTCTTTAACAGAATCGGTATGGTAGGGATGTTTACTGTTGTTGTTACTCTGATGTGTTTAACTTTTGTAGATGGGAGACCTCTGATTGACTTTGAACGTGCAATGCGTGAAGGTGCTGTGAACTGGCAGGTATATTTTATGATGGGTACAGCGCTTGTAGTTTCGGGACAGTTGGTGACTGAACAGGCTGGCTTGACACTTACGATTCAGGCTGCTGTAAACGGTATTGTCAGTGATATGAGCGCATATTTGTTAGCCTTGGTCTTTATTATAGTAGGTTTGGCGCTTACCAATTGCATTACGAATATTGTTGCAATGAATCTAATTATTCCTATGCTAACAACATTTATGATGTTAAAAGGCGTTAACCCAGCATTTTTAGTAGGCATTGCAGGTATCGTTTTAGACCATGGATTGATTTTACCGTCTGGTTCTCCGTTAGGCGCATTTATTCATGGAAATACAGAATGGTTGGAGTCTAAACAAGTATATTTATATGCTACTTGTGCGGCTATTTGTTTGGCAATCAGCGTTGCAATCATTGGCGTTCCAATTGCGCTGATGCTGGCAGCTTAAAATGTTTAATGTTCACAAAAAAAGCTAAAATAAGCGATATGGAAAGATGGAAAAACGTTTTCAGCGTTTGACATAACAAAATTTTAAGGAGGAAAATGAAATGACAATTAGAAACACTGCATTAGCAGACAAATTATTTGTATTAGGTATTGATGGGTTAGATCCACGTTATAGCTGTAAAATGTTACGGGAAGGAAAAATGCCAAATTTACAAAAATTTATTGACCGTGGTGCTTGCCGTGAGGATTTGATGATGTTGGGTGGACATCCAACAGTAACGCCTCCTATGTGGGCAACGCTGGCTACTGGTGCTTATGCCAACGTACATGGCATTACTGGTTATAACCGTCAAGGTTCTGACATTGACAAGATTGTGGGTAATTTTGACTCCCGTAATTGTAAAGCAGAACCAATTTGGAATATTTTGGCAGAATCTGGAATAAAAACGGCGGTTTTTCATTGGCCGGGTAATGCATGGCCTCCAACCAGCGACAGTGAAAATCTGTATGTATGTGATGGTTCCACACCTGGTGGTTTAGGTATGGGCGCAGCTACGATTTCAGATGAGTTTATTTGTATGGCGGATGTTAAAGCAGAAGCTGTTACCTTTGCGAAGTCTGCCACGGCGGATTTAGATAAGGCCTGTATTGTAAAACCAGAAGAAGCGGTAGCGGCAGTTTCTGCAGCTGCTTCTGTAAAAGACGTCAGTGAAAAAACAAATATTTTGGTCAATTGGACAGATGGCTTAAATGCTGGTACAATTCCTGATCAGCTGTCCGCAGCAATTTCTCCGATTAGCGAGCCAAAAAACTGGGCAATTGATGTTCCAGAAGGCGCAAAAGAATTTATCTTGCTATTAAGTAAAGGTCTAATTCGTCGTGCAGGCTTAGTTTTGAAAAATGAAGATGGTAAATATGACAAAGTGGCCATTTATAAAAATAAAAAAGCGGCGGAACCTTTTGTGGTGTTAGAAGTAGGTAAAATCAAATCTCAGATTTATGACCAGGCAGTATCTTTTGATGGCGAAACAAAGGATGCCAATTACAACATGAAGCTGTTAAATATTGAAGAAGACGGCAGCCATTTAGAAATTTTTGTATCGAATGCGACTGATATGCATGCAGATTTTATTTTTTCACCAAGTAATTTATTCTATGAAATTGCGGAAAATGTTGGCTATATTGCACCAAGTTCCTATTGCGGGAATAATGACCCGAAAATGGTTACCGATTGTATGTTTGATTGTTGGAACGTGGTTTGCAAATGGCAAAGTGAAGCGATTCATTATCTAATGGAGAAAAAAGATGTGAAAGTAGTATTCTCTCATCTTCACAGCGTTGATATGCAAGAACACAGATTTATTCGGTTCTTAAGCAAAGGTGATAAGGATTATGATATTGATTTCGATGCAAAAGAACCAGAAATGTATCAGAAATTTATGGAAGATATTTATGTGCAAGCAGATAACTATATTGGAACATTTCTGCATTTGTTGGATGAAGGATGGACAGTAGTAATTACTTCTGACCATGCGCAGGTGTGCCCAGAACACAGACCGCTACAATTAGGAGATCCGCAGGGTGTAAATGCAGGCGTAATGAGCGAGCTGGGATATACAGTTTTGAAAACTGATGACAATGGAAAAACTGTAATCGATTGGGAAAATACAAAAGCTGTTGCGAATCGCGAATGCAATATTTATATCAATTTGAAAGGCAGAGATCCGCATGGAATTGTTGATCCAGCAGACAAATGGGAACTGGAAGAACAAATTATTACAGATTTATATAGCTATAAGGACAAGAAGACTGGTCATCGTGTAGTGGCGATGGCACTGCGCAATAAAGATGCTGTTCTGGTTGGTTATGGTGGTCCTGAATGCGGCGATATTTGTTATTGGATTGCTGATGGTTACAACATTGACCATGCTGACGGTTTATCCACTGCATATGGTGATGAAGAAACAAGTTTATCCCCAATTTTTATTGCAGCAGGGAAAGGCATCAAAGAAGGTTTTAAGACAGAACGTGTAATTCGTCAAGTAGATTTGGCTCCGACAGTGGCAACATTATTTAATGTAAGAATGCCTGCACAGTGTGAGGGTGCACCTGTATATCAGATTCTGGAACAAGAATTCTAAAAAATAAATACAATTTGAAAAGTTGCTATAAGTTTTATAAAAAACACGAAGCGGAACAATTGCTACAGAGCGGGTGTTCCGCTTTTTTACAGAAAGTGCAATTTATTTTAAATTAATAGAACAGGAGCAGAACTATGGGAATAGAAGGAAGTTTGAATTTAGTAGAAGTGGAACAGTTTCATAAAGATAAGACGCGTTTAGAGGAATTGAAAATCCGTACCAAAAATTGTTGCTGCCGATACTGTGGTGGGAAATTGAGTTTGCGAAGAATTTTATATGGTCCAGCTAACAGTGGACGTGTGGAAATTTTCTGTGATGATTGCAATCGCATTGAATATGGCGTAAATCAGGAAATTTATGAGATTGCTAAATATTATGTGGATGAATTTGAATTTAATCATTATCCAGACAATGACGATTCCGCAAAGACCTATCAAATGAATGTGGCGAAAATCTGCGATATTATCTCCTGGGGCTGTAAAAATTTAGATATCTTGGAGTACGATGGGTTCAAAGTGCCAATCAATATTAGTAATACCATTATGGGAGAAGAAGTTGTGTTGTATAAGGCGGATTTAGAGGCCGAAGTAGAAATTACTGATATGGATGAGGATGCTATTTTTGGTCGGCAAACAGGGGGAAAACTATGTCTGTAATGATTAAAGCAGAAAATTTGGCTTGTCAGTCTGGCAGGCGGTATTTAGTGCATCAAATTAGTTGGGAAGTACAAGCTGGCGAGCATTGGATTTTATTTGGTATGAATGGTTGCGGAAAAACGACATTGCTTTCCATCATTGCAGGATTCAAAGGCTACACGAAAGGAAAATTGCAAGTGTTTGGGCAGGAATATAATGAAGAAAATATTTTTGTATTGCGCAAACGGATTGGTTGGGTGTCGAGCTCTTTTTTTGATAAATATTTATCCTGGGAGAGCGCTCTTGACATTGTGTTATCTGGCGTGAGTGGAACTTTGAGTTTGAGCAAGGATATTACCGATAACGATGTAAAATGGGCGAGGCGTTTGTTAAAGGAACTGCGTTTAAATCAGAAAATTGATCAGCCTTTTGCCTTGATGAGCAAAGGGGAACGGCAGTGTGTGTTAATAGCCAGAGCACTGATTAGTAGACCAGAAATTTTAATTTTAGATGAACCGTGTACAGGGTTGGATATTTATGCCCGTGATTATGTATTGCATGCTATTGATGATCTAGCGAAAAATAGTGATATGACTATTATTTATGTCACCCATTACGCAGAAGAAATTTTGCCGTCTTTTGATAAGACTATTCTGATGAAGGATGGTAGAATTTTTAAACAGGGTAGTACAGTTGACTTATTTACCAATGAAGTATTTAGTGAATTTATGGAATACAAATCGGAAATTATGCAGCGGGATGGTCATGTGAATATTAAAATGAAAATTGATGGAACCTTTGGCGCTACATTTCAGGCGATGAAAGGAAGAAAAGTATGATGACAGAGCAGGAACATAAATTTTCCAGTGCGATGCGCAATAATGTGCGCAAGCATTTTCACAATGAAGACTTACAAGCAGGGGTGGATTTTGAAAAGGCTTGGAAGCTAGGTTGCTTTGACAAAGAATTTATGTATTATGTAGTAGCTTATGAAACAGAAAAGGGCATTACTTGTCGTGTTAGTGCAAAAGAACATCGGATGCAGGACTTTGTGTATACTGCGGTGGAGCAAGATTTGTATCCAACGCCGATTAAGCAGTATATTCGCCGTTTGCCAGCACCTTCCGGTCATGAAACAAAGATAAAGGAGTTGGTAAAAAAAGAAGCAGCACGGAAGATATTGGAACAGTACAATGATATTTATTTTTCCTGCCTTTCCAAACTGACGAGTATAGAACCATGCAACACTGCGTATGAATTGTTACTGCAGTGGCAGGAACAGTTAGAAGGATTATATGACAGAGAATTGCTGAATTTGTTCCAAGGCCTTGTGTATGAAGGATTGAAAAGTAAAGTGCTACATATTCGTAGTTATTTGGAATTGAAAAAATGGATAGATAATGTATATAAGCAGTTGGAAAGTGACATTATTCCAAAAGGACAGTATAAGAAAACGATGACGGCTTTCGCATACACAAAAGATGGCATGACATGGAAGTATTTCTTTGATGCATGGGAAGAAGTGTCATTTAACAAGAAGGTGGAACTAGAGAAACAGGGATATTTGACAACGCCGATATTCGCTCGTACTAAGTGGTTGAAAGACATGAATGAATTTCGAAACATGCGAGAAATGTTCATGAGCGATTACAAGGCATATTGTGAACAGTGGTATCTGAGTCATTTTTTGTTAATCAAGCAGATTATTGGCGTGATTTCTCAGGATATATATGAAGAACAACGAAGAATTGTTGAGGAGAACTGTTCGAAAGAAGCATTAGAAGCATTTGTAATGTACAAGAATAGATGGAATATTTAGAGAAATAGTGGAATGTTGTTCAATTATTTGTGATGAAATGCGATAATAATAAAGGGAAAAATTATTTTAAGGGGTGTTTTTATGAAAGCAATCGCAATCAATGGAAGTCCCAGAAAAGGATGGAACACGGAAATGATGTTGGAATCTGCGCTGAAGGGTGCAGTGGATGCTGGAGCAGAGGTAGAGATGGTTCAGCTGTATGATTTGCAGTTTACTGGCTGTAAAAGCTGTTTTGCCTGCAAGCGAAAAGGGGCTGAGCCGTGTAAATGTTTCTTAAAAGATGATGCCTCACCGCTACTAGATAAAATTTTGACGGCTAATACTGTATTTTTTGGTACACCAATTTATTTTGGAGAAATTACAAGTCAAATGCATGCATTACTAGAGCGGTTGAGTTTTATTTTGATGACTTATGACGACTATTCTAGGAAGTTGTTTCAAGGCAAAGTAGACTGTGGTTGTTTCTATACTATGAATATGCTACATGAAGGTTATGAAACAATGTATGCAACAAGGATGAAGGAAAGCTTCAAAGTATTACAAAAATTAAATGGTACAGTGATGGACTATGCTTGCTGCGATACTTTACAGTTTAATGATTATTCTAAATATCAGACAGCAAGTTTTGATATAAAACATAAATATCAAGTACGGGCAGAACAGTTTCCAAAAGATATAGAGGCTGCCTATCAAATTGGTCGGAATCTTTGCAAAAAAGCATAATAGAGATAAATTAAAGAGCCTCTTTACAAATTATGAAGAGGCTCTTTAATTCAGGCATATTGGTTTCCGGTCTTTCTATTATAGATACTGATACTGTTGCCGTTCTTTGATAAAAAGCAACGGTTACAATGGCGGCGCTTAGTTCCGCCACGACAACAGCCAGCCAGATACCGTCTGTGACAAAAGAGACGGGCAGGATGAGAATGGCGGTGGTTTCAAACAGCAGGGTGCGCAGGAAGGAAATAATGGCAGAGATAACGACATTGTTTAAAGCTGTAAAGAAAGCCAAGCCGAAGATGTTAAAGCCCATCACCAAAAAGGAAAGGGAATACAGGCAAAAGCCGCGGCTGGTAAGCTGCAAGAGAGTGGCGTCGTAGCCTACAAAAATTTGAGAAAGGGGCATGGTGCACAAAATGGTCAGCACTGTTAATGCAATGCTGCTGACACCCAGCAGCTTGATACTTTTGTTAAACAAATTTTGCAGTTCGCCGTGGTTGCCTGCGCCGTAATGAAAGCTCACGATTGGTGCAGCACCGATGGAATAGCCGGAGAACACGCCGGTAAAAATGAAGTTGATGTACACAATCACGCCGTAAGCGGCCACGCCATTTTCGCCAATCATGCGCAAAAGCTGGAAGTTATACAGCATGGTGACCAAGGAAGTGGACAGGTTAGACACCATCTCGGAGGAGCCGTTGATGCAGGCGTTTCGCAGTGGCCGCAGCTCCAGCTTGGTTGCTACCAGGCGCAGCGGAGTGCGGTTGGGGCAGATAAAATATATCATTTGCACCGTATGTTCACAGATACGGTAGGTCTGACAATTCATGATTATATACAGCGCCGCCAGTTAACCGAAGCCGCAAGCTGATTGTTTTTTCTGCCAAATCGATCTTAGAAATTGTCTTTTCTGCGGGATAGAAAGCCAACAGTCTTTTACGGATAGTTTCAAAGCCATGTACAAAAAGTCTCCCGGAGAGTATAGAGCGGAAAAATAATTTTATCCCTTACAGCATAAGATATATTTTAAATGAGAATCCGATAAGTTTGGAGGAAAAATGTTGGCAGGAGAAGATTGTTTTTGCAGCAGAAGAAGATATCCCCAAATGGATGGAGCTGGTTCATCTTGTCATTGATGGGTTTCCCCATTTGGATGAGCGACAATATTTTGCGCAATTAGAGAAATCTATCAAAAATAAACGGGCATTGATTTTGAAAGATGGGGATACTGCAATCGTGATTATGGTATTGCAGGAGAGGACGGGAAGTATTGATTTCTTTGGAGTGCATCCACAGTATCGGAACCGAGGAATTGAAAAAGCTCTTTGCGACAAGGCGCTGCAGGAGCTTACTCATTCTGCACAGATTAGCGTCACAACTTTTCGGGCGGGTGACAAAGCAGACACTGGATATCGTCAAATCTGGGAAAACCTTGGCTTTGCTGAAGCAGAGCTGCTAGCCGAGTTTGGCTATCCGACACAGCGTTTCATATTACAGAAGCCAGAACATCTCACTGTGCAGGCGGTCTGTTGGGCGTGTTGCTTGCAGTTTTGGGAATGGTGTTTATCGACAGGATTGTCTGGGCGTTGGGGGCGAGCAATGTGTTGTTTCCCTATTGCCGGGAATATCTTTTTGTTCTGCTGCTGTTTACACCTGCCAGCATATTGCAGGTACTTTTTCAAAATTTACTGGTGACAGCGGGGCGTCCAGAACTAGGTATGGCGCTGGGTGTAAGCGCGGGAATCACCAATATTTTATTGGACTACGTGTTTATGGTGCCTTTGCAGATGGGGATAAAAGGCGCTGCATTGGGCACAGGAATCGGTTATCTGATACCAACAATAGCAGGGGTATGGTTCTTTGGGCAGCAAAAGGGCAGCTTATATTTTCGGAAACCTGTCCTGGACGGCTCAGTGTTGATGAAAAGTTGTACCAATGGTTTTTCGGAAATGGTGAGTCAGGCAGCGACAGCGGTTACCACTTTTCTTTTTAATGGGACGATGCTGGCACTGCTTGGCGAGGACGGTGTTGCAGCAATCACAATCCTGATCTATACACAGTTTTTATTGTATTCTCTCTACATAGGATTTTCTATGGGCGTCGCTCCAGTACTCAGTTATCACTATGGAAAGCAAGATCGGGAACAGCTAAAGAGTGTATTTTCTCTCTCAATGCGCTTTGTCCTCTTTGCTTCTGTTATCGTTTTTGTGATAGCCTTTTTGTTTGGTCCGTCGTTGGTGCAGATTTTTTCAGAAAAAGGGACGTCCGTTTATGAAATCGCGCGAAACGGTTTTCTGATTTTTTCTTTCAGCTTTCTGTTTTGCGGACTGAATATTTTTATCTCTGCGGCATTTACCGCCTTATCAAATGGAAGGCTTTCCGCTTGTCTGTCCTTTTTGCGGACCTTTGGACTGCTTACAGCGTTGCTGTTTACACTGCCGCGTTTTTGGGGTGTGATAGGTATATGGCTTGCGGTACCTGTAGCGGAGTTACTTACTATGCTTGTAGCGGTAATTTTTCTGGTGCAGAACCGGGAGAGGTATCATTATGCATAGATAATAGCTTTTCAGATTGTGCGGCGGCTTTGAACAAACAAAGCTGTCGTTTTTTCTCAAAAATCTTGTGATTTGGAGTTTAATACTATTTTTCGCCGTATGGATGATACAATCGTTTTTACCGAACAGGATGAATAGGTTATGCCAAATTGGGCTGGTAGTGTAAAAAAACATGGTTTCTTTAAGGTAACTATAGCATAATATTGTGCGTACTTCACAGAGCAGATGGACGCTGATACAATGTAACCAGTGAGAATGATGTTTTTCATACCGAGAATAGAAAAGAGGTTGTAGTGATGAATCAGCAGCAACGAAGGGAAATCTTAATTGAAGCGCTTTTGAAAGAAAGGGGCGCCTATCATGAGATAGAAATTCCTAAATCTCCAGAAGAACAAAAGGCTCTTTTACGCGGACTTATGAATATTCGCCTGCCGAAGGAGATAGGTAAAGATTTTTTAAAAATTCAAGATGCCTATTTACAGGAGGAAATAAAGCAAAAGGGGATCACAGATGAAAATGAACTTGTACCTATTCGGAATTGCTTCTATCTTTGGCAGGGGGATATCACCACGCTGCGCTGCGACGCCATTGTCAATGCGGCGAATAGTGGGCTGACCGGTTGCTATATTCCCAATCATCGCTGTATTGACAACAGCATTCATAGTTTCGCGGGGATAGAATTACGCCTTGCCTGCGATAAGCTGATAAAGGCGTAGGGGTATGAGGAACCTGTCGGGCAGGCAAAGATTACCCCTGCTTATAATTTGCCTTGCGATTATATTTTGCATACAGTAGGGCCAATTGTTGTGGGGAATCTCGCAGAAGACGATTGTAGATTGTTGAGTTCTTGCTATCATTCCTGTCTGCAATTGGCACAGCAAAAGGGACTGAAGAGCATAGCCTTTTGTTGTATTTCGACAGGGGAATTTCATTTTCCACAGGAAAAAGCTGCGGAGATTGCCTTTTCTGCTGTAAAAGAATTTATGCGGACAAAAACGAGTATTAAGAAGGTGATTTTTAATGTGTTCAAGGATTGGGACAGAGAAATCTACAGAAGCGTACTGGCAGAAAATTGAAAGGCTTAGGATGGAGCTCTTGCAGGCGGATGCTGTGGTAATCGGTGCCGGTTCTGGTCTTTCTGCGGCAGCAGGTTTTACGTATAGTGGCGAGCGCTTTGAAAAATATTTTGGAGATTTTGCTGTCAAGTATGGAATCAGGGATATGTATTCTGGTGGATTTTATCCCTATGCAACTTTAGCAGAATATTGGGCATGGTGGAGCCGCCAAATCTATTACAATCGCTATGTAGACATTCCTGAGCCAGTGTATGAGAAATTGCTGGAATTAATAAAAGACAAAGATTATTTTGTACTCACCACTAATGTCGATCATTGTTTTCAAAAAGTGGGATTTGCCAAAGAAAGATTATTTTATACGCAAGGTGATTATGGTCTGTCCGGCAGAAATTGTAGGACAATCAATTTGTCTTAATGGAGAGCTTGGCAAAATTTTGAGAGATTTATAAATTGTGAATATCAGGGAACCCCTAAGGAAAGCGTTGAAATGACGATCATCGTTTTATTAGGGGTTTTGTTACAAAGAAAATTTTTCTGGAAGTGGGCAATTCGTTATAAGCAAAGGCAATAGTTGGAGCGCTCATAATTAGAGATTATGAAATTATTTTGGTGGCGTTGAAAAAGTTTAGAGTTGTTTTTCTCAGTAGGCTGTGATACTGTAAAATAATAATGAAATTAATTGCGATAAGGTGCGTGACAGAACTGTGAAAACACTGCGAGAACAGATTTTGGCTTATGAACCGGAAGATGAAATGGAACAGACAAGCAAGACACAATTGCTACAGCAATGGGATGTTTTGGGGCAAAAATTTTTTCGGCGTCCAGAGCAGGGGCATGTGACAGTTTCCTCATTGATCCTAAATGAGCAGCAAACTGCTATGCTCATGGTGTATCATAATATTTATCAGTCATGGTCCTGGACTGGGGGACATGGGGATGGTGCTGAAGATTTGCTGCAAAAAGCGATAGAGGAAGCACAAGAAGAAACAGGCATTGAAAAGGTTCTGCCTGTTTCCAGTGAAATTATATCGATTGATGTGTTGCCGGTACAAGCTCATAGTAAAAACGGAAAAGAAATAAAGGGGCATATTCATTATAATATTACGTATGGTTTGCTGGCCTCTGATAAGGAGCCTTTAATGGTGAATGCAGATGAAAACAGCAAGGTGAGCTGGATTCCCCTCAGTCAGTGGCAACAATATTGCAGTGAATCCCATATGATTCCCGTTTATGAAAAGATATTGCTGCGCATAAAACAAATACTGCAGCGGCGGCAAGAGATATTGGCGCGTTTGCCTGACAATCTTTTGCCTTGGTATGCGCAATATGCCCGTATATTGCCATGGCGTCAAACTCGGGATCCCTATTATGTCTGGCTGTCTGAGATTATGCTGCAGCAGACTAGAGTGGAGGCTGTAAAGGGTTATTATCAGCGTTTTTTGGAACAGCTGCCGGATATTGCTTCCCTGGCAGAGGCATCAGAAGAATTGTTGTTAAAACTCTGGGAGGGCTTAGGATATTATTCCAGGGTGCGCAATATGCAAAAAGCGGCAAAAATCATTATGACAGAATATCACGGTGTATTTCCCAGTGAATATCAAGCTATCCGTGCGCTTCCCGGCATCGGAGACTATACGGCAGGGGCCATCGCGTCTATTTGCTTTGGCTTGCCCACGCCTGCGGTAGACGGGAATGTGTTGCGCGTGTGCAGTCGCATGACGGAAAATTTTGCAGATGTGCTGGAAAATCGCACGAAAAAAGAACTGCAAGAACGGTTAGCAGCCATTTATCCTGTCGGCGCACAGGCATATCTGTTCAATCAAAGTTTGATGGAATTAGGTGCGACAGTTTGTGTACCAAATGGCGCACCAAAATGCACGCTTTGTCCAATGCAGCAGTGGTGTTTGGCCTACGCCAATGATACATGGGCGCAATTGCCGCGAAAAAAACTACGTAAAAAGCGGCGCGTGGAAGAAAAAACAATATTTATACTGCGCTGCAAAGAATATATGGCATTGGAAAAAAGACCTTCCGACGGATTATTAGCTGCACTGTGGCAGTTTCCCAATGTAGAAGGGTGTTTGGACACCCAGCAGGCATTAAATCAAGCGACCAGCTGGGGTGTAAACCCTTGTAATGTAGAGGAAGTCCGTACCGGAAAACATATTTTTACCCATGTAGAGTGGCATATGACTTGTTATATCATACAATGCCGCAGTGAAAATGCATTGTTTGTGTGGGCTGATAAAGAGAACCTGCAGAGAACTATTGCCTTACCTACTGCATTTAGACAATTTTGCAAATAAGCTTCTGCATACAGGATGCTTATCTGACAAATATGTTTTTATATTTCCAGAGCAGATTGAGAAAGTACGTCCGAGATCACTTCTGGAAAATGAATTGGAGAAAGCTGCAATTGATTAAATAGGCTGGTCAGATTTTTCACCAGTTCTTCTTTTAGAGAAATATCATGAATTGCAGAGACGAATGTGCGCTGCTGTGTGTACAGCTGATATACTCCGATTCCGAAAGAAATATAATTGCCGCAGTCAGGATGCCAGAGTGTTTCCTGAAAGGTGAGGTATTCCCATGTGGTAGGATGTGTGCTAGAGTGAGTTATTGGATGAGTTAACATAATTTTCACCATTCCTTTTGGCTAATTGAAAGCTATTTAAACATCGGTTGCTGTATTTGCTATATATTAATCCTAATTGGGAAGATAATTTTCAGCAAGGAATAATAGATCCTTTTTGAGAAAAATGTGAAATTCTGTAAAAAACCGAACATGGGTGTGTAAGAAAACAAATAATATGTCTGCAATTTGCTAAGATTGCCGATAGGTTAAACAAATAATAAAAGGAGAGGTGCCTGTGCAATTTTATTTTGCCCCGTTAGAGGGTATTACCGGTTATGTTTACCGCAATGCCTATGAAAAATTTTTTCACAATGTGGAGCGCTATTATACGCCATTTTTAGCGCCAAATAAAAATCAGAGCTTTACATCGCGTGAACAAAATGACGTGCTGCCAGCGCATAATATGGGCATGGATGTAGTACCGCAGATTTTGACCAATCAGGGGAAACATTTTATTCATACTGCAAAAATGTTAGAGCAGTTGGGTTATCGTGAAGTAAATTTGAACTTGGGCTGTCCGTCTGCCACCGTGGTAAGTAAGAAGAAAGGCGCCGGATTTTTGGCGGCTCCTGATGTATTAGAGCATTTTTTTGAGGAAATTTTTGCGGGAACACCTGTGAATATTTCTGTTAAAACACGGATTGGTGTGGATAGAGTAGAGGAATTCGGGGAGATTTTAGATGTATTTAACCAGTTCCCTATAAAGGAGTTAATCATTCATCCCCGTTTGCAAAAGGATCTATATGGAAATAAACCGGATTGGTCGGCATTTGCCCAAGCAGTAAAAATGAGCCGCGCGCCCTTATGCTATAATGGAGATATTTTTACGGTGGCTGATTATGAACGCTTTTGCGATGAGTTCCCTGCGATAGAGACGATTATGCTGGGACGGGGAATATTGCGAAATCCTGGCTTGGTAGATGAGATACGCAGTGGGAAGGATTTGGATTATTTTGTATTGCAGCAGTTTCACGATGAAATTTTACAGGGGTACCGGCAAGCTTTTTCTGGAGATAAGCCGGTTCTTTATAAGATGCGTGAGTTGTGGGCCTATATGCTGCCGCTGTTTTCCCAGGGCGCAGGGTATAAGAAAAAAATATGCAAGGCAGAGCGTATTCGTGATTATGAAATTGCAGTGGAGGCATTATTTCAAAGTGAATTTTATGTGTCAAGTAAAAAATAGAGCGGTTTGGCAAAATAGAAGAATTTTTTGCCAAAAAACATCCCTTCTTGTTGACAAACAAGAGCTCTTTCACTAAAATTAATTAGATAAGGTTGTCAAGGAAAGGATGGGCTAAATGTTAACCACAAGACCAACAGGAACGAATGATTTTCTTCCCGGTGAAAGTGAAAAATGGCAATATATAGAGCAACTATGCCGTCAGGTTTGTGCTGAGTACGGTTATCAGGAAATTCGTCTCCCTATATTTGAGCATACTGAAGCATATCTGCGCAGTGTGGGAGAAACCAGTGATATTGTGGAAAAGGAAATGTATTCTTTTGAAGATAAAGGATTCCGACACATGACTTTGCGTCCTGAGGGGACCGCAGGTACAGTACGTGCTTTTTTGGAAAATAAATTGTATGCAAATCCACAGCCGACCAAATTGTATTATATTGGACCAATGTTTCGTTATGATAAACCGCAGGCGGGACGATATCGCCAGTTTAATCAATTTGGCGTAGAAGTTTTTGGTGCCGATCATGCTGCAATTGACGCAGAAGTGATCGCTTTAGCTGTGGAAATTTTTCGGCGTTTGGGGCTTACCGGGCTTACAGTAAAGCTGAACACGGTAGGTTGCGCCCAATGTCGTCCCAGCCACATGGAGGAATTAAAAACTTATTTCCGCCAATATGAAGATAAACTGTGTACTACCTGCCGAGACCGCTTAGAGCGTAATCCCCTGCGAATTTTGGACTGCAAGGAAGAAGGCTGTAAGGCAGTTGCTAAAGGTGCGCCTACAACCATTGAGGCTGCCTGCGATGTTTGTAGCGCCCATTTTCAGAAGCTACAGGAATATCTGGATGCAATAGGTGTGCGCTATGAGATTGACACTAATTTGGTACGGGGCTTGGACTATTATACACGGACTGCTTTTGAAATTGTGATTGACAGCGTAGGCTCCGCGCAAAATGCTATTGCCGGAGGCGGTCGCTATAATGGGTTGTTGGCTCAATTCGGTGGTGATGATTTGCCGGGAATCGGTTTTGCCATCGGTCTGGAGCGTTTGCTGCTCACCTTAAAGGAGCAGGGAATAGAACTGCCTGTCGGCACTGCGCCTGCCGTTTATATTGCACCTTTGGGAGAAGCGGCGCAGAAGGAAGCCTTTGTGTTGGCTCAGGCGCTGCGGGAAAAAGGCATTTATACAGAGAAGGATTATCTGGGGAAAAGCCTGAAAGCGCAGATGAAAGCAGCGGACCGGTTTCAGGCGAAATATACTGTCATTTTAGGAGACAGCGAACTGGAGAAGGGCGTGGCGATTGTACGGGAAATGGCCAGCGGTGGTCAGTATGAAGTACAGTTGAACCAGTTGGCAGAAGATTTGGAAGGGAGATTAAAATAAATGTTGAAACGTACACATAATTGTAATGACCTGCGAAAGGCTCATGTGGGACAGGAAGTGATCCTGAACGGCTGGGCACAGAAACGCAGAGACCATGGCGGTGTTATTTTTATTGATTTGCGCGACCGCTCAGGGATTGCACAGGTGACGGCAAGTCCGGAAACCTGTTCGCCAGAGGTATTTGCTGTAGCCGACTCGGTGCGCAGTGAATATGTGCTGGCAGTGAAAGGCATTGTGCGCCAACGTCCTGAAGGGATGGTCAATGAAAAACTGGATTCCGGTGAAATTGATGTAGTTGCCACAGAAATGGTAATTTTAAATAAGGCGAAAACGCCGCCGTTCTACCTAACGGATGATGTAGATGTAGATGAGACAATTCGCTTGAAATATCGGTATTTGGATTTACGCCGTCCAGAAATGAAAAACAATATGATTCTTCGGCATAAAGTGGTAAAGGCGATGCGGGATTATATGGACGAACAGGGATTTTTGGAAATTGAAACCCCCATCCTGCAGAAGAGTACACCGGAGGGTGCTCGTGATTATCTGGTACCTAGCCGTGTGCATGAAGGAGAATTTTTTGCGTTGCCCCAATCTCCGCAGCAATTTAAACAGCTGTTGATGGTTGCTGGCATGGAAAAATATTTCCAGATCGCCCGCTGCTTCCGCGATGAGGACTTGCGTGCAGACCGTCAGCCTGAATTTACACAGCTGGACATGGAACTGTCTTTTGTGGATGAAGAAGACATCATGACATTGAATGAAGGATTGATTAAGCACATTTTCAAAGTGGCTTTGGACCGCGATATTCCTACGCCTTTTCGCAGAATGACATGGGATGAAGCGATGAATAAATATGGCTCTGACAAACCGGATTTGCGTTTTGGATTGGAAATGCAGGATTTAAGTGATATTGCCGATGGATGTGGCTTTAAAGTGTTTGCCCAGACAGTAGCGAATGGAGGTGTGGTAAAGGCAATCAATGCCAAAGGCGGTGTGCATAAATTAAGCCGTCGTGATATTGATGCGCTGACAAAATACGTAGCAATTTACGGCGCCAAAGGTTTAGCCTATTTCCAAATCAGTGATGAAAATGAGGTCAAATCACCATTATTGAAGTTTTTAAGTGAAGAAGAAGTAAAGGCGATTTTTGACCGTGTTGGGGCAGAACCGGGCGACATCATTTTCTGTGTAGCGGACACCTTTAAGACTACTTGCGATGCATTAGGTCATTTGCGGTTAGAATTGGGAAAACGTTTTGGACTGATTGATGAGGATGAATTATCTTTCCTGTGGGTAACAGAATTCCCATTGTTGGAATGGGATGATGAAACCCAGCGTTTCTATGCAATGCATCACCCCTTTACCTGTCCTATGCTGGAAGATGTGCCTTTGATGGAAACAGATCCTGGAAAAGTGCGGGCTCGGGCTTACGATATGGTACTGAACGGCGTGGAAGTTGGCGGCGGCAGTATTCGTATTCATGATGGAGATCTGCAGGAAAAAATGTTTAAGTTGTTGAATATGACGCCAGAAGAGTATACGGAGCAGTTCAGCGGTCTGTTAAATGCGTTCCAGTATGGCGCTCCACCACACGGTGGATTGGCTTTCGGCGTAGACCGTTTGTTGATGCTGATGGCGAAACGGGAAACCATTCGCGACGTGATTCCTTTCCCGAAAACACAGAGCGCAATGGACGTCATGATGGAAGCACCTTCTCCTGTATCCAACGCACAGCTGCGCGAATTGCACATTAAACTGGACATTAAAAAATAATGCTTCATTTTATCTTTTATGTGGAAAGCGTAGCGCGAAATGCAGTAAAGAAAAGCGATGTTTGAAATGAATGAAATGTTGCCTTTTGTAAGGATGACTACTTAGTTACATGAAAAATAGCAGATAGGAAAAAAGGGCGGAGACAAACCAATGGCTTATCATCCGTCCTTTTTTCGTACAGTAATTTGCATATGTTTCCATGTGCTTAGCATAAAATCTTATGATATTATTTTAATCCGGGAAATCCGGTTTGCCGCAGTGCTTCATAGAGAAGGATAGCTGCAGAATTGGATAAATTCAGCGAGCGCGCAGCGGCATTGTCTAGCATAGGAATTTTGATGCGGGTATCAGCGTAGCGGTCATGCATTTTTTGCGGCAATCCTGCAGTTTCTTTACCAAAAACAAGGAAATCGCCATCTTGAAATTGCACTTCATCGTAGTGTTTTGTTGCTTTCGTGGTAGCCAAAAATAAACGTTTATCACCATGCTGCGCCAGAAAATCATCTAAATTTTCATAAATGTGTAAATCCAACAGATGCCAATAGTCCAGTCCGGCCCGTTTCAGATGTTTATCATCAATAGAGAAGCCTAATGGCTTTACTAAATGCAATGAGGTGCCAGTTATGGCGCAGGTGCGGGATATATTTCCGGTGTTTGCAGGAATTTCCGGTTCAACTAGAACGATATGAAACATACAATAAACCTCTTTTCTTTTGGCCCGTTGGGGGCTATAAATTTTATCTTCTTTGAGAAGTATAGATGTTTCAGCATGCAGCGTCAAGAGGACGAAAAAAGGATAAGAATATTTTTTGAACTTCAAAAAAGAAAAGGGAAAATAAAAACAGGAAATAGTGTGCTAGAGGGATAATTAAAGATAGAGAATCTGTTTGTGAAAAGGAGAAATAATATGCAGTATCATAACTGGGGCTTGGGTATGCGTACCATGAAAACAGCACTAGCAATTTGGTTGGCTTTTTGGGTATGTGATCTACTGCAATTTCAAAACAGCGCATTGGCTGCAATCACTACCATTGTAGCGGTACAGCCTTCTCTGAAAGGTTCTATGACGACAATTAAAAATCAACTTATTGCAACCAGTTTTGGCTGTTGCTTGGCAATTATTGTAGCCTATTATTTTCACGGCAGCTACACTGCAATTGCTATCAGTGCGATATTGGCTATCATGCTCTGTGTACAACTGAATCTAAAAGAAAGTATCGTCTTGTTATTGGTAACCATTATCCTCATCGGGCAAACACCGTTGGAGAATTTTACAACGGCGATTGTCCAGCGAATCAGTATGATTTTGATTGGCCTACTGATTGGTTTTGGCTTGAATTTCTTTGTACGGCCTCAGCATCGGCATCGTCTTTTAGAGCATATTGATGCGCTGCGTGGAGATTTTGAACGGCTATATAGAGATTGCGCAGAGGATTTGCGGCGTGCAGAACATTTAGATAAAAAGGTAGTACAGGAACGGGTCATGGCACTGCGGGATCAGATTCAAGAGGTTCGCAATATTTATAAACTTTCGGTAGACAGCAGGTTGGGATATGATGAAACACAGGCCAGAGATGAACTTTATTTGGCGCGGCGCACGATCAATGCCCTTGCCTCCAATTTGGAACGCTTGGTGGAAATTCACCGCAGTATTGTGCTTTCTCCGCGTTTAGAGAACTGTGACATGGTGCGGGAGTTGGTATATCAATACTTGATGGAAGTGTTGTATAATCATCAGCGTATTTATGAGGGCCTGCTTTTTGATAAACCTCTCACAGAAGAAATGATGCATGCTTTTGATTGTCGGGCAATACAGGTAGAGCAGGAAATGCTGCAAGTGCTGAAAGCAGCAGATGATTTGCTGCCGCTGCATTACTGGAATATCACTGTGGAAGCGGAGCGTATTATGTATAAAACCTGGAATTTGAGTCGCCTGAAACGCCAGATTCATGGGGAGATGGTAGATACAGAGGAGGTAGAAGAGTTTTATCGACTGCAATAAGTTGGAAAGTTTGATGGGGCAGTTCTATTATCCGTTCATTCGTCGTACAATGTGATGAGGTGAGTAAGATGATGTCTTTGGTATTATTGCTGGCAGGACTGGCTGTATTTTTTACTATTGCACTAAAATTGCGGATGCGCAGCAATGTCTATTGGCGAGAGGAGACTATCAACAGCCCTCTGGCTGAGGCAATGAGCCAGTTGGTAGGAATTGCCGGAGGGATTTATCTGTCGTTGGTGATGCTGGTTAGTTTTTTGGGCATCGAAATGCCGCAGAAGGTCAATTTTTTAGATATGCTTCTGGACCCGCTGGCGCTTTTATCAATTTTGCTGGCATGCCTGCAGCCACTTGCACTCTTATGTTTGCGGCGGATACTATCAGGAGGGGGACGATAGACATGGATTGTGGAACGATACGGCTCAGCGATTTGGTTGGCAAAAATATCGTAAATATTTATGACGGTGTACGATTAGGTGTGATTTATGAACCGAATCTTTCTTTTGATTCTGAGACAGGAAAAATTGAACAGCTTTATCTGGGTGGGCGTAATGGATTTACTGGGATGTGGTCGGAAAAACACAGTTTGCAGATTCCCTGGTCCGCTGTGAATAAAATCGGCCAGGAAGTTGTGATTGTGGATATGGGGCAGAGTCCGATGCGGTATAAGCGTAATCTGTTTTAACGCTTTTGTCTTTTTTCTTTGAATTTTTAATTGCAGATATACCAATACTTGTATTATAATAAAGCATAACTATTTTTAGTAGGAGGAACCACTGTGACAGTAACAAGTACATCGAATTTTATTCAGGCAATCATTGATGAAGACGTAGCCAATGGCGCGCAGGATATATATACTCGCTTTCCACCGGAACCAAACGGTTATCTGCATGTAGGTCATGCAAAATCCATTTGTCTCAACTTCGGTTTGGCAGAACGGAATCACGGCCGCTGCAATCTGCGGTTTGATGACACCAATCCTGTGAAGGAAGATACCGAATTCGTAGATTCTATCAAAGAAGATGTGGAATGGCTGGGTTTTCACTGGACGGGAGATGTGCATTATGCTTCGGATTATTTTCAAACCTTTTACGATTGCGCAGTCCATTTGATTAAAGAAGGCAAAGCCTTTGTTTGCGATTTGACAGCGGAAGAAATGAGGGAATATCGTGGTACGCTGACCGAACCGGGAAAAAACAGTCCTTATCGTGAACGTTCTGTGGAAGAAAATCTGGCTTTATTTGAGGCGATGAAGCAAGGAAACTTTGCCGATGGCGCCAAAGTTTTGCGGGCCAAAATTGATATGGCTTCGCCCAATATCAATCTCCGTGATCCAATCATTTACCGTATAGCCAAGGCTCATCATCACCGTACCGGTGATCAGTGGTGCATTTATCCCATGTATGATTTTGCCCATCCTATTTCCGATGCCATTGAAGGGATTACCCATTCGGTGTGTACGCTAGAGTTTGAGGATCACAGACCATTGTATGACTGGGTATTGGACAACTTGATGGAGTTTGCTGCTTTTCCGTCTCGCCCTCATCAGTATGAATTTGCCAGATTAGAGCTGGACAACACCATCACCAGTAAACGCAAGCTGAAAAGATTAGTGGATGAGGGGATTGTGGATGGCTGGGACGATCCTCGTATGCCTACCATTTCTGGAATGCGTCGGCGTGGTTATACACCGGAAGCTATTCGTAATTTCTGTGATATGATTGGAGTGTCTAAGAGCAACAGCAAGGTAGAATTTCCTATGCTGGAGTATTGCTTGCGGGAAGATTTGAACCAAAATGCTCCCCGTGCTATGGTGGTGTTGGACCCTCTGAAAATCACCATTACCAATTATCCAGAGGGACAGATTGAATATCTGACTGCGGAAGTCAATCCCAATAAGCCGGAAATGGGTACGTATCAGGTGCCCTTTGGCAGAGAAATTTATATTGAGCGGGAGGATTTCAGAGAAGAAGCAAATAATAAATTTTTCCGCTTGAAACCGGGTAAAGAAGTACGGCTAAAATATGCTTATATTATTCAGTGTGATGAAGTGATAAAAGATGCCGAGGGCAATATTGTTGAATTAAAGTGCAGTTATGACCCCACGACTCGTAGTGGCATGGAAAATGCCGCCCGCAAAGTGAAAGGAACACTGCATTGGGTAGAGGCCTCCACTGCTTTGGATGCGGAGGTGCATATGCTGGACTTCTTGTTATTGCCGGAGCAGGGAGATGGGGATTTTATGGAATACTTGAATCCTGATTCTCTAGTAGTAAAAACAGGCTGCAAGGCAACTCCTGACATGAAGGATGCAAAACAAGGAGAAACCTTTCAGTTTCTGCGCAATGGATATTTTTGCGTGGACAGCAAATACTCCACACCGGAACATCTGGTGTTTAACCAGACTGTATCCTTGAAGGGTAGTTATAAACCAGAAGAAAAGTAAAAAAATAGGCGATAATATCTGAGATAAAGTTTCTGTTATCTCAGATATTTTTCTATTTGTTTGCTGTACGTGTGCATCATGCAGTAAAAAGTTTGTATTGATAATTTGAGAAAGGAAACAAGAGCTATGGAAATCATGAAAATTTATGAAAAAATTGATCATACCCAATTAAAACAAACCGCAGATTGGTCGTCTATCCAAAAGTTATGTGATGAAGCGATAGAGGGTGGTGCGGCCTCAGTCTGCATTCCGCCCTGCTATGTGGCACAGGTGCGCGCTTATGTGCAGCGGCAAATTCCTATTTGCACAGTAATCGGCTTTCCCAACGGGTATCAGACAACAGCGGTAAAGGTGGCGGAAACGAAGGACGCAATTGAACATGGTGCGGATGAGATTGATATGGTAATCAACTTGTGCGATGTAAAAAACGATAGCTTTGACAAAGTAGCTGAGGAAATTCGGCAACTGAAAAAAGTTTGTGGTTTTCGGACCTTGAAAGTTATTGTGGAAACGTGTTTTTTGACCAAGGCAGAAAAAATAAAGCTTTGCCAAATTGTAACAGAAGCCGGAGCTGATTATATCAAAACCAGCACTGGTTTTGGAAACGCCGGCGCAACTGTGGAAGATGTTCGACTTTTTCGAGAATATACAGGAGAAAATGTAAAAATCAAAGCAGCAGGAGGCATTCGCGATATAGAGACAGCCGAAGCTTTGATTGAAGCCGGTGCGGATCGTTTGGGCAGCAGTGCATTGTTAAAGCGATAGAATAGCATAAAAATATAAAGGGTTGCAAATATGATGAGACGTATATTTTTTGTAGAAGATGATTTGAATTTAATTACTGGTTTATCCTTTGCGTTAAAAAAACAGGGGTACGAGCTTGTTATTGCCAGGACAAGCGCTGAGGCAGAACGGCTGTGGCAGGAAGGAAACTATGATTTAGTTATTTTGGATATATCGCTTCCCGATGGATCAGGATTTGATTTATGTGAAAGAATACGCAGTACATCTAAGGTGCCCATTATGTTTTTGACTGCAGCAGATGAAGAGACTGATATTATCATGGGGCTTGATATTGGTGGCGATGATTACATCACTAAACCCTTTAAGCTGGCAGTATTTTTGTCCCGCATCAATGCAATTCTGCGCAGAAGTGAAAATTTCAATCAAGCTAAAACAGAATTGTATTCCAATGGCATCCGGGTACAGTTGCTCAAGGGAGAAGTTTATAAACAGGGAATACCCATCGAGTTGACTGCAAGTGAGTATAAGCTGTTATGTCTGTTTATGGAAAATCCTGATATTGTGCTCTCGCCAGAACAAATATTGAGTAAGCTTTGGGACTGCGACGCAAATTACATAGACAATAATACGCTGACGGTCTATATTCGTCGGCTGCGCACGAAGATTGAGGACAATCCTGCTCTTCCGAAAAACATTGTGACTGTTCGCCGTATGGGTTATAAATGGAATACTGTGGATTGAGGTGCGCTGTGAAATTATTGGTAAATCAAAAAACAAAATTTCTTTTTTTCAGTGTACTGCTGTTGATGGCGATATTTACACTGTTTTCTGCTATCTGCATTAAAGCGGCGTTAAATAATGCAGCGGTTTATGTGCTGGTACTTTCTATAGCTATGGAAATTTTCATTTTAGTGATTTTTTACTGGTATCTTAGGGGACAAAGTACAATCGTAGAGACAGCCATTGGACAGATTGATGACTACATTTCAGGAGATCATGATGTACGCATTTCCTGTGATGAGGAAGGGGAATTATATCTCCTGTTTCATAAAATTAATTCTCTGGCAGCAATTTTAAATGCCCATGCTGAGAATGAGAGACGTTCAAAAATATTCATGAAGGAGACGATTTCTGATATTTCTCATCAGCTGAAAACGCCTTTGGCGGCATTGAATATCTATAACGGTATTCTGCAGGAGGAGACGGAGAAGATGCCGGTTCTCAAAGAATTTACTTCTTTATCCGAACAGGAGCTTGACCGAATCGGGATGCTTGTTCAAAATCTATTGAAAATCACTAAGCTGGATGCGGGGACGATTATGTTGGAGAAGAACTTTGAAAATCTGGCGGAAATGGTGTATTCTGTTGAAAAGCATTTTGTTTATCAGGCCGAGCAGACAGGAAAGACGTTATCTATATCCGGCGATGATAAGGTTGTCCTGCTATGCGACAGGAGTTGGCTGACAGAGGCTATTAACAATATTGTGAAAAATGCCTTTGACCATACAAATGCGGGAGATACAATAGAAATTGTTTGGAGAGAACTTGCTTCAGTGATTCAGCTTACTATTCGGGATAATGGCAGCGGTATTCATGCGGAAGATTTGCCTCATATCTTTAAACGCTTCTATCGCAGTCGTTTTTCTCAGGATGCACAAGGGATTGGGCTGGGACTTTCTTTGGCAAAGGCGATTATCGAAAGCCATGGCGGAACCATTGAAGTGGACAGTGAACTGGGAGTCGGCACAAGTTTTACGATGAATTTTATAATTCCTACAAAATTGTAGGCTGTACGTCATCTTGTGGTAGGGTTGATATGATATGTATATGGTGCACACTCCAGGCTGGCAGGCTTATGTGACAGTAGCAAATTATACCATACCGGACAGATTTCTTTTTGGAACAGCCTATCCTTTTGTGCCTTTTGGGGAGGGTCTACAGTATTTCAAATCAATTGGGATTCACGAGGAGCATATGGAGCGATTGTTGTATAAAAATGCCGCGGATTTATTGCAACTAGAAATGTAAAGGAGTTGAACATACAGAAAAGATTTCCGTGAATCTATGCGGCAGCATTCAGTCTTTGTTTTGGATGTTTTGCAAGTGTTTGACCTGAAAATGGCTGTTTTTTAGTTTCTATGATGGTTGCAATAAAAAATAATCCTTCTTTCCGCGAGTATTCAGAAGAGATTCATAAATGTCATTTCACGCGTCTAAGCGGCTTTATGCTGTGCAGACGCGTTTTTTATGTTCAACATGACTTAGTATCAGCATTCATTCCCTTGCGCTCTGTCACTGACGATCAAAAATGATAGGGTTGAATCATATAGATAATTTGTGCAGTAGAAAACAAACGGAATTTCAGTTTTCAATAAATAGACTGTTTTACAAGCCGATTGTAGGAAAACAGTTCATTGATTTACGGCTGGCTGAGAGGCGATTTTTTATAAATAGAAACATTGTTCAAAGAATCTATCTGTTCATTTTGCAGGATTTTTGCTTTCCTGCAAGGAAATTTTGTAAAGAATAGGATGCTGTGAAGTTGCTTTTCTGTGAAAAAATTTTATGATATAATGTAGCGAATGGACAGAGTTGTGAGAAAGAAAAAGGAGAGAACTATTTATGATGTTTTTTGGAAATTCACTGACCAGTATGGTCGTTACCTTGTTGGCTGTGCTTATGGCAATCACCTTTCATGAAACAGCACATGGGTATGTAGCATATCGTTTGGGAGATCCTACGGCAAAAAACCAAGGCCGGTTAACGTTAAATCCCATTGCTCATTTGGACCCAATCGGTGCTTTGATGATGTTCGTCTTTGGTTTTGGTTGGGCCAAACCGGTGCCGGTCAATCCCTTTTATTTTGAGGGCGATCGCACAAAAGGCATGATGCTGGTGTCGGTAGCAGGTCCACTGACAAATCTAATTATTTCTTTTGCTGCATATTTTATTTATGTAGCGGGCAGTGGTTTTGCTGGGATTCCTTTTTTGTCCATCTTTCTGAGTACGACAGTGACCTTGAATATATATCTGGCAGTATTTAACTTGATTCCGATTCCACCGTTGGACGGCTCAAAAATTTTGGCTGGTTTATTGCCGAAGGCAACTGCCTATAAATTTTTGAATACAGTGGAGCAGTATGGATTTTTGATTTTGATGTTGTTAATTTTTTTCAATATTACAGATATGATCATGGTGCCTGTTGCCAATGTGATACTCAACTTTTTCACTTTTATTTTACAACTGATTTTCTAGTGGGGACAGTAATGGAAGAAATTAAAAAGTACGAAATTCATTTGGACAACTTTGACGGACCTTTAGATTTGCTGCTGCACTTGATTGACAAAAATAAAATGGACATTTATGATATTCCGATTGCAGTGATTACTGAGCAATATTTGGCATACTTGGAAGAAGCGCGGGAGATGGATTTGGAAATCGCCAGCGAATTTTTGCTCATTGCGGCGACTTTGTTAAATATTAAGGTGCGGATGCTTTTACCAAAGCGAAAATCAGATGAAACCGGTGCAGACAGCGAGGAAGATCCCCGCGCTGAATTGGTGCGCAGATTGGTAGAATATCGGTTTTATAAAGAAACGGCGCACGTGCTGCAGCAAAGAGAACAGCATGAATGCACCTATATGCTAAAGCCGCATGATATTGAAGCTTTGACCAGTCAATTGGAGCCGGGAAATCCCTTGGAGCATGTAACAATGCAGCAATTGATGGAGGCTTTTTTACAGGCGATGGACCAGGTTCAAGGAGAGGCAGAAGTACATCAGTTGACGTTATCCCGCGAAGAATATCTGGTTGAGGACAGCATTTTACAAATTCGGCAGAGACTGCAAAAGGAGCATAGTATCGAATTTTCCACGTTGTTTCAGCGTAAGGATAGAAAGCGTAAGGTAATTACGATGTTTATGGCGCTTTTAGAATTGTGCCGGCTAGGGGAATTGTCTTTTCAACAGCAGGACAATTTTGGCACATTATGGATTTTTCCCCGACAACCTAACAATGAGGTGAAGTAGTTGCAGTATCAGTATGTAGAAAAGATGCGGGCCGTGGTGGAGAGTTTGCTGTTTATCACCAATGAGCCTTTGACTACGGCGCAGCTAGCAGAGTTGGCCGAGTTGGAAGAAAATGATGTGATGGATGTGCTGGATTGGTTGATAGAGGATTACAGTGACGCATCAAAAGGGATTTGTGTGATGAAGCTGGGAGATGGCTACATTATGGCTATCAAACAGGATTATCTACCCTATGTGGAAAAACTATACCGGCCGCAAATGAATACGTTGTCTATGGCAGCCTTAGAAACGTTGGCTATCATTGCGTACAAGCAACCAGTGACCCGCGGTGAGGTGGAATTGGTCCGCGGAGTAAAGGCAGACAAAATTATTCAAAATTTAATCGCAAAAGAGCTGATCGAGGAACGAGGACGCAAGGACGCGCCGGGCCGTCCTATTCTGTATGGGACGACTAGAAAATTTTTGCAATATTTTAATATCGAAAGTTTAGAAGAATTACCTACCAATGATCTGCTGCAGTTGGACTTAGAGCAGGCAGAAACTTTGGTAGCGGATGAGCTGGAGCTGCTGGATATGGCAAGGAAGGATGAAAACGTGTGATGTCTCTTCTTAAAAGGGGAGATAATATGTGTATTGTGTTTTTCTGTCGGGAATAGTATAATAAAACGGTAAAATTTGCATATAAATAAAGGATACATATTGCAAATGTATGATACAGAAGAAATCGCAGAGGGTTATTTCATGCGTAAATGATAGAAAAAAAGGTGACTATTGGGGGGAACTTCTATGTGCGGGATTGTAGGATATGTCGGGAAAAGAAATGCAGTCAGCGTTTTGCTTGACGGCTTGCAAAAGCTGGAATATCGCGGCTATGATTCGTCGGGAATTGCAGTTATAGAACAGGCGCAGATTGTTGTAGAAAAATCAGAAGGAAAACTGGCGAATCTGCGGGAAAAAATAAAAGACATGACATTGGAAAGCGGTATCGGGATTGGACACACGCGCTGGGCTACACATGGACGGCCTTCTGATGCCAATGCGCATCCGCATACCAGTCAAAACGGAAAATTTGCTGTCGTGCATAATGGCATTGTAGAAAATTATTTGACGTTGAAGGAGAAATATTTGACAGGGGAGCATTTTAC
>DKVF01000070.1:28115-29649 GCA_002491065.1 Peptococcaceae bacterium UBA7185
TTTGCGGAAACTGTCATAAAAGTATTGGATGTATTGGAAGGCGCTTATTCATTGGTGATGATCTGTGCGGATGAGCCGGATAAAATGATTGCCTGCCGCAAAGACAGTCCTATGGTATTAGGCGTAGGAGAAGGAGAGAACTTCATCGCTTCCGATGTATCTGCACTGTTGGCGTATACCCGCAGCTGTATGTATATTGAAGAAGGCGAGCTGTGCATTTTGACGCAGAATGGAATTACCATTAAAAATCATGCTCTGCAGCAAGTGGAAAAAGAAATTCAAACCATTACATGGGATGCAGAAGCGGCAGAAAAGGGCGGTTTTGAGCATTTTATGCTCAAGGAAATTTTTGAACAGCCGGAGGCTTTCAAAAGGACGCTTTCTGGAAGAATTCATGGAAATCAGGTCCATTTTGACGAGTTCTCTTTGACAGCAGAAGAAATTAACCAATGGCAGAAAATTTATATCGTGGCTTGCGGTACTGCATATCATGCGGGATTGGTGGGCAAACAGGTGCTTGAGAAACTGGTGCGGATTCCGGTAGAGGTAGAAATCGCCAGCGAATTCCGGTATCGGGATCCCATGATGGATGAGCATACCTTGGTGATTGTGATCAGCCAGTCGGGAGAAACGGCAGACACCGTGGCCGCATTGAGAGAAGCAAAACTGCATCGTTGCAAGGTATTGGCGATCACGAATGTAGTCGGCAGCGCCATTGCCAGAGAGGCAGATTATGTAATTTATATCTGGGCTGGTCCAGAAATTTCAGTAGCATCCACAAAAGCTTATACCACGATGCTGATAGCAGAATATTTATTGGGCGTATATCTGGCACAGCAAAAAGAAATGGCTAATTTTGATGAGCGGGCGGCTATCTTAAAAGGACTGCAGCAGCTTCCGGAAGTTTCAGCTAAGCTGTTAACCGAACCATATCTAGCTGAGGTTCAACGGGCAGCAGAACGCTATGGAATGGCGGAAAATATCTTTTTTATCGGTCGCGGCATGGATTGGGCTATTGCTTTGGAAGGTTCCTTGAAGTTAAAAGAAATTTCTTATATTCATGCGGAGGCTTACGCTGCCGGAGAATTAAAACACGGTACATTGGCATTGGTGACAGAAAAAACACCGGTTATAGCTATTTGTGTACAGAAAAGTACTTATGATAAGACGGCGTCAAATGTAAAAGAAGTAAAAGCCAGAGATGCCAAGGTCTTGGCGATTATCAACGAGGGCGATACCCAAACGGCGAAGTTTGTAGATCAGACTTTGGAAATTCCCACGATCAACAATTTTATCGTTCCAGTGCTGGCAGTAATCCCCTTGCAGTTGATTTCTTATTATATCGCCAAAATTCGTGGATGTGAAATCGACCAGCCACGTAATTTGGCAAAGAGTGTAACGGTTGAGTAAAGACACATAAAATAATGATATTTCTTTTTTGTTGAAAATCCGGAGGACTCCATGAAAAAATGGAGTTTTCTGGTTTTTTTATGTGCGTGTATGTTAAGAAAATTATTGACATTGAGTTGACTCT
>DKVF01000070.1:29943-31115 GCA_002491065.1 Peptococcaceae bacterium UBA7185
ATTATTGACATTGAGTTGACTCTAAAGTATATAATAGAGTCAGTTGGGAAAAGGAAAGGGGAGAGAAACTTTATAATGACAATTAAAGAAGTCTGTGAAAAATATAATATTAGCGCGGATACATTACGCTATTATGAGAGAGTTGGAGTAATACCTTCTGTAGCTCGTACCAAAGGTGGTATTCGTGACTACACAGAGCAGGATTTAGGTTGGGTGGAAAACGCAATTTGTATGCGAAACGCAGGACTTTCTGTAGAAACATTGGCAGAATATGTGCGATTATTTCAGGAAGGTGACGATACTATTCAAGCAAGGAGGGAACTGCTCATGGAGGCGAAGGAGGAAATCGCCGTTCAGCTCAAAAAATATCAGGAAACGATAGAACGGTTAAATTATAAAATTTCTCGCTATGATGAAGCGATAAAAACAGGCATACTTACATGGGATGCCACAGAACACTAGATGAGAAAAGTGTATTCATTTTTTCAGCTTTTTGATTTCTTGCCGTAATCCAATCAAGTGAGGTATTGCATTTTCTGTATTCCTAGTATATAATAGGGATATCGAGGTGTTATCAATGAAAATATCAACCAAAGGGCGGTATGCGTTGCGCCTGATGTTGGATTTAGCCCAATACAGCAATGAAAATGAATATGTGTCAATCAAGAAAGTTTCACAAAGGCAAGATATTTCAGAAAAATATTTAGAGCAGATTGTAGCGCAATTGAGTCGTGCCAATTTTGTAAAAAGCATACGAGGTGCCCAAGGCGGATATCGTTTAGTGAAAGCACCGGAGAATTATACAGTAGGAATGATTTTACGGCTTATAGAAGGTAATTTATCTTCAGTCAGTTGTTTAGAGGATAATCCAAATAAGTGTCAGCGCTGTAACAATTGTGTGACGCTAGAGGTTTGGCAGCAAATCAATGATGCAGTGGATAGTGTGATTGATAATATTACTTTGCAGGACTTAGTACAAAAACAACAGGCAAAAGCACGAATCGTCAAATAGTATGAATATGAAAGTCTTGGAGCAGTCTTTTGAAAAGACTGTTCTTTTTTATAATTGAAAATTGTGTTTCAATTCACAAAATCAATTTTAACGAATAATAATATGGAAGAAAGACACAAAATAGATTTTTATATGATGACTAAAAAAGAAAAAAGGATAA
>DKVF01000005.1:0-169 GCA_002491065.1 Peptococcaceae bacterium UBA7185
GTGGCAGTGTATGGCGGTCAGGACATTACCCGTCAAATAAAAGAATTGAAGGCACGTCCGCAGATTATCGTGGCCACGCCAGGGCGATTGATGGACCATATGAATCGGAAAACCATTCGTCTGGAGCATCTGAAAATGGTGGTGCTGGATGAAGCGGACGAAATGCTGA
>DKVF01000005.1:471-9002 GCA_002491065.1 Peptococcaceae bacterium UBA7185
TGGATGAAGCGGACGAAATGCTGAACATGGGCTTTTTGGAGGATATTGAGACAATTCTGAGTGCATGCCCTGAACAACGGCAGACTATGATGTTTTCCGCTACCATGCGGGATGAAATCAAGGCCATTGCCAACAAATTCATGCAGGACCCGCAGCTGGTGAAGGTAAAGGCACAAGAGCTTACTGTGCCAGCTATTGAACAGCAGTATTTTGAAGTGCCGGAACAGGAGAAATTCAAATTGCTGTGCCGTCTGCTGGACATTCACAATCCAGAGCTGGCGATGGTATTCGGCCGCACCAAGCGCCGTGTCGATGAAGTCACGGAAGCGCTGCAGAAATTGGGCTATCAGGCGGAAGGACTGCACGGCGACTTGACCCAGCGGCACAGAGATATGGTGATGAACAAATTCCGCAATGGACAGATTCGCATTTTGGTGGCGACTGATGTAGCTGCCCGCGGGTTGGATATCACCGGCGTGACCCATGTCTTCAATTTTGACCTGCCGCAGGAAATCGACAGCTATGTACACCGCATCGGCCGTACTGGCCGTGCAGGGAAAGAAGGCTTAGCGCTTACCTTTGTGGAGCCGCGGGAATTGGCCCACTTAAAACTGATTGAAAAAACCATTCAGCGCAAGCTGGTGAAAACAAAGCTGCCTTCCGCGCAGGACAGTCGGCAGAAAAAGCAGGACGTGCTCTATGGCAAAGTGGCAAGCGCAGTAAAAGCAGGGAATGTACTCAATTATCAGGAACTGGCTAACGATTTGATTCAGGAATATGATGCTGTGGATGTGCTGGCAGCTATCCTGGAGCTGATGGCCGGAGATGGCGACCATGAGACGGAAGTGGCGGAAGTACACCTGACTGCAGAGCGGCCTATTTTTGTGAAGCGTGCCAATGACCGCAAGGGCAGTCGGGGAAGGGGCGGCTATGGAAAGGGCAATTACCACGGAGACAATCGCTCCCGCAGCGGAAAAGACGGACGGTATCAGAAGGACGCCAACAAGAAAAAGAATTATGGCAACAAAGACTACAGTAATAAAGCAGGTAAAAACAGAACCTATACACGGGATGGAAAAAAAAGCTACAAGAATAATAAAAAATCGGCAGAATAAGAGCGGGGGAGAAGTACAATGTACGATCATATTGTGATTCGGTACGCTGAAATCGCGCTGAAGGGGAAAAATCAAAAAGAATTTATCAATCGTCTGATTCATAATATTAAAGAGCAGATTAAGACAGATCTGGATATTACACCGCTGATTGAACGGGAGATGGGACGGATTTATCTGCATTTAGAAGGTCGCGCGCCGGAACTGTTTTATGATTCTTTGAATCATGTATTTGGGATATCTTCTTATAGTCCGGCTCGCAAAACCACATTAGAGCTGGAGGAAATAAAAGCAACAGCGTTGGAGGAACTGCGCGGCGCTATGGATGGGCCGTGCAAATTTCGCGTCAGTGTGAAGCGGGCCAACAAAAAATTCCCTATCACCTCCCCGGAAATGCAGCAGATCATTGCTGCGCATATGCTGAAGAATCTATCTGGATTGAAAGCAGATTTGCATCACTATGACCTTGATTTGCTGCTGGAGATTCGCGATGACGGTACCTATATTTATACCCGCAGCTTCCCTGGCTTGCGAGGCTTGCCGTTGGGCAGCAGCGGCAGAGGGGTTGTACTGTTATCCGGCGGCATCGACAGCCCGGTAGCTGGTTGGCTGGCGATGAAGCGGGGTGTGACGATAGAGGCGGTTCATTTTCACAGCTATCCGTATACCAGCGAACAGGCCAAGGAAAAAGTATTGGAATTGGCAAAACGGATGGCCAAATATTCCAACAGAGTGGTCGTGCATATGGTACCCTTCACAAAGATTCAGGAGGAGATTGCCCACTATTGTCATGACAATATGCGCATTCCCATTATGCGGCGCATTATGGTTCGTATCGCCGAGGAGATTGCCCGCCAGCGGGATTGCCTGGCTATTTTTACCGGTGACAATTTGGGACAGGTGGCCAGTCAGACCATGGAGAGCATCTACGCCATCAATCAAGTGGCGACCATGCCCATTCTGCGGCCGTGTATTACTATGGAGAAGGAAGAAATCATTCGTCTGGCACAGCAGATTGATACCTATGAAACCTCCATTTTGCCTTATGAAGACTGCTGTACAGTATTTGTGCCCAAGGAGCCGAAAACAAAGCCAAAAGTGGAAGGCTGTGAGAAGGAAGAGGCACGGCTGGATATCACCCAATTGGTAGCAGACGCAGTGGCGCAGACGGAACGCATCATTGTATACGGGAAGGATAAACCGGAACGGCGTTTGCGCAGGGAAGCGGATATCGGGAAAGAATAAAATAATATTTAAAATCTCCGTTGTTCTGTTTTGGAACAGCGGAGATTTCTTGCTTTGCAGCATAATTCTGTTTTGTAATTGTAGAAAATTGTCTCCCTCACTGTACTGCGTGCAGCAGCGCGGTGTCCGTTTCCTCAAAGGTGTATGTCTGTCCGGCATAGGTAAATTCGGTCTGAATCTTGGCAATCTTGTTTCCCAATACCATGGTAGCCACCTGATTGTCAGGCAGTAAAATGCTGACGGTGGTGTTGAGCGTTTTGCTTTGCTGGGCGGCGATTGTCTGGGAAAAATCCGGTTGCATGGCGACCACTTGGGCGCCGCTTTCATAGGTCACACGAATTTTCAAATCATTTTGGGTGACGGTGACGGCCTGTCCATTTTGATTGTGCACAGTGAGCTGCAAATTGGCATAGAGATACTGTTCTCCCAAGGCATTGCGTGCAGAGCGCTCCGTGCTTTGCAGGGTGAGCTGGCAGGCGTTTTGGTCCGTTGTCGGCGTGGTGGTCGTTGTTGTATCGCTGTTGTTTTGCGGTACATCTGTATCCAGCCCTTTTAAATTAAGCAGACGCACCAGCATGACGCAGGCCTCGGCGCGGGTGGAGTTGTTGTTGGGCAGGAAGCGCCCGTCTTCATAACCGCCCACAAGTCCCAGTTCCTTTGCCAGATAGAGATATCCCTTGTCGTAATCGGCAATGGCGGCATCATCGGTAAAGGCGGTGGG
Organism: Peptococcaceae bacterium UBA7185; assembly: GCA_002491065.1. Lineage (GTDB taxonomy): Bacteria > Bacillota > Peptococcia > Peptococcales > Peptococcaceae > UBA7185. The sequence goes on from DKVF01000005.1 coordinate 3,550, forward strand.
CTGCCCGGCCAGGGAAACGGCATCGTCATTGAGCCCCATGGCGCGGACCAGCATGATGGCGATTTCACGACGGGAGATGGCCGTATCAGGATCGTATGTGCGCCCGTACTCCGCGGGAACGATGATATTGTTTGCCACCAGTGTGTGAATGTCAGTGCCGGCCCAATGGGATGCAGTGTCTGTAAAGTCACTGCCTGTCACGGCGGGCAAATTCAGGCTCTGCCGCAGGATTTTGGAAAATTCCGCGCGGGTGATGGTGGCATCGGGGCGAAAGGTGCCGTCGGGATAGCCGCCTACCGCGCCGCGGTCAATGAGCTGCTCCACGTCCTGGAAGGACCAGTGGTTTTGCAGGTCGGAAAAAGAAGCAGCCTGTGCCGATGGCATAAAAGTTGCACAGCACAGAACAGCAAGCAAGAGTGCAGATAAGAGTCTTTTCATGTGGAACTCCTCCTCATAGCGTAATATAAAAACGTACGAATCGCTTAGTTAGAAATTAAATCTATTGTAGCGGAAAGCAGGGAGTTTTGCAATGCTTTTTGCAGTGACCAATTTCTGGGGCGGAAATAGAGAAAAGTTGCAATAAAAATAAATTTTCTATTTTCATTTATGGCAGAAAATGATAAGATAAAAGAATGTTCAACGATTTATGATTGAAGGAGTTGCATGAAAATGAGAAGTCATGAAGTAACACAGGGTGTAGCCCGTGCGCCTCACCGTTCGTTGTTTTACGCGATGGGGTATTTGCCGGAGGATTTGGAAAAGCCGTTGATTGGTGTGGTTTGTGCCCACAATGAGATTATTCCGGGACATTCCCATCTGGATCAGATTGCGGAATTTGTGAAAAAGGGCGTCTTGTCCGGCGGCGGCACGCCGATGGAATTTCCTGCTATCGGGATTTGTGATGGAATTGCCATGAATCACAGCGGGATGAAGTATCCGTTGGCTACCCGTGAATTGATTGCCGATTCGATTGAAGCGGTAAGTATGGGGCACAAGTTTGACGGTCTGGTTTTGATTGGCAATTGCGATAAAATTGTGCCGGGTATGTTAATGGCAGCAGCCCGTCTGAATATTCCAGCTATCTATGTCAGCGGCGGTCCTATGCTGGCCGGTACCCACAAAGGACAGCCTTCTGATTTGATTAAAGGGCCTTTTGAGATGGTGGGTCAGTGCACCAGCGGCAAGATCACCGAGGAAGAACTGGAGCAGATTGCCCGCACGTCCTGTCCGGGCTGCGGCAGCTGCGCTGGTATGTATACAGCGAATACGATGAACTGCCTGGCTGAGGTGTTGGGCATGGCATTGCCGGGCAACGGCACCATCCCTGCTGTGTATGGGGATCGCCGCGCTTTGGCAAAACGTGCCGGTATGGAGATTGTCAAGATGGTAGAGAAGGATTTGAAGCCCCGCGATATTTTGACATTGGACTCTTTCCGCAATGCCATTGCAGCGGATATGGCCATCGGAGGCTCCAGCAATACAGTGCTGCATCTTCTGGCCATTGCCAAACAGGCGCAGGTGGAGCTGTCTCTGGATGAGTTTGACCGTATCAGCGAGATTGTACCTCATATCAGCAAGTTGAATCCTTCGGGAAAATATCATATTCAGCAGCTGTATGCTGCCGGCGGTATGGACGGGGTGCTGAAAACCTTGCTGGACGGCGGTTTGCTCAATGGAGACTGCATCAATGTGACCGGCGCTACGCTGAAGGAACGTCTGGCAGATGCGCAGGTATATGACAGAGAAGTGATTCGCAGTCTGGACAATGCTTATTCGGCAACCGGCGGGATTGCTATTTTGAGCGGCAATTTGGCGCCGGATGGTGCAGTTGTAAAGGCAGCAGGCGTGAAACCGGAAATGATGGTGCACGAAGGCCCTGCCCGTGTGTTTGATTCGGAAGAGGAAGCCTTTGCAGCAATCACCGGCAATCAGATTCATGCAGGGGATGTGGTGGTGATTCGCTATGAAGGACCAAAGGGCGGCCCGGGTATGCGGGAAATGCTCAGTCCTACAGCTGCCATTATCGGCGCTGGTTTGGATACGGAATGTGCGTTGATTACCGACGGCAGATTTTCCGGCGGTACTGCAGGCGCAGCAATCGGTCATGTGTCTCCTGAAGCGGCAGAAGGCGGCCCCATTGCCTTTATTCAGGAAGGAGATATCATTTCCATTGATATACCGGGACGCAAGATCAGCATCCAGGTGTCTGGTGAGGAAATGGCGCGGAGAAAAGAAGGCTGGACACCGAAAAAGGTGGAATTGTTCCCCAATTCTTATCTGAAACGCTATGCCCATCTGGTGACATCGGCCAGCACAGGGGCTACCATGCGGGACGATTTTTAAGTAAGTGTATGATATGACAGAAAAGGAGGGTATCCCGCAAGCTTGGGGATGCCCTCCTTTTCTGCGCAAAGTTTTAAGTGAATCGTTGAGAATCACTGCATGTGGTGTGCAATATAAATCCACGCTGAATAAATTTATACTGCGATGTAATAGAATGAAATTCTATTTTCCGAAAAGGCAGATACTAGTTTGTGGTGTATGGGTGTGCAGCTCGTTTTTCTCGCTCCTACAGAAATAAAGAAGAAAAACAAGTTTGCCACATAAGCATAACCAATTCCTAATCATGTTTGTAGTATATCATATAAGTTAACATTAGTTAATGAAAAATAATTAGACAAATAATAAACAGAATAAGCATTATTTGATTTCTGTCAAGAAACAGAGAATGATATCTCCCCGGTTTGCATGTTTTTTGAAAATCTGCAAACACTATGGATAAGAAAAAAGAAACCAACAGGATGGTGGGCATCCATCCTGTTGGTGGCAAGCTATGCGGCGGCTTTTACGGTGTCGGTTTCATCCAAAATGCTGGTTTCCTGCAGCATGTCATGAATGAGAATGCCATAGCCGCGGGTTGGGTCATTGATAAACACATGGGTGACGGCGCCGATGATACGGCCGTTTTGAATGATGGGCGAGCCGCTCATGCCTTGCACAATCCCGCCGGTTTTTTCCAAGAGAACGGGATCGGTGACACGGACCACCAGGCCCTTGCCGTCTTTATGGGCGGGCATTACTTTTTCGATTTCTACGTCAAAGCATTCTACTTTGTTGCCGTCGATGGCGGTGAAGATCTGTGCCGGACCAAGGACGATCTGGTTTGGTGCTGCAGTGGGCAAGGCTTGGGTGTAGCTGCTTTCTGTGAGTACATTTTCGTCGGTGAGTACGCCGAAAATACCGGCAGTGGTATTTTTTTCAATGGTGCCCAGGGAGAAATTGCTCACAAAGCGCCCAATTTTTTCTCCAGGATAGCCGCTGGTTCCTTTTTTGATGCCTTGAATTTGTGCAGTCACCAGTTTCCCTTTGAGAATGTTGATTTTACTTTGTGTTTCGCTGTTGGAGATCATATGTCCCAACGCGCCGTATTCCATGGTTTCCGGGTCCACGAAGGTGAGTGTCCCCACGCCGCCGGCATTGTCACGGATTAAGAGACCGATGCGGTAGCTTTTGCTTTCGGCACAATAAATGGGCGTGATTTCTTTGGTCATTTCACGATTTTGCCGTTGGATATGCAGGATCACAGGCTTTTGCTGTTCGCCCAGTTGGTTGACCAATAGTGCCAGCTGGTCGTCATGGGTTACTGCTACATCACCAACTCTGGTGATGACGTCGCCGGGTTGGATTCCCGCCTCCTCCGCGGGATTTTGAGCCTCGCCGTCAACGAAAATGGGGGATTGTCCCACTACGAGAATGCCGTCGGTGCGCAGCAGAATCCCGATGGCCTGTCCGCCAGGATACAGCATTTTTTCCGGATAGCGCGTTTCCGCAGGTTCCTGGTTGGGCAACAGCTCCAACAGGCGCATGCTGATTTTTGGCTGGAACTGCTCCAAAAATGCAGTAGGATAGGAAAGCGTCAGCGCGGCTTCTTCATTGGCAGGTGTTTGCTGCACCGTCCAGACACCTGCGCCGATTCCGGCAATGAGCAGAGAGCAAAATATGGTTTTCCATAATTTGTGCAAAACAGTCACCTCACAGAGCACTCCAACCCTTCCTGTTTCACTGCCCGTATATTAATGTATCCTCCTTTGCAATTCTCACACGTAAAAGATTATGGAGAGACTAGCATGGAATGGCTGTGCTTCCGTTTGTCTGCGCGGCTGGAATAAATTTTTTATTTTTTTGCAGCGAATGCGGCAGATTATAAGAATGCTGCTTATTGTCCTGACGGGGATTGTACTGTATAATGAAAAAAACGAGAAAATAAATGATTGTTTGGAGAGGCAGGAAGAGGCATGAGAAAGGTTATTTTATATATTGCCATGAGTCTGGACGGGTATATTGCCGATAGGAAGGGCAATGTGGACTGGCTTGCGGGACAGGATGACGCTGGGGAACAGATTGATACCTACGGGACATTTATCAAAGAAGTAGACACGGTTCTGATGGGCTGGAATACCTATCGGCAGATTACAACCCAATTGTCGCCGGAGGAATGGCCCTATCAGGGGATGACAACTTATGTCATCACTCACAGGAGGCAGCCTTCTTCAGCGGATATAAAGTTTGTACAGGAGGAGCCGTGCAGTTTGGTCAGAAGGCTGCGGGAGGAGCAGGGCAAGGCAATTTGGATTTGCGGCGGGAGCAGCATCATTCAGCCTTTGGTGCAGGAAGATCTGCTTGACATGTACCATATTTCCGTCATACCGACTATTTTGGGCGCGGGAATTGGGCTGTTTGGGGAGATTGCCGGAGAGGTAAAGCTGAAGCTGCTAAGTAGCCAAGCTTACAACGGCATCGTAGAATCTGTTTATGTCCACAGATAGATAATTTATGATTTGCAAATGTTTCACGTGAAACAATTTTGAAATGGAAACGGGAAGCTTTTTCTATTTTTTTCAGAAATATATGACAAAAAAGATGGACATCTGCAATTTGTAAAAATCCTTGGTGTAATAAAACTTGACAATCTATGGGGCTATGTGCTATCGTATAAAAATAATCTGATATCTGAATCATCAGGGATGAGGAGGAGTACAGTGTGATGTTGCGCACAGAGAGGAAAATCACGGCTGGGAGTTTTCCCGCAGCAGCATTGGAAGGTAGCCTCGGAGATACGGTGTCGAACCGCTGGAGGAGCGCAGTAGACACGGTCGGGTAAGCCCGTTACAGCGGAGAGTGCTTTTCTGTCTCTGGACAGGAAAGAACAAAGGTGGTACCACGGAAGCTGCGCTTTCGTCCTTTTGGGGGGCGAAGGCGTTTTTTATTTTATTGCAGAAGCGAGAGCAGGCTTGGAAAGGAGCAGAAACTATGGATGAAAGCAAGAATCTGTCTAAGGTTTATGACCCGAAGCAGGTAGAGGAGCATTGGTATTCTGTGTGGGAGCAGAATAAATATTTTGCGGGAAAAATGGAGGAAGGAAAGCAGAGTTTTTCTATCGTGATGCCACCTCC
>DKVF01000033.1 GCA_002491065.1 Peptococcaceae bacterium UBA7185
TTCCTTCTGCAATGCGCTGCCGCAGTAATTCTACATCGATATCCTCTTTTGCTGCCACAATTTCCATTTCTGAAGTTATGATTCCTTTGCGGGCAGCATCCATTTGTGTCGTATAAGTCACGGTATTTTCCTCCTATTGGTGATGTCATAATCTTTATTGTACATGAAGATTGCCAAATTGGAAAGCCCTCTAAGAAAAACTTCTCTGTATACTTGTGCAGTTTTTGTTGTAGAAGATGAATAAAACCATTACAATAAAGAAAAGGATTGGGATAAGATACCGCAGTTTTAGTGCAAACAAACATAAAAGGAGTCGATTTTTATGAATAAAATCATTCAGATTGGCGGCATGACCTGTCCTCATTGCACAGCCCGTGCCGAAACAGCGCTCAATGCATTGGATGGTGTGACAGCTCGTGTAAATGCTGCCGCTAAAGTTGCTGTTGTAGAATGTAGCAGTGCTGTCAGTGAAATTGATTTAATTCTTGCCGTGCAAAAAGCTGGCTATAAGGTGTTAACGATAAAATAGTACCTGTTTATGCAAAAGATTCGCTTTTATATATACAATATACAAATATCCTCTTTTTTAGCAAAAGAGGATATTTGTGATGGAGTTATTGATTAAACTTTATCTGTCAAATATTTATTCCTGAAAAAAAGGGTTTTTTGTAGCATCAATAAATTTAGTATTGCCGGAAAGTAAAAAACTGCTCCTTTACTTATTTAAAGAAGCAGTTTTTTTATAGGCTGTGGTAACTGCTCAAGTGCTTTGATATGCTTATAGCTATATTGTCCTAATTACTGTGAAAGAAGATGCTGAAAAATTTTTTAGACTGTTAGCGGGATGGTTTCAAATTCCTGATTGAGCAGGTCGCAATAGTATAAGACACCTGATTTTATAGGACGACCTGTCAGCAATTTCACACCTAAAGCGACTTGCATAGAAGCGCAGAATGCAGGTGTAAAGCTTAGCACACTTTTATCGCGGATGGTGACATCCGGTGGATAAAGCGCATCCAAAAAATTATCGCCGGGCATGGAGACAGCAGCTTGTGCAACCCAACCGGAAATTGCACCATAAACATAAGGAATATGGGTTTCTGTACAAGCTGCGGCCAAAATACGCCGTGCAGGAATACTGTCCAAACCGTCCAGAGCCAAATCACAGTCAGCTATCAGTGTAGATGCGTTATTGGCATCCAAAGCAGCGATAATCGGCTCAACTTTTATATGGGAATTAATACGCTGTACGCGTTCTTGGGCTGCTTTGGCCTTGGGATAACCAATCAGAGACTGTTCCAGTAGCAGTTGCCGGTTGAGGTTGCTCTCGTCAAATACATCAGGGTCGATGGCCTTCATGTAGCCGACGCCGAGACGGCTTAGCAATTCAATTAGATAACCGCCGATTCCGCCGCAGCCCACTACTGCCACCCGTTTGTTCTGCAGCAGAAGACATTCCTGTTCAGATAAAGCCGGAATGTTTCTGAGATAACGATTTTCCATATCAACCACCTCCTACTGGAGGAAATAACGCTACAATGTCGCCGTCCTGAACAGGTGTTTCTGTTTTTTTGTGAAAACCATTTACCAACAAGATGGAAACTTCTTCTGTGGGAATATCCAATTTGCGCAGGATGTCGCCGACAGTGGAAACGGTTTCGCTTTCCAGCATGATAATCTTTTCCCGTCCCTGGCGCAGAGTGGCGAACAAGCGAACTTCAATCATAGTGACTCACCTCTGTTGATATATAAAGATATTGTGACAAAAAAGGGTGGAAACAATCTCCACCCTTTTTCAGTATACTTATTTACCAATACATTCGTCAAGACCAAGTTTTTTCAACGTTTCGTCAGTTGGGAATGCATCGACCCAGCCCCGCGCTTCGTAGTATTGCGGTAAGGTCAATGGCAACTGGGAAACCATGCCTTTGGACGGACCGTTCACGATAGGTTCCTGCAATAAACGTTTTGGTAAGCGGTCGTCTTCCGGTTTCATACCAGCTGCCTTATTAAACATACGCTCAATATTGTAGATGCGGTCGCCGATTTCTAATACTTCTTCAGCGGTGTAATGGGTACCGGTGGCTGCATTGAGCAAATCTGTGTATTCCTGCGCGCCCATAGCGAAGGATGTAAACAGGCAGTGTCCCATGGAATCAATGACAGCGGTTAAATCCTGGAAGGTCTTAGCCCAAGCTGCTTTGTCGTCAGGGACAGTACGGTCTAACTGCTGCGGAAGCCCTAAAACTTCTGGAGAGATCATATAGCCGCGAACATGGCAACCGCCGCGGTTGGAGGTTGCGTAAGTAATTCCAATTCCCTGAATACCACGGGCATCGTAAGCAGGCATTTCCTGTTTCTTTACGCTCATGGATACTTCAGGCATTCCATAATGTTCACACAGACGGGCAGAGCCGGAACTCATCAACCAATCCAATTCGGTTTCCGGATTGCCGATACGTTTGGTCCATTCTACCAGAGCTTTGGTGCTGCCCCATTCCAGTGGTACGCCAGCGCAGTCTTCTTCTTTGATGGCGCCGCGCTGATAAAGCTCCATGGCGGCAGCGATGGTGCAGGGTACGGAAATGGCATCCAGACCGTATTCATTGCAGAGCATGTTACATTCATCAATGATATTCAGATCATTATTGCCGCAGTTTGCGCCGTAAGCCCACAGTGGTTCGTATTCAGGACCACCAGTTACACGACCGTTGACATCAATCACACGGGCGCAAGCGATGGGGCAACGATGGCAGGCGCCAGCTTTTACCAGATATTTTTCTGCCAAGGTTTCACCGGAAATATCTTCCGCCTGTTCATAATAGGATTCCTGCCAGTTTTTTGTAGGCAGAGAACCAACGTTGTTAACGATATTTACTAAGATGGCAGTGCCAAGCTGACGTAAACCGGAGGAGGTAACAGGGTTTTCGCGTAATACAGTTAGCGCTTTTTTCGTTGCCTCTTTGAGTGCTTCTTCATCAGCAATTACGTCTAATGTTTTACGGCTGCATTTTACAACAATCGCTTTTAATTTTTTGGAGCCCATAACAGCGCCTACACCTGAACGGCCCGCAGCGCGGTCTTTATCGTTCATGATAGCGGCCATCAAAACCTGTTTTTCACCGGCGGGACCGATGTTAAGAACAGAGGCGTCGGAGCCATGTTTTTCTTTTAATGTGACGTCGGTAGCTTCACTGAGCATACCTAAATATTCTCTTGCATCCAGCAGTTCGATTTTATCGTCATCAATGCTGATGTAAGTCCATTCAGGAGCCTGACCTTCAACGATAATGGCGTCCCAACCGGCATATTTCAGTTTTGCCCCCCAAATCCCGCCGGAGTTAGAGCAGGCGATCATGCCAGTGAGCGGGGATTTTGTTACCACCATATAGCGTCCTGTGGATGGTGCAGCTGCACCAGTCATAGGACCGGTGATATAAATCAGTTTGTTTTCTGGAGAGAGTGGGTCAACGGTAGCAACGCCCTCATCATAAAGCATTTTTGTGCCCAGTCCGCGACCACCGATAAATTTGCGTGCCAAATCAAGATCAAGTTTTTCAACTTTGATTTCGCCAGTGGTGAGATTGATTCTGGCGATTTTTTCATAGTATGCGTTTGCCATAAAAATACCTCCAAATTGATTATTCTGTTTTGTTAAGTAGAAATGAATGAAGAAAAAAGGTGCAAGCCGTTTATACTATAGAATGACCTGTATCTTAATACCTTCTATACATTTAGGTAACCATTGCCAGACGTTGCTAAGAGTAATGGATTTTCCTGCCGTCTTAAAAAACAGGTTATTTTGATTGAATTAGAAATTGTTCTTAAATATAGTTATTTCACTATATTTTTATTATAGAGAGGGAGGTGGAGAGAAACAAGGCGGCGAGTCCATTTTCGTGCGAAATTGTACGAAATGATATGAACTGGTCAGTTCATATTTATTGACAGGGCAATTTGCAAAATTACATTTTGTGCGAAATAATACGAAATGATATGAAACTGGATTTAATCCTACTTTTTTGACCTTGTAGGCGTGAGTGCAAACAGTGTATAATGAATTCAAAACGTATGACGCTTAAAAATCATGATAGTCAATATAGCTGTGCGTGAAAGAGGGGATGATTATGGCGCAGAATAAATCACTGTCGACGCAAGAAGTCGCAGAGATTCTGCATGTGAGCAAATCTACGATTTATGAATTGATTCGCAGAGGTGAAATCCATTCATATAAAGTGGGACGGAAGGTACGGTTTACCCAAGATGATGTGGATGCTTATATTGCGCGCTCTCGTCATGAAAATTCTACCCAGCCTATTCGGCGAATTGACACCCATTCCACACTTCTGGTGCCGGAAGAACATGCGCCGGATTTGATATTATCTGGACAAGATGTGGTGTTGGATATTATCGCCAATTATTTGCAGCAGGAAGGGATTTGCTCAGGTCGCACTTATTTGTCAGGGTTTGAGGGCCTGTTGGCGCTGTATCAGGATAAGGTGGACATGGCAGCTTGTCATCTGTTTGATGGGGAAACATATAATGTAGGCTTTGTGCAAAAACTGATGCCAGGTATTCCGGCGATATTGCTGAATATATCTTACAGGATGCAGGGCTTTTATGTGCAGAAGGGCAATCCGAAGGGGATTAAAGGTTGGGAAGACCTGGGACGGACAGATATTTCGATCTTAAATCGACGTGTAGGTTCCAGTTCTAGAATTTTGCTGGATTTGCAAATGAAGCGGCTGGGATTTGCCGCGGAGGCGCTCAAAGGCTATGAGCGCATCATGCGGTCACATTTGACGGTAGCTGCGGCGATAGCTGACGGAGAAGCGGATTTGGCCATTGGTACAGAGCGCGTTTCCCGTCAAATAGACGGCATTGATTTTATTCCGTTGATGGAAGAACGGTTTGATTTGGTATTTAAAAAATCAGAGCTGGAACGGGAAACTGTGCAAAAGTTGATAGAATTGTTGCAGCAGCCGGCATTTCGGCGGGAGTTGGCTGGTTTTTCCGGCAATGATTATAGAGACTTAGGGCGAATTATTATGGAGGTATAAGATGTTAACTGTGAAAACGCCGGAAGAAGCGCTGGCATTGATAGAAACAGCCTTTGTGCCGTTAACGGATCGTGTGGAGAATGTGGAACTATCAGCAGCGATAGGCAGGGTATTAGCTGACGATGTGATTGCTGCAGAATATGTGCCAGATTTTGATCGTTCCACGGTGGACGGCTATGCTGTGCGGGCAGAAGATACTTTTGGCTGTACTGATGCAATTCCGGCAGTACTGGAATTGCGCGGAGAGGTTTTTATGGGACAGGGAGCAAAGATGGAATTGCAGCAGGGCTGCTGTTGTGCGGTGCCTACAGGCGGTGCGGTTCCCCAGGGAGCCGACAGCGTGGTCATGGTTGAATACATAGAGGACTACGGCGATGGTTTGATTGCTGTTTCAAAGGCTGCGGCTCCAGGTCAGAATATGATTTTTAAAGGGGACGATGTGTTTCCCGGCAAAATGATTCTGAAAAAGGGCCGTGTTTTGCGTGTGCCGGACATTGGTGCTTTGGCTGCAATTGGGCGCGTGCAGGTACCGGTGGTGCGAAAATTAACTGTGGGAATTCTGTCTACTGGAGATGAGCTGGTGCCGCCGGATGAGAAACCAGATCCGGGTCAGATTCGCGATGTGAATGGTCCCATGCTGTCCGCGATGCTGTCTGCGTTTGGCGCAGATGTGAGATTTTATGGTATTGTGCGGGACGATGAAGTGTTGTTGATGAAGACAGTAAAAATGGCATTAGCGGAATGTGATGCAGTATTATTGTCTGGTGGCAGCAGTGTAGGGGTCAAGGATGCTGCCTGCAGAATTATAGAATCGCTGGGAGAGTTATTGTTGCATGGAATTGCAATCAAACCAGGGAAGCCCACCATTTTGGGAAAAGTGGGTGTGAAGCCGTTAGTAGGTTTACCGGGGCATCCAGTGGCCGCTTATTTTATCACAAAGCTTTTTGTGTTACCTTTATTAGACAGGCTTACCGGATGCAAAACGGAAAACTATATGGTGACGGCAAAGCTTGCCGAGAGTGTCAGTGCGAACCATGGACGGGCACAGTATCAGTGTGTGAAGCTGGAACGGATAGATGGTCAGCTGATTGCGCACCCGGTGAGGGGCAAGTCAGGTTTGATTGCTGCACTTGCTGGAACAGACGGTTTTTTCTGTATAGCTCGAGATTGTGAAGGGCTGCCGCAGGGAGCGGAGATTCAAGTTACGATTTCAGGGAAATAAGGGGTTTGAATGATATGGCTTTTGAATATTTAACTAATGTGCCGCTTAAACAGGCACAAGAGGAGTATATGCAGTTGTTATTGCAAAACGGGTTTGCTGCAAAAACAGAGATGGTTGCCGTACAGCAGGCATGCGGCAGAATCACAGCACAGCCGGTTTATGCGCACATTTGTGCGCCGCATTATGCGGCCAGCGCTATGGATGGGGTCGCAATCGTGGCAAAAGACAGCTTTGGCGCTACAGAAACAACGCCGGTTATTTTGCGACCAGAGCAATTTATTGTTTTGGATACAGGCGATCCAATACCGGAAGGCTGTGATGCGGTAATTATGGTGGAGGATCTGGTGAAGAATCCAGATGGCTCTATCACAATCTATGAGGCTGCAGTACCCTGGCAGCATATTCGTCAGATTGGCGAGGATGTGTGTGCCGGTGAGATGATTCTGGGCGCGCATATTGAAGTGACACCAGCTGCCATCGGCGCGATGATTGCAGCTGGTGTGCTGGAAATAGAAGTGATAAAAAGGCCAGTAGTCGGAATTATTCCAACCGGTGACGAAATTGTACAGCCTTGTACAGACCCTAAACAGGGTGACATTTTGGAATTTAATTCCTCTATTTTTTCCGCAATGCTTAGACAGTGGGGCGCTGAACCAGTCATTTATCCCATTGTGCCGGATCAGTTTGAGCAGATCAAGCAAGCTCTGGAGCAGGCAGTGGACGCTTGTGATATGGTGATTTTGAATGCTGGTTCTTCGGCTGGGCGAGAAGATTTTTCTGCGAAAGTAATTGAGGAAGTAGGGCAAGTCTTATATCACGGTATTGCTATGAAGCCGGGCAAGCCTGCTATTTTAGGCTGTCAGGGTGCCAAGGCAATTTTAGGTGTGCCAGGGTATCCGGTATCCGGGATTATTGTGATTGAGGAGCTTTTAAAACCATTAATTGCCTGCTGGCTACAGCATGGAACTGAGCGGGTGCAGACCGCGACCGCAAAACTGACAAGACCTGTTGTTTCTAGTTTGAAATATCAGGAGTTTGTGCGGGTACGCTTGGGCTATGTAGGGGATGAGTTGATGGCCTCTCCGCTCAGCCGTGGCAGCGGTGTAGTGTCTTCTTTGGTAAAAGCAGACGGCATTTTGGAGGTCCCACAGGGTGTAGAAGGTTATGAAGCAAGCAGTTTGGTGGAAGTGAAATTATTGAGCAGCGTAGAAAAACTGAAAAATACGCTGGTGATGATAGGCAGTCATGACCCATTGTTGGATGAGATCGCCAATTTGATGCATTTAGAAGACGCCAGCCTATATATGAGCTCTGCGCATGTGGGCTCTATGGGCGGCATCATGGCAATTCGCAGGGGAGAGGCTCACGCTGCTGGATGTCATTTGTTGGACACAGAAACGGGAGAATATAATATCGCCTTTATAAAAAAATATTTTCCCAAGGGAGGCGTGAAACTGGTGCGTTGTGTAGGTCGCCAGCAGGGCCTGATGCTTCAGAAGGGGAATCCTCTGGGCATTGAGAAATTTACGGATATCACGAAGCTGGGTGTGCGCTATGTAAACAGACAGAAGGGTTCTGGTACACGGATTCTTACCGATTATCTCTGTAAACAACAGGGCGTTCAGCCAAAAGCTGTTTATGGCTATGAACGAGAAGAACTGACGCACACCAGTGTGGCGGCGCAGATTGCCAATGGGTCTGCAGATGCAGGGATGGGGATATATTCGGCGGCCAAGCTCTATGATTTGGATTTTGTACCGATTTGCATTGAAGAATATGCGTTATTGATTTCAGACAAAGCCTGGGAAACTCCTATGATGCAGCGATTGATAACTACCTTGAAAAGTAAAAAATTCCGGGAAAAGATCACAGCTATGGGCGGCTACATTCTTGACCGTCCTGGCGAGCTGATTGAGATAGGGCAATGAAATTTTATGATGCGGTGGTAATCGGCGGCGGTGTGTTGGGGTGTTTTACTGCCAGAAATCTGCGCCGGTGGAATATTTCTGTGTTGTTAATAGAGGCAGCTGAGGATGTCTGTACCGGCATTACCCGTTCTAATACAGCAATTGTATATTCGGGCTGTGACAACAAACCCAACAGTTTAAAAGCTCATATGACAGTGCGAGCCAACGCGGAATTTGAAGCGTTGTGTCAGGAGCTTGAGGTGCCATTCAAGCGCTGTGGCTCTCTCATGGTGAGTTGTGGACCGAAAGGAAACGCTGTATTACAGAAAAAGTTGGAAAAAGGACGGCTTAATGGAGTGCCAGGGCTTAGAATATTGTCTGCTGCGGAGGCGCTAGAGCTGGAACCTGCCTTGACAAAGGGGATACATTCAGCCTTGTATGCGCCCAGTACAGGTACTGTAAATCCATGGCAGTTTGGAATTGCTGCATTTGAGAATGCAATTTATAATGACTGCGCTGTAAGTTTACACAATCGGGTGTTGGCGATTCAGAAATATACTGGTGGTTATGTAGTAGAGACAGAGCAGGGGAGTGTTAGATGTCGGGTTTTATGTAACTGTGCAGGTTTGCAGGCTGCTCAGGTACAGGAAATGTTGTTTCCGCCCAGCGTGCGTATTGTTCCTGACGCCGGTGATTATCTGGTGCTGGATAAAAGTGTAGTTGGGCCGAAACATATTATTTTTCATGAATCGGAGGAATCAGGCAAGGGTCTGACGGCAGTGCCTACTGTAGAGGGCAGCCTGCTGCTGGGTCCCACCAAGCGTCCTTGCACTGAAGAATATGCTGCTGTGGAGCGAAATGAGCTGGAGTCCTTGCAGAAATTGACACAGGAAATACTGCCAGACGTAGATCTAAAGCTGCAGATTAGGTCCTTTGCGGCTGTACGACCGAATCCACAGCATGTGATAGAGAAAAATGGGCAATATTTGCCCGATGGCAGGAGTATCAATAGCTTTGTGATAGAGGAACCAGCGCCTGGTTTTTACAGTTTGATCGGGATAAAAACGCCTGGACTTACCTGTGCCGATCAATTAGGCGCTTATCTTGCAAGAAAAGCGGCTGATTATTTGCAGGCTGACAAAAATATGCGATTTGTGTCCAAACGGATGGCAATTAAACAGGCTCGTCAGTTAGAGTATAAGGCAAGAGCCGCACTGGTTGCGCAAGCACCTGATTATGGTGAGATCATCTGTCATTGTGAGGATGTAACGCGGGCAGAGGTGCTTGCAGCCATTGACCGTGGCGCTGTGGATATAAATGGAGTGAAACGCCGTGTTGGAGCCGGTTTGGGCCGGTGCCAGGGGGGACGATGCCGTCTTGCAGTTGAGGCGCTCCTAAAGGAGGCAGGGCATGAAGGACTGTGAGCTTTTAATCATCGGCGCCGGTGTGGCGGGACTGACCGCAGCCAGAACTGCGGCAGAATCAGGCTGTCATCAAGTTGTGCTAGTGGACAGTAAAGCCAAACCGGGCGGGGTGCTGCTGCAGTGTGCCCATCAGGGATTCGGGCAGGGTTTAACAGGTCCTCAGTATATTGAGCAACTGTTGCGCGACTTCCCAAAACAAGTGGAACTGCAATGCGCTACGACGGCGTTGTCGATTTCAAAAGACAAGGTAACTGTGTTGTCCGGTGCAAAAACGGGATTGCAGAGACTACGTTTTCAGGAACTGATTTTTGCCGCCGGTTGTCGGGAGATTCCGGCCGGTGCGTTGCAGCTTGCTGGCACAAGACCAGAAGGCGTCTATACAGCAGGCCAGGTACAGGAGATGATGAATCTGCAATATCGGGTACCAGAAGGACCGGCAGTTATTTTAGGCAGCGGAGATTTGGGATTGATTATGGCTGGTCAGCTCAGTGCTAGCGGTTGCAAAGTAAATGCTTTGGTGGAACAGAGAGAAAAATGCGGAGGGTTACCCAGAAATCAGCTGTATTTGGAGCGCTATGCCCTTCCACTTCTGTGTAATTCTACTGTTAGCCGCGTGTATGGGGAAAGGAAGCTGGAGGGCGTGGTTGTCCATAATCGTCAAAGTGGTAAAGAGTATCACATTCCCTGCAGGACACTGCTCATCGCGGCAGGCTACACACCGGAGCGAACACTGATACAGGGGTTAGGCGCGCCGGAATGGCTCCAGCTTTGCGGTAATTGTAAAGCAGTTCACAGTATGATAGAGGGCGTTATTCAGGAAGGAAAAACAGCGGGCACAAAAGCCTGGCGGAATATACGGAGTGGAGTATGTTAGATCAGTATAAACGTAATATTAATTATATGCGAATTTCGGTCACAGAATTATGTAATCTTCGCTGTCGATATTGTATGCCGGCAGAAGGGATCTGCAAAAAAGAGCATGAGGAGATGCTGAGCGAGGATGAATTAATACAGGCCGTTGAAGTCGCAGTTTCATTGGGCATCACCAAGTTGCGTATAACTGGTGGGGAACCATTAGTTAAAAGGAATATTATTTCTATTTGTCGCAGGATTGCAGCCGTGAAAGGGATTCGTGAGGTTTGTATGACAACAAACGGTATTTTGCTTCCTGCATTGGCAGTGCCATTGAGAGAGGCTGGCGTTACACGGTTAAATATAAGCCTGGATACGTTGGATAGGGAAAAATATGCCTATATTACACGCGGTGGAGTGCTGGACGATGCATGGGCGGGAATAGAGGCAGCTTTATCGGCAGGCTTTCAGAAGGTTAAACTTAATGCAGTGTTAATTGGCGGTTTTAACGATGATGAGATTGCTGCGTTGGCAGAGCTGACAAAACGGTACCCGCTGGATGTACGTTTTATTGAAATGATGCCTATGTATAATAGCGGGGATTTTGATGAAGCGGCATTTCTTCCCTGTGAAAAGGTACTGGAAGTGTTGCCGGAACTGGTGGCAGTGGAGCCGGATGGCGGCGTCGCACAACTATATCAACTGCCGGGAGCTATGGGAAGGGTTGGACTGATTCGACCGGTAAACGCGCACTTCTGTGGAAGCTGTAATCGGATTCGACTGACAGCAGACGGCAAAATTAAGCCTTGTTTACATTCTGCGGAGGAATACAGCATCAAAGGCCTTGATTTTACCGGAATGCGCTCTGCGATGGAAACGGCAATCCAGCGAAAACCGGAATGGCATGGCGAGATGAGTTTTAAAAAACGCAGTCAGGCAGGCAGAAATATGAATCAGATCGGAGGATAACCATGGAGGATTTCACACATTTTAATGAAAAAGGTAGAGCGAAGATGGTTGACGTGGGAGAAAAGCCTATATCGCAACGTGTGGCAGTGGCAGCCGGACGAGTGTTGGTGAACGAAAAAACCTTTCAGTTGATCCGTTCCGGCGGAATGAAAAAAGGAGACGTTCTCACAGTAGCCCAAATTGCCGGTGTGATGGGTGCAAAGCAAACATCAACTTTGATTCCGATGTGCCATCCTATCCTGATGGACGGAATTGATTTGGAACTGCAACTGGACGAGGCGCGGCATTCCGTTGAAATCATTGCCAAAATATCCTGCGACGGAAGGACAGGTGTGGAAATGGAAGCGCTCACAGCGGTCAGTGTTGCTGCATTGACAATTTACGATATGTGCAAGGCTATTCAGAAAGATATGACAATTACAGATATTCGATTATTGCAGAAGCGCGGCGGTGTGCATGGAGATTATATGAGGGAGGAATGCAAATGAGCTATTCGGCAGCGGTCATTACAGTCAGTGATAAAGGGTATCTTGGCCAGCGGGTTGATACCAGCGGGCCGAATCTTTGCGCCCTATTGGAAGAAAGAGGCTTTCGGGTGTGTTATACGGCTCTTGTGCCTGATGATTCGGAGCAAATTAAACAGGAACTTGTGAAATGTTCAGATGACTTAGGAGTTGCTCTGATACTCACCACCGGGGGCACAGGTTTTTCTCCCCGAGATATTACGCCGGAGGCCACCAATGCCGTGATTGAACGGGCCACTCCGGGTATTCCGGAAGTGATGCGGGCAGAAAGTATGAAAATTACTTCCCATGGCTGCTTGTCCCGGTCTGTTGCCGGTATTCGCAAGCGCAGTTTGATTGTGAATCTGCCGGGCAGCAAAAAAGCGGCGCAGGAAAATCTATTGGCAGTGATAGAGCCTATTCGCCATGGTTTGGATATGCTTCATGGCGAAGGCAGTGCGGATTGTGCATTGCCAGAAACATAAAAAGCACAAGCGCAAAAATTCCGGTGTAAGAAGAATTTTTGCGCTTGTTTCAGTTTAATTCAATTTCTTTGACACATTCACTTTTTATACGTCCGACCAAATATTGCAGTGCCTCTATGACTCGTGGCCGAATATCGCCGCCAATGAGAACAAACATGATATCTTCTCCCAAATGCAATTCGCCCTCGTTCAGCCAGACGCGCACATAATAGATTCCATCCAGCCGACGGGTGTCGGCAATGACTGCTTCGACCTTCGCGGCATCGTAGGAAAAAAGCATTCCAGTAACAGGTTTAGTAGTTTGGTTCCCTTGACGCACCATGGCTTTGGCACTTTGACGCACGACGCCGTTATGGGTCAGATACATACCGACTTTGTGCGCGTCTTTGTGTGCTTTGGCCTCTTTAAGCCATACGTCCATCGATGGTATTGGTTTACTCATGAGTTAACCTCCTGATTCGTAGAATTTTGTCAACCGCCCGCCGATAAAAAGCGCAGAAAAAAACGACGGTGGATGTCTTGCACATCAGCAACTTCACCGGTTATGTGAAGTTGTATGCGAGGAAGATTCCAGGGAGGAGCCGACGGCTTTTGCGCCTTCAAGGAAATGCAGCAGGATTTATAATAAAAATTTCCATTCTGTTGTGTAACGTCAGGCTGGGACAGAAAAAATTCCTGTGCCCGCTCCAACGATACAGCCCAGTTTTCATCAATCATTATGCTCTCTCCTCCTTGTTTATACTATACGGGATTTCAGCAGAAAAGAAAAGGGAAATTTTTGAAAAACTATTGAAAAATCAGATTAACCATGTTATAGTAGTAGCATATAATGACGGTCTAAGAAACTTAGGCATTTCAATTTTGTTTAAATTATTTTGTAAAGCGGTGGACGAGCCTCTTTTCTAAAAACATTTAAGCACAGTTTGCTGTGCCTTTTTGTTTGGAATAGGCTGGTCATTTTTATTTTCTAAAAAATCCTATGGAGGGGAAATTCATGAAGAAAAAAGTTGTTGCGCTGTTGGCTCTGGTCATGATGTTGGGGGTGATTGCTGGTTGTACAAGTTCAAAACCTGCTGAATCTGATGGGCAAGCCGCTGCAGTAGACACAAAAATTTTGTACGAAGCAGATGAAAGTATGTTGAACACCTATACTGTAATTGCTGTGAATCCAGAAGCACCATTTACAGATGCTGACGGAAACGCAATCAGTGACGTTGCCGTGAACACTGCCGGTGCAGATGCGCTGGTTCATTGGCTGCTGACACAGGATGCGCTGGATTTGGCCGGCGAATATGGTATGGCTGATTATGGCGAGCATCTGTTTTATGTAAAAGAAGACGCGCCTGTTTATGATGGCGAAGTGGCTGCCGCTACAGAAGACACAAAAACGATTCGTTTGTCTACCACGACTTCTGTGAAAGATTCCGGTTTGCTGGACAACTTATTGCCGGTGTTTGAACAGGAGTACGGTTATACAGTCGAAGTACAATCCGCCGGGACAGGGAAAGCCATTGCTGCTGCTAAATATGGCAACGCTGATGTGATTCTTGTTCATGCCAAAGCACAGGAAGAAGCGTTTGTTGAGGAAGGGTTTGCCCGTGTCGTTGATGGTCTGGATTCCGAAAGAAATTCCTTCATCTACAATTATTTTGTGCTGTGCGGACCATCTGAAGACCCTGCCGGTGCTGCAGACCGTGACAGCGTAAAAGATGCCTTTGCTGCGATTGCAGATGGGAAATATCCGTTCATTTCCCGTGGGGACGGTTCCGGTACACATAGCAAAGAGTTGTCTCTCTGGCCTGAAGAATTGGGAATTACCGAAGATGCAGAATCTTTTGCCGACTATACAGATTGGTATACTTCTGCCAATGCCGGTATGGGCGCATGTTTGGTGATGGCTGAACAGACGCATGGTTATATCCTGACTGATAAAGCTACATTCTTGACTTTTGTTGCCAACAACGGTCAAATTGACTAAGTAAATTTTTGTAAAACAATATCCATTAAATTCCCGTGGGAGAGTTCTTCCACGGGAATTTAATTCGATGAGGTGAGAATGTGCACACAGCCTTAGAAAAAGCGTTGTTTCTGATATTGTCTGCAGACGCGGAGTTATGTAATATTCTTTCGGTCACTGCTCGGATGAGTTTGGCCAGCTCTATATTGGCACTGCTGATTGGTTTGCCGCTGGGAATTCTCTTAGGCTCCTGCAAATTTAAGGGGAGAGGGGTGCTTCTTGTGATTAACCGTACTCTGATGGGATTGCCGCCGGTGGTTTGTGGTCTGATTTTTTATATGCTGTTTTCTGGTGTAGGCCCCTTTCGCCAGTATAAGCTGCTGTTCACAGTGGATATCATGGTTATGGCCCAGGTCGTATTGATTACGCCCATTGTGGTGAGCAGTTTGGAGAGTTATATTTCCGGCATTGCGCCTGTGATTCGGGAAACGGCCAAAGGCTTAGGCCTGGGCAATCTCAAAACGTTTCAGTTACTGACGAATGAGTGCATTTATCAGGTATTTTCAGCATATCTGTTGGCTTTTTCCCGTGCCATTGCTGAGGTTGGCGCGGTATCAATGGTAGGCGGCGCCATTGCCTGGAAAACCAATGTAATGACAACTGCTATCATGCAGTATACCAATCGGGGGAATTTTTCCTTGGGGATTGCCCTTGGGATCATTCTGCTGACAGTATCCTTTATTGTAAATGTGACGATATCCCTGCTGCAAAGGAGGTTGAGCCGTTGAAGATCGCAGCTTTTACTAAAAACTATGAAGGCCGACAGGTGTTGAACTTTCCAGGTATGGAATTAGAACGCGGAAAGGTATATTGTGTGATTGGCGCCAATGGCAGCGGCAAATCCACCTTTGCAAAAGCATTGGCGGGGATTATCCCGGCTGATTTGTCGACTCCTTTATTGGAATCAGGTGTTTCGGTGGGGTATATGCCGCAAAAAAACTATGCCTTTCGAATGAGTCTCAAAGAGAATATTATGCTCGGCGGTCGGGACGAGAAAAAAGCAGAAAGCTTGATGAAATCTATGCGGTTGGAACATTTAGCGGACAAACGGGCCAATAAATTATCGGGCGGTGAGACAGCGCGCATGGCATTGGCCCGGCTTATGATGAAATCCTTTGACCTTACAATCCTGGACGAACCGACTGCGGCCATGGATATAGAAAGCAGCTCTTTTGCTGAACAATTGATTCAAACATATACGCAGGAAACAGGCTGTGCGCTGATTTTGGTAACCCATTCCCTTCAGCAGGCACGGCGAATTGCTGACAACGTATTATTTTTTTACAAAGGGAAATTATTAGAGGCAGGGGAAGCGGACATCGTACTGTATCATCCCAAAACGTTGGAAGCAAAACAGTTTTTGGACTTTTATGGAATATAAACCTGGAAAGGCAAAAAGGTTGTACTTGTATAAATTATAATATCAAAGAACAGACAAACCTGCCCTTGACTTTTGCGTTGGACGCTCTATAATAGAGCAAAAGAATGGGAAAGGGTGGCGTAAGAATGGGAAAAACAGTAATTTTCGACTTGGATGGTGTCATTTTTGCTTCGGAGCAGGTGGTACAGCAGGGCTGGCGGTATGCGGCGGGGAAGATGCAGTTGGGTGAAATCGACCAGTTATTTTTGCAGTGTGTGGGCACCAACCATATTTTCGCGGAGAATTTATTGCAGACGCAGTTTGGCACCCAATTTTCCTATGAGGAGTTTCGCCGGTATACCAGAGAATTTTTTCGCAGCTATATTACTCAGCACGGATTGCCCGTCAAGCCGGGTGTGCGGGAATTGATGGAGTATCTGAAGCAAAACAGTTATGCCATTGGGCTGGCCTCATCCAGTACGCTGCAGTATATTCTGAATGGTTTGCGGCAGGCACAGCTCATCGATTATTTTGATGTGATTGTCAGTGGTGAAAACCTGAAACGCAGCAAGCCAGAACCGGATATTTACTTGATGGCCTGCGAGAAAATGAATGTTGTGCCGGCAGAGGCTTATGCCATTGAGGATTCGTACAACGGAATTCGTTCCGCCAGTCGAGCTGGTATGCGACCTATTATGGTGCCTGATTTGTTGCCGGTAACGACAGAGATGGAGCAGTTAAGCTGCGTTGTATGCAGTGATTTGTTGGAAGTGCGAGCTTATTTGCAGCAAGAGGAATGTAAAGCATAAACTTGAAAGGGAATAGCAGCGGGATAGAAAATTTGTTTCCGTCTGCTATTTTTTTGTGCAGCCAGACGGTTTGGAAATCTGGGCTGAAAAATTTATTTGCTAAAAATAAAATAGTGCTTGACATATTGTTAGATAAATGTCAAAATATAAATAACTTAAGTTAGACAATTGTCGAGATATAAATGTGAAACAGGAGTGTTGAAACTATGAAAGCAACAAAAAAATTACCAGAGGCAGAGTTGGAAATTATGCTGGTGGTTTGGGACGCCCAGGGACCGGTGACCTCTGATTATATTATGGAACGGTTGGAGAAGGATTGGACCAAACCTACGCTGCTCAACTTGCTGACGCGATTGTGCGGCAGAGGCTTTTTACGCTGCGATAAGGAAGGGCGGCACAATGTTTATTCGGTGTTGATTCCGCGGGAGGACTATGTGCAGGAGGCCAGCAGTACGTTGCTGCGCAAGCTGCATCACAATTCCCTGACCAGTCTGGTGGCTTCACTGTACGATGGCCAAAAGGTATCCAAAGCCGATTTAGAAGAATTGAAGCGGTTTATTGAGGAGGCTGAACAATGACGATTTTGATAGAGATGATATTACAAATCAGCCTGAGCATGGCGGTGGTGATTGGTGTACTGCTGTTGTTGGTGCCGCTGTGGCAGAAACGCTACAGCGCCCGCTGGCGCAAAATCATCTGGCTGATTATCGCGGTGCGGCTGGTAATCCCTTTCTCACCGGAACTGCCCCAGACAGCGGTGCAGCTGGGTATGGACTTGCAGTCAGCGCCAGCATGGCAGAGCGAGCAAATTTTTGCCAATGGTGATAAAGCGATGCTGGAGCCAATGGCGCCCAGCGCAGCAGGAGAGATGGGGCGAGTTTCAGACCATCAGGGAAATCAGTTAGAGGAAAAGGATTCTTCTGCAGTAACGGTAATGCCGATGTCACAGCCCATTTCCTGCGGTGTGCTGTTCTTTGCAATCTGGCTTGTGGGTATGGTCTGCTTTCTGCTCTGGCATGGTGTGCAGTATGGGCTTTTCCGCCGCAGGGCGTTGGCAGTGGCCCAACCATTGGAGGATGGTGAGGAACTGCTGCGGCAGGCCGCCGATGGATTGCAATTGAAGAAGATGCCTGCTGCGGCAGTCAGCGTGGCGGTGCAGGGACCTATGCTGCTGGGCTTTGCAAAGCCGGTGGTGTTGTTGCCCCAGCGCTTTTACGGGACACAGGAATTGGTGCTGATTCTGCGTCACGAGCTGATGCATCACAAGCTGCATGATTTGTGGTATAAGCTGATAATGCTGGCAGCCAACGCTGTTCACTGGTTCAATCCGTTGGTGTGGCTGATGGTGCGGCAGGCCGACCGGGATGTGGAGCAGGTCTGCGATGAACAGGTGGTGCGCGGTCAGGATATAGCGTACCGCAAGGCCTACAGCATGACTATCCTAAACGCCATGGCCAGCCAAAGGGGCGTTGCCTTGTCCACGTATCTGAGCAAACAGGCCCAGAGCAGCAAAAAGCGGTTTGCCGCCATTCTGTATCCCCAGAAATACGGCAGGGGTGTGCTGACTATGGCGATGGTGGTGCTTTTGGCGGTGGCAGCCAGCGGATGCCTGCAGGTGGGAGTGAAGGAACCGGTGGATGCCGGCTTGGCCTTGTATGAAAAAGTAGCTTCTTGGCTGCCGGAAGGAGCCATTGAGCAGCCGGAAATTTATACAGTGGAAGAAGGCTTTACGGGAGATGATTTTGAAGGAATTGCATCAATGTATCTTTGGCAGGAAGAACAGCTAGAAGGAAACGGGAGTACAGGCGTTTATATAGACATGAAGGATATGGAAAAAACATTCCACTATAAACGTGACTTGAGGATATTAATTTCATCTGATGGCGAAATTATCGAATTTTATTATGGATGCGATGAGGGTGCACTTAACTTGGAAGAATTTTTGTCAGGCTGCAATTTAGATTATGCAGAAAAAGAAGTACAGTCACTGGTTACTGACGGAAAACAGCTGCAACTCTCTCAACGTTCAGATGCCACTGGATATCAGAGCTATATGAGTGAAAATACCTTGCAGGACTATCGTTATGAAGTGGGTTTTATTGCGCAAGGCGGCTATCAGCAATATTTGCGGAAATATTATGACAATCCAGAACAGTGCTCGCAGCTGCAAACGTGGTTGTCGGGTCAGTTCCATCAGCAGATGGAGAATGCCTTTAACTTGGAGCGTGTCGGGCAGTTTTATCAACAACTGGGAACCCAATCCAGGCAAGGCGATTTATATACGGTGAAAATGGATAGCTATATGATTTCCTGGCGGCCTCAGCTTACGAAACAACAGTGGGCCCAATTGGATGAGCTGATGGAACATGA
>DKVF01000097.1 GCA_002491065.1 Peptococcaceae bacterium UBA7185
TGTCAACGCCGGATTAAAAATAATGTAAAACGCCGGTTAAAAATTGATGCCAACGCCGGAATTTGCTATCGCCGGTTACCCTTCCGCCGGAATGTTTGCAGCCGGTGCCGTCTGGATACCGGCTTTTGCTCTGTCTTTTAAGCGGTAAGTCTGCCCGCGGATATTTACAACATGGGCATGATGCAGCAGTCTGTCCAGTAATGCCGTGGCAATAACCGCATCGCTGAGCAGTTCGCCCCAGTCACTGAAATATTTATTGCTGGTAAGGATAATACTACCGTGTTCATATCGTTCCGAAACCAGACGGAAGAATAATTCTGCTTCCTGCCGGTTCAGCTGTGTATAGCCAATTTCATCAATTACGAGAACTGCCGGTCGCAGATACACTCTCCAGCGCTTATCCAATTTCCCGGCCATCTGTGCTTTTTTCAAATCCTCTATGAGATGAACCAGCGTCGTGTAATATACAACCATCCCGGCTTCCAGCGCTTTCATCGACAGCCCCACTGCCAGATGCGTTTTCCCTACACCTGGCGGCCCAAGAAGAATTACATTTTCCGCTCTTTGGGCAAAGGCAAGCGTAGCCAGTTCAGAAATCTGGCGTTTATCTATCCCGGGCTGAAAGGAAAAATCAAAATCTTCAAGCTGCTTCCGGTGAGGAAGGCGGGATAGTTTCATTCTCGTTTCCTGGCTTTTTCTTCTGCGTTCCATCTGTTCCGATGCCAGAAGACTGTCCAGAAACTGCACATAAGTCTGTTCTTCATGTACAGCCTGTTCCAGATGAGAATCCAGAAAATTAGCTGCTGTAGAAAGTCCCATGCTGCTTAAAAGCTCCCTTGCATGCTCCAGCTCAACCATGGAATACACCTCCTAACAGCTGATCGTAAAAACTCAAATCACGTTGTTCCACTTTCTGTACACTCATATGCGCTGCCGGATACAGGGATGCAATTCCTTTTCGCTCCGTCAGTCCTTTATACTGTCCATCCAGCCAGACAATTCTGGTACTACCGTGATGTGCTTTATGTTTTGCCAGTATCACTTCACCATAATAGATTTCTACAAAACCATGATGCAGCCTTACCTGTACTTCCTTACCGCTGTATTGCCACGGTACTCCGTATCGTACACCATCAAAACTAATCAGTCCATCGCGTGTTACTTTGCGTGTTTCCCAACGGTAATGGTCCCGTACAGATTGTGCCGGAAGTTTTAGCAAAGGCTCTTTTTCCATTTCTTCCAACGGTATCTTTCCTGTAGTGGAATGAACTTTACTGTCTGTATTTCTGCACCACTGGAGAACCTGCACATTCAAGTCCTCCAGATTTTCAAACTCCCTTCCCGGGAAAAAATTATACTTTACATACTGTACCAGCCGTTCCACTTTACCTTTGGTTTGTGGATGACGCACTTTGCAAACCTTTGGAACAAAGCCCATCTCTGCCGCAAAGTCTGCAAACTGTGTATTCCAGATAACCTGACCTGCTTCACGACGATTAATCACAGTTTTCATGTTATCTGTGAGGATAGTTTCCGGCACACCACCGAAATATTCAAAGGCGTTCACCATGCATCGCTGCATACTGCGCAAATCGCAACGGCTGGTAAATTCAACATATTTTGCTCTGCTGGCTCCTAAAATCATAACAAAGGCCGGTACATTGTGCAATTTACCTTTTACATCGGTATAGCTGCAGATCCCCCAGTCCATTTGAGCCTGTTTTCCAGGCAGTGTTTCATAACGTTGTACGGCCGGTACAGATTTGGCAGGGCGAAATGGCTTTACATATTCTTTCAGAATCGTTATACCGCCAGCATAGCCCTTACTGCAGATTCGTTCATACAGAACGATGCAGTTAAAAATGCCTTGGTTCATAAGTTCCTGCAGATATGGTTTATATGGATCCAGTTTCGATGGTTTTTTTGTTCCTTTCAAACCATGCGGTTTTGCTGGCTGAGTCATATATTTTCGTGCTGTATTTTCTGCAATACCGATTTCTCTGGAAATTGCTCCTGCACTCTTGCCTTTATTTGCTAAATCTTTTATCATAATGATTAACCCACTCCGAATCATGTAGAAATCTCCCTTCAAGTATTCGACACACTTAAAGGTTATTCTATTTTTTGGCGTGGGTCAATTTTTTCCCGACTCAATTATATCCCGGCGGTGACAGCAGCAGCGTAATTAAAATAAATTTAAGTTTTTGCTGGGAGATATTTTTGACTTACGATAGAAAATCAAAAAGAATTTTAATAATCAAAATGTTGTGAGGTGGTTTATCATGAATTTCGGCTATGCGCGGGTGTTGCCTGATGAGCAGGGAACTGATACGGTGCAGCGGTGGGCTGCCGGAGAGATGAGTGTGGAACAGGCCTGTGCATTGACCGGGACAGCTCGCAGCAGTTGGTACAAATATACCAAGGAGTTGGGCTATACAAGGGAGAGAAAGTTGCCCCACAGCGGTTTAGAATAATGGGGATGGAACTGTATGCAAGCAATGGAGCGGAGAAAATGCTTGTGTGCAGTTCTTTTTTGTGAAAAGGGGACTTTTGTGGGTTTGCGCTGCATTTTTGCATTGCGGCGGAATAAACATTGTGCTACACTATGTTTATCCGATGGGAGGTTGATGAAAATGCTGATTTCAACAAAGGGCCGTTATGCGCTGCGTGTGATGATTGATTTGGCGGAGCAGGATCGGGATGGCTACCATGTGCTGATGGATATTGCCAAAAGACAGGAGATTTCGGAAAAATATTTGGAGAGTATCATTGCGATTTTGAGCAAAGCGGGTTTTGTGCAGGCGCAGCGGGGACGGGGTGGCGGTTATCGATTGAGCAGAGAGCCGCAGAGCTACACGGTAGGCAGTATTTTGAAATTGACAGAAGGCCCTTTGGCGCCGGTGGCTTGTCTGGAAGATGGGGAAAATACCTGCAGCAGAGCGGCGCAGTGCAAAACCTTACCGATATGGATGGGTTTGGATGAGCTGATGCAGAATTATCTGGAAAGCATTACTCTGGCAGATTTGCTGGAAC
Source organism: Peptococcaceae bacterium UBA7185 (assembly GCA_002491065.1). Classification (GTDB taxonomy): domain Bacteria; phylum Bacillota; class Peptococcia; order Peptococcales; family Peptococcaceae; genus UBA7185. Next base: position 3,034 of record DKVF01000097.1, read on the forward strand.
AACCTGAGCAGAATCGGGGAAATTCGGAAGCATAATATACAGGTGTATTTCATTATGATTGCATGCTTTCTGGAAAATGTTGTGTAACATATGAAACGAATCACGATGAATTTTTCAACGGGCCATCTCATTTTACAATCGAGCGTTGATTTTCTATGAAAAAATGCATATAATAGTAAGTAAGAACAAGCCAGTATCTACGAAGGGAGCCTGATTGATATGACAGATAAAGATATGAAAACAGGAGTTTATGCAGTTATGACAAATAAATCTTTTTGCACAGTTGGGAAACCTAAGCGTGAACCGGTATCGGATGAAGTAAAAAAACGACGTTCTTATATTAAATCGCATGAAATTTTTTTGTATGTTGATGCAGATGGGAAGCCTTATGGGACGATTAAAAAAAGAGGATAAATTGTGAAAATATCTGAATTGCAACAAAGACACAAAAAAATATTAGATAGTTTTTCATGTGGAAATATAGTAATAGATAATTTTCTTAAAAGCAATGACGCTTATAATAGTAGTATTGGAAAAACATATGTGCTGTTATCTGAAAACGAACAAATGGTAATAGGTTATTACACAATATCGACAGGTAGCGTGGATTATATTGATGGTGCTCTTCGAATAAAGGATGCAGGAGCGATTCATATTAATTATTTTGCCATTGATGAAAGTTTTCAGAAGAATGTTGTCTTTGAAGAAAATGGAGCAAAGACATATGTGAGTGATTATTTACTGGATGATTGTTTTCAACGTATTGAAAGTATTAGAAGTAAAGATGTCGGATTTAGTTATATTACACTAGATTCTACTCCTGAAGGTGTATGGCTATATGAAAGAAATGGATTTTGCAGTATAAATTCAGAAGATAATATCCTCTTCTCCCCATATAAACATGAATTTGAGAGTATACCTATGTATTTATTTTTAGATGAAGAATAATTAGACTATTTCAAATAAAGTCTGCCATGTTGGCAGGCTTTATTATTATATCTGGAAAGCATTACTCTGGCAGATTTGCTGGAACAATAGGTATAATGTTAGGATTACTTATGGTTGAAGGATAAGCAAAGTCTTTGCTCTGACGTTTTCTAGGTTGTTTATACGTCATACAATTTAATTTTTATATCTGTTAAATCACATGAATTTTCACATTTCTTCAGTTATAACTGAAGAAATTATTTTTGTTTTCTTGTTTTTCACTTGTAAATATGATATGCTTTTTGCAGTAACAGAAAGGGGCGTATTTCTTTTATGATTAAACGAGAAATGTATATGAGCCGTATCCGTCCATTTGTTGGAACAGATTTGATAAAGGTGATGACCGGCATTCGACGCTGCGGAAAATCTGTGATGCTGGAACTGATTAAACAAGAACTTACAGAATCCGGCGTAAATCCTGCACAATTTATTTCAATTAATTTCGAGGATATGAACTATGCACATCTGCAAACTGCAAAGGCTCTGCACGATGAAATCACAAAAAGAGCCGCTGCTATTGACGGCAAAGTTTATCTGTTCTTCGATGAAATTCAGGAAGTAAAAGACTGGGAAAAATGCATCAATTCTTTCCGTGTATCTTTGAATTGTGATATCTATATTACAGGTTCCAATGCCAAGTTATTATCCGGTGAGCTGGCCACATACCTCGGAGGACGATATGTAGAGTTTGTTATCTATCCATTCTCTTTTGCAGAGTTTGTGGAATTATATAAGACAATTGCTCCTGATGAATCAATCCAGAAATGCTTTCAGAAATATCTTCTGTCTGGCGGTATGCCTTATCTTGCAAACATCCGATATGTTGATGAACCGTCTAGGCAGTATCTTCACGATTTGTTCAACTCTGTTCAGTTGAAAGACATTGTAAAGCGCAATAAAATTCGTGATGTGGATTTGTTGGAACGCATCATTGCGTACGTGATGGCTCATGTAGGAAATACGTTTTCTGCTGCTTCTCTTGCAAAGTTTCTCAAAAGCGAACAGCGCACGGTAGCTCCTGAAACGATATTAAACTATATTAAGTATTGCTGCGATGCTTACCTGTTCTATCAAGTTAAGCGTGAAGATTTACAAGGAAAGCAAATCCTTGCGTCCAACGAAAAATATTACATTGCCGATCATGGTATCCGTGAAGCAGTTTTTGGCGGTAATATGAAAGAAATCAATCTTACTTTAGAGAATATCGTGTACATGGAACTCCTTCGTCGCGGATATGAAGTCACAGTTGGAAGATATGGTGAGAAAGAAATTGATTTTGTCTGTCACAAACGAGATGAGAAGCTGTATATTCAAGTCACCTATCTGCTCGCTTCTGATGAAACAATCCAACGTGAATTCGGAGCGTATGATCATATCCGAGATAATTTTCCCAAATATGTTGTTTCTCTGGATGAATTTGACATGAGCCGCAATGGGATTAAGCATCGCAATATCCGGGATTTCCTTTTAGCCGAGGAATGGAATTAAATAGCTATGTCCGTCGCAGATTCAAAATTGTGACGGGCATTTTTATATTGGGGCAACAAAGAACCGGCCTCTCTTCATTAGATTTCTGTTCTAACGATTACAGGCCGGTTCGTCATGTAATATCTGAAATGTTTTTTCAGTCCAGAATTTGCGGAAATTTTAGTCTTCTAAACCAAAAATCCGGTTGAATTTTCCTTTTTGGTGCAGCTCGATGATATTGTCATAGCCGCCCAGGAAGTTATCGTCCACAAACACTTGGGGAAGTGTGAGAAAGCTGGTTTCGTCCTGCAGCATTTTTAATACTTCAGGATGCTGAGAGGTGTTGATTTCGGTAAATTCCACGCCTTTGCGCTTCAAAAACAGTTTGAGCTGCAAGCAAAAAGGGCAGCGATCCATTGTATATACAGTTACTTCTTTTTTTGCCATGGGGAAGCCTCCGTTCTTTAATAAAAAACTACTGTATTCATTGTACTCTAAAAGAAGAAAAAATGCGAATAAAAAAATTTGACCGGGGTAATAAACAGGAAAAGGGATAAAGCGGAAGGTGTTTCTTTTTGTTGAGAAAACGGGTATAATGGTACGGAAAGACAGGTGGAAAAATGGTTTTGCGGAGTTTTTATTCGCTGGCAATATAAATGGGCTTGTATTTTTGCGAAAAAGGAGCAGTGCAGATGACAGGAGATGGGATGACGGCGGAGCAGCAATGCTTTGCCCAATATGGTTTGGACGATAGGATTTTGCAGACGTTGGAGTTGTTAGGCATGGAGCAGCCTACTGCGGTGCAGCGGGAAGTGATTCCTAATGTGTTGCAAAAGCGGGATCTCATTGCGCAGGCGCAGACTGGCAGTGGGAAGACGGCGGCTTATGGTATTCCGCTGTGTCAATTGGTGGATTGGGAGGAAAATCATCCGCAGGTGTTAATTTTAACGCCCACCCGCGAGTTGGCCATGCAGGTACAGCAGGAAATCATGGATATCGGGAAGCTGAAGCGCATCAAGGTGCCGGCATTGTATGGGAAGCATTCCTTCCGTCAGCAGGAAAAGGATTTAAAACAGAAGTCGCACATGGTGGTAGGTACGCCAGGACGGGTGTTGGACCATTTGGAGCGGGGAACGTTGTTTACTGGCTCTATTGGCTATCTTGTGCTTGACGAAGCGGACGAAATGCTGCATATGGGTTTTATAGAACAGGTGGAGCAGATTCTTTCCTATTTGCCGGAGGATCGAGTGACACTGCTGTTTTCCGCTACCATACCCAAGGCGGTGGAGGCGTTGGCACAGCAGTATCTGCGGGAGCCGTTGCGTATCACCATCGCGGGTGAGCCTGTGAGCAGTCGGGCCATCTCTCACGGATGGTATTGCTGTGATGACACAGAGCGGTTGGAATTGCTGCTGGGACTGTTGAAGGTGTACAATCCCGACAGTTGTATTATTTTCGCCAATATGCGCGCAGAGGTAGAGGATATTTACGATGCACTGTGGGAGGATGGTTTTAGCTGCGCCCGTCTGCATGGCGGTATGGAGCAGTGGGAGCGCACAGAAGTGATGCGGGATTTCAAAAAAGGGCTGTTCCGGTATCTGGTGGCTACAGATGTAGCGGCGCGGGGTATTGATGTGGAAAATATCTCGCTGGTGGTGAATTATGAGCTGCCTCCGGAACGGGAAACCTATATTCACCGCATCGGTCGTACCGGTCGGGCCGGATTGTCCGGCACTGCTATTTCCCTGGTGGAATCCTGGGAACGACATGAACTGGAACAGATTGAGAAGCTGCTGCAATTGCCCATCGTGCAGTTGGAGCTTCCAACAGCGCAGGCGGTCGCAGAGGCGGAACCTGCATTTCGTGAGAAGATGGATGCCCAGCCGGAGGAAAAAGGCAGCAAACACGCTGCACTTCATGCTAATATTCTCAAACTGCAAATTGCCGATGGGAAAAAGGCGAAAATTCGCCCTGTTGATATTGTGGGGACCATCTGTGCCATTCCCGGCGTGGAGGCGGCAGATATCGGCGTGATTCAGATTATGGATTGGACCAGCACGGTAGAAATCTTAAACGGCAAAGGTCCGCTGGTATGGAAAACATTGCAGACCAAGCCTATTAAGGCAAAGGTGCGCAAGGTGACAAAGGCGAAATTTTGAAGAATGTTTTGACAATATGTAATAGTTTTGTTTAGAGAAAATGCAGATGTTGGCAGCATATTTGCTGCAGGATCACGCATAATAGAAAATGCCTCGGCAAACAGAGTCGCCTGAGGCAGTGAAGGACTTACAGTGTTTCAATGAATCAGCGAGGCTGCCGCCGTTAGTTGATTTGCTGTAAGTCTTTTTATTGTGTAACCTATCGGGGCATGATATACTACAACAGAAGGAGTGTGTTGACGATGTTACCGAAGCCTATTTGGTTGGAGAATGGGAAGGTTTTTTTGATTGACCAGACGAAGCTGCCGGGGGAATTGTGCCAATTGGAGATTGCTACGGCAGAGCAGATGTGGGATGCGATTAAAAGGCTGGTGGTGCGGGGCGCGCCGGCTATTGGTCTGGCGGCGGCTTTTGGCGTATGGCTGGGCGCGGCGCGCAGACTGGAAGCCGGGACGCTGACGGTGGACAATTTTACGGCGGCGGTGGAGGAAATCGGCGCATATTTGGATACTGCGCGGCCTACAGCGGTGAATTTGCATTGGGCGGTGACGCGGATGCAGGATGTGGCGGTGGCGCAGTGTGCTGCGGCGGGAGACGGGACGACAGCGGCGGAGCTGGTACAGGGATTGTATCAAGAATGTCAGCGAATGCTGGAGGAAGATATCGCGGCCTGCAGGGCAATCGGCGAATATGGCGCGGACTTGCTGCAGAATATTCCGAATTTTCAAGCAATGCTGACCCACTGCAATGCCGGCGCTTTGGCTACCAGCATGTATGGTACCGCTTTGGCGCCCGCCTATATTTTGCAGGAACGGCGGCGTCCTGTAGCGGTCTATTCCGACGAAACGCGGCCTCTATTGCAGGGTGCGCGGCTTACTGCGTGGGAGCTCAGCCAGAGCGGGATTCCGGTGACAACCATCTGCGATAATATGGCTGGCGTGGTTATGGCACAGCAAAAGGTGCAGGCGGTGGTTGTGGGCGCGGACCGCATTGCCGCCAATGGGGACACTGCCAATAAAATCGGGACCTATACGGTGGCGGTATTGGCAAAAGAGCATGGCATTCCTTTTTATGTGGCAGCGCCGCTGTCTACGGTGGATTTTTCCCTGCGGGATGGCAGTTTGATTCCTATTGAACAGCGGAAGGAGGAAGAAATTCGCCAGTTTAACGGCCGTCAGACAGTACCTGACGCTGCGATGGTGTTTAATCCAGCCTTCGACGTGACGCCGGAGCGGTATATTACGGCGATTATTACGGAGAAAGGTGTAGCCTATCCGCCCTTTGCGCAGAATCTGGAAGCGCTGCGGCTGGGAAAGCCTGCGCTGCAATGTGATGTACGTTCTCTGCAGCAGCAGGTTCTGACTGCCGCGCAGAGTATGGCCAGAGATGGGTTGAGCAGCGGCAGCTTCGGCAATCTCAGCATGGTGGACAGAGACCATGATTTGTTGGCCATTACGCCGTCAGGGGTGCTGTATGACCAGATGAAAGCGGAAGATATCTGTATCGTGCATATAGACGGCAGTGAGATTGCAGGAGTACGCAATGGCTATAAGCCATCGTCGGAGCTGCCCATGCACTGCGCCATCTATCAGGCCCGTCCTGATTGCAGTGCAATTGTGCATACCCATGCGGCTTATTGTACTGCTTATGGAGCCAGCGGCCAGTTTTTGGGCGCGGTGATCAGTGAAATGGGCATGCTGGCTCCTGGTGCTATTCCTTTGGTTCCCTATTGCCCGCCGGGCAGTGGAGAATTGGCCCAGCAAACGGCAGACGCTTTGCGGGAAGCTAACGGATGTTTGCTGGCAAATCATGGCGCGGTGACCGTGGCGGATACCATGGAGCGGGCGTACATGCTGGCGCAGATTTTAGAGGACGGAGCTCGGGCAGCCTGTCTGGCCAGACAAATGGGCAGGGTTCAGGAGATTCCTGAAAAAGAAAGCGCAGCGTTGTTTGAGAAAATGAAACAGTACGGACGATAAACAAATGGCTTATTGATTTTTGCAGGGAAAGGAAATTTGGCACCCCTTGTTTTGGTTGCACATATGCTGTAACAGACAGTGAGGTGAGTACAGCATGACATGTCGTGCAATTTATACAGTGCGCCGGTTGACTCCGGCGGAGCAGCGATTGGTGCGGGAAACGTTGTTGGAGGGAAAGCAGCGCATTTTTTTGCAGCAGTTTGAGGACGGATTTCCCACGTTTCGCCATTATGGATTGGATATGGGCGATGGCACGGTGGTGCATTTCAGCGGAAAAATGGAATATATCCATGCCAACGCTTGGATTCAGCGCACCAGCTGCGCCGCCTTTTGTCGGGGCGGGGTGATCTGTCCGGCCTATGATGTGCGGTTTGCCTTTCCCCGGGAAGAAGTGGCACGGAGGGCCTTGAGCCAGGTGGGCTGCAATTTCGGCGGGTACAATTTTCTTTGCAACAATTGTGAGCATTTTGTGAATTGGTGTGCCTGCGGACGGCGAATTTCCCGACAGGTGATGATGCGGGAACAGATTGAGGAGGATTTACAGGATTGAATATTTTATTTGTAGGAGATGTGACAGGCGAGGCAGGCTTGGCGAAAGTACAGCAGGAATTGGGGCGTTTGCGGCGGCAGTATCAGAGTGATTTGGTGATTGTCAATGGAGAAAATGCCGCAGAGCGCAACGGCATTACGGAACAGCAGTTTCGCGCGCTGCGCTTTGCAGGTGCAGATGTGGTGACCTTGGGAAATCATGCGTGGGCCAATCAGGATATTTACAATTTTATAGATGGGGAGGAAACGCTGGTTCGTCCCTACAACTATCCTGAAGGCACGCCGGGACGGGGATACAGCATCGTTGATCTGGGACGGCTGCAGGTGGCTGTGGTGAATCTTCTGGGCAATGTGTATGTCAGTACATTGCCATCACCCTTTGCCGTGATTGATTCCTTATTGCAGGAAATTCAGCGGCAAGGTGTGCGGCATATTGTAATTGATTTGCACGGTGAGGCGACCTCGGAGAAGATTGCCTTTGCCCGCTATGTAGACGGACGGGTGAGCGCGGTGATGGGCACCCATACCCATGTGCAGACAGCTGATGGATGCATATTGCCCAAGGGTACGGCATATATCAGTGATGTGGGCATGACTGGTGCCATTGACTCGGTGCTGGGTGTGAAAACAGAACTGGCGATACGACAGTTTACCAGCCAGATTCCGGTGCGTTTTCAGCACGCCCAGGGACCGGCGCGGTTGTGTGCGGTATGTGTGGAGTTGGATGATAAAACCGGCAAAGCAAAAGGAATTACGCCCATACAGGTAGTGTAAAGAAAAAGAAAAGAAATTTTCTTCCAGAAAAAGGAATATTTCGTGGAGTGTTGAATATATAATAATATTCCAGATATTACTATATTTCATTATTCAGGAGGTAACGATGATGGAAGTATTAAAAGTTTCAGCAAAATCAAATCCAAATTCTGTGGCAGGCGCGCTTGCCGGAGTGATTCGGGAACGGGGCGGTGCAGAAATGCAGGCCATCGGTGCAGGCGCGTTAAACCAGGCAGTAAAAGCAGTGGCAATTGCGAGAGGGTTTGTAGCGCCCAGCGGTATTGATTTGATTTGTATTCCGGCTTTTACCGATATCATGATTGAGGAGGAGGAGCGCACAGCGATTAAGTTGATTGTGGAGCCTCGTTAATGCAGTTTCTTGACAGCAGTCGTTATCGCAGTATTCCAAGCATTCTTTTTGGGTTTTATCGCAGTGAATTATTTTGCTACCCACTTTTTCATATAACTACTACACGCAAAAAGCAGTTCTCTTAGGGAGAGCTGCTTTTTGCAGTTTGCGGAGCAGGACACAGTGGTGAAGGATTATTCTTTGTAGGATGGCTTGACAAAGGAGCTGCCTTGGTCAATAAAATTAGGATCAAGTTAGCTCATTCAGATTTTTTTGATGGGATGACGAAGTACCGTTTTCCATTTTTCCGGCGCCACTCTTCTGGCGTCGGAGAGATAGATTTCATGATGGAGGCGGCTTGGGGAAAAGTCGTTTTCATATCCCTGTTTTTTGAGGTACTGGTCCATCAGCACAACACTGGCAGATTCCTCATCAAATGAGCCTACATGCATCATTTGCACGCACAGGCCTTCTGCAATAGTTAAAAATTCTACGCTGGAAAAATCTCGCTTTTTCTTTTGCGTAGCCTCGGCGACAGCCCAGTCAAAGTCTGTCTTCTGCACAAAATCTGGCAGGCGAATGACGGAAATCCAATGAAATTCATCCTTGCGGGTGTAGTCAAAGCCGCCAAAGCCCTCCTGCCACCAGAAGCCCTCCAGCGGCGGTACGACGTAATCAAAATAGCCTTCGATTTGATGATCACTTTTTTTGCTCATTTTGATGGTATAGGCCAGTGCATACAGCAACTCAATGGAAACCTTGTATGCGCCGCCTTCTTCGTTGGGATTTCCCATTCCGCGGACAGCCAGGTAATTCATTGCCGGAATTTCTACAATTTCCGGTTTGGCCTTGGGCAGATAAAATTCCTTGTATTCTTTTTTGTAATCAAAGGGCATCTGTATTCCTCCTCATTCTTTATCATTCAGTCTGAGAGCTGCCAAGTCATATTTTTATTGTAGCATAGACGAAAATCCCTTACAAGAAATAAGTGGACTAGCGTGCATTTGTTTGTGCTGGCAGGGATAGCCAATATAATAATTTTTTTGGTTTAAATATGCCCCTTGACAGGCGATACTAGAACTTATAAAATTAATAAATAAAGGTTTTGTCTGAAATTGCACCTGCCGTAGGTCAGGTTGTCTATATAAAATTGTAGTATGGTGATACATGTGATTGCATATACAGGTATATAGTTTTTACTGTGAACTGCAGATTTATATATGAAAGGAGCAGTCTGCCTTTTTACGGGCGACAATTTCAGCAAATCGGGATCCGGTTTGCTTTTTTATTGCAAAAGGATTTCGACTTTTACAGTATTACAATTCATGAAAATCTAAAAAATGAAAATGGGGAGGAGGAATTGAAAACAAGATGACGCCAACATTGATTATTGCAGTCATCGTTGCTCTTGTAGTAGGTGCAGCTGCAGGCTACATCGTGCGCAAATCGGTGGGAGAGTCTAAAATAGGCTCCGCGGAAGAGGAAGCAGCCCGCATTATGGAGGAAGCTACTCGCAACACCGATGCAATCCGCAAGGAAGCTATGCTGGAAGCAAAGGATGAAGCTTACCGGATTCGCACGGAAGCCGAACAGGAAGTGAAAGAACGGCGCGCTGAACTGCAGCATTCGGAAAAACGCTTGATCCAGAAGGAAGAATCCATGGACCGCAAGTACGAAGCGCTGGAACAAAAAGAACAAAGCATGCAGAGAACAGAGGCTCAAATTGAAAAAGTGCGAGCCAGTGTGGAACAGCTGTATGCGCAGCAGTCCGCTGAGCTGGAACGGCTGGCAGGCCTTACTATGGAGGAAGCGAAAGAACAGCTTTTGCATAAAGTAGAAGAAGAGATTACCCATGAAACAGCAGTGATGATCAAGGATATGGAAGCTGCTGCCAAGGAACAGGCGGATAAACGGGCCCGTGAGATCATCTCGTTGGCCATTCAGCGCTGTGCGGCGGATCATGTGGCGGAGACCACTGTATCGGTGGTATCTTTGCCCAATGATGAAATGAAAGGCCGCATCATCGGGAGAGAAGGCCGTAATATCCGTACGCTGGAAACATTGACCGGTATTGATTTGATTATTGACGATACTCCGGAAGCAGTCATTTTATCAGGCTTTGACCCCATTCGCCGTGACATTGCCCGCGTTGCTCTGGAAAAACTCATTGTGGACGGCCGTATCCATCCAGCCCGTATCGAGGAAATGGTGGAACGGGCGCAGCGGGAAATTGAGCAGAAGATTCGCGAGGAAGGGGAACAGGCTACCTTTGAAACAGGGGTGCATGGACTCCATCCGGAAGTGATCAAGCTCTTGGGCCGTTTGAAGTACAGAACCAGTTACGGACAAAATGTGCTCAATCACTCCATTGAGGTGGCCCATCTGGCAGGGATGATGGCCGCAGAGCTGGGCGTGGACGTACAGCTGGCCAAACGCGCCGGTCTGCTCCATGATCTGGGCAAAGCGGTAGACCACGAGGTGGAAGGTCCGCACGTATCCATCGGTGCAGATTTGGCGAAACGCTATCGGGAATCCAAGGACGTTATCAACGCTATCGAAGCCCATCATGGCGATGTGGACCCGCGCACAGTGGAAGCAGTGCTGGTTGCCGCAGCAGACGCAGTATCCGCTGCCCGTCCGGGCGCACGGCGCGAAACCTTAGAATCTTATCTCAAACGCCTGGCCAAACTGGAGGAGATCGCCAATGAATTTGAAGGCGTAGAAAAATCCTTCGCAATTCAGGCAGGTCGAGAGATTCGCATTATGGTAAAACCGGATAAGGTAGATGACGCCGGCGCGGCAAAACTGTCCCGCGATATCGTAAAACGGATAGAAAAAGAACTGGAATATCCAGGTCAGATTAAAGTAGTCGTGGTGCGGGAAACTCGCTCTGTAGACTATGCAAAATAACAAAAAGAGAAGGTCACTTTCCAGAGGAGAGTGATCTTCTCTTTTTGTTTGCAGAAGCTTACAGAGAGGCGGCGATTGCCTGCAATAACGGCTGTAAGCGCTGCCGCTGCCTATCTGAATGAGGAAGCAGTGGGCGCAGCCATCAAAAAATGCGGCGTGCCGCGGGAAGAATTATTCATCACGACCAAATTATGGGTGCAGGACGCCAGCTATGAGACGGCCAAGGCAGCCTTTCAGACATCGCTGGATAAGCTGGGCCTGAGCTATATCGACTTGTATCTGATTCATCAGCCCATGGGCGATTACATCGGCGCCTACCGGGCTATGGAGGAATTATATAAGGCTGGCAGGATTCGCGCCATCGGCGTCTGCAATTTTTATCCGGCGCCTCTGGCAGATTTCTGCGAAACTGTAGAGGTCATTCCCGCAGTGAATCAGATAGAGCTGCATCCATTTTTCCAGCAGGAGAATGCCTTGGCTCTAATGAAGGAATACAGAGTCGTACCGGAGGCATGGGGGCCTTTTGCAGAGGGAAAACACGGCATCTTTACCCATCCGGTGCTCACTGCCATCGGCGAAAAATATGGAAAGACCGCAGCACAGGTGACATTGCGCTGGAACGTGCAGAGAGGCGTGGTAGTGATTCCAAAATCGGTGCACAAAGACCGCATGGAGCAGAATTTTGCGATCTGGGATTTTGCTCTGAGCGAGGACGATATGCAGAAAATTGCCCAGTTGGATTTGGGACACAGTGAAATTGTAGACCACAGCGATCCTGCATTTGTAAAAATGCTGCACAATATGAAAATCCACGGGTAAAAACAGCGCCTTGCGCTAAATAGAGCAGCGGAAAAAGCTGGACGAAAAAGGTCGTTTGGGAATGGAGCATCCAATTTCCAAGCGACCTTTTTGCGTATGGAATGACCCCTACATAACATTTGGTTACGTGTGGGCGCTATAGATTCTACGGTTTTGCGTTCTCAAATCATTATGACAGTCTCAAAGTGATTCGTTGCTTTGGGACTGTTTCTTTGTTGTGCGGTGATATTCGGCAAAGAACGGCAGAAAAACAAGGTAATTTCTCTCAAACGTATCAGAAAAACGCGATTACGACAAAAAAGACAAAATTGTCAGTTGAGTTTCAATTTTAATTTGAGTATAATAATGTAGATAAATTTTAATATAGATAGAGTTATAGGAGGATTCTGAATCCGTAATTGAGGTGACAGTATGTATAAGATAGGGATAGACGTAGGATCTACGACGATTAAATGCGTTGTGTTGGATGAGAACGATAATATTGTGTACAAATCCTATCATCGTCATCGGGCCATGATTAAAGAAAAGGTCAATGAATTGGTACTGATGATTGGACAGGATATTTTACATGGTACGCCAGCCTATTTGGCATTAACAGGGTCGGCTTCTCTGGGTATGGCAGAGCATTTTCAAATTCCCTTTGTGCAGGAAGTTGTGGCTACACAGATCGCGGTGGAACAATATCCGGAAACAGTGGATGTGGTGATTGAGCTGGGCGGAGAGGATGCAAAGATTCTCTTTTTGACTAACGGCGTGGAAGTTCGTATGAATGGAACCTGCGCAGGGGGGACTGGCGCGTTTATCGACCAGATGGCAGTGTTGTTGGATGTGTCGGTGGAAGAGATGGATGGGTTGGCTTTGCGGGCAGAGCGTATTTATCCCATCGCTTCCCGCTGCGGCGTATTTGCCAAAACGGACGTGCAGCCTCTTTTGAATCAGGGTGCTACCAAAGAAGATGTAGCTGCCAGCATTTTTCATGCAGTGGTCAATCAAACCATCGGCGGTCTGGCGCAAGGACGGGAGCTCAAAGGAAAGATGATGTTTTTGGGTGGCCCGTTGACTTTTTTGAAAGGCTTACAGAAAAGCTTTGTGGATGTGTTGAAGCTGGATGATAAAACGGGCATTTTTCCGGAAAACGCCCAGTATTATGTGGCTTACGGCGCTGCGTTGTATGCGGCCAGTGAGCAGCCGATGGATTTTCTGGCCTTGGCGGACCGCATGCAGCATGCTGCTGCTCTGAAGCAGTACGACAGCGGCTTGCCGCCCCTGTTTGCCGATGAAAGCGAATATGAGCAATTTCAGCAGCGACACGCCAAAGCAGTGATTCCTCAAGGACAGCTGGCGGGATATCAGGGGACTGCCACTGTGGGGATTGACGCGGGTTCCACGACAATCAAGCTGGTGGTCATCGGCGAGGATGATGAAATTCTCTACAGCAAATATATGCTGAGCAATGGGCGACCGGTGGAGCTGGTGAGGGAGATGCTGCAGGAGGTCTACAGTATCAATCCCCAGTTGCGCATTGTGGGCAGCGCAGCCACCGGCTATGGAGAAGAATTGGTGAAAAATGCCTTCTCCCTGGATGATGGACTGGTGGAAACCGTTGCCCATTTGACAGCGGCGCAGAAAATGATGCCCAATGTGGATTTTATCATAGATATCGGCGGGCAGGACATGAAATGCTTCAAAATTCGCAATCAGGTCATCGACACTATCTTCTTGAATGAAGCGTGCTCTTCCGGCTGCGGTTCCTTTATCTCCACCTTTGCCACGGCGCTGGGCTACTCAGTAAAAGATTTTGCGGCGCTGGGACTCTTTGCCGAGCATCCGGTGGATTTGGGCTCCCGCTGTACCGTGTTTATGAATTCTTCTGTGAAGCAGGCGCAAAAGGAAGGCGCAGAGATTGAAGATATCTCGGCGGGCCTTTCCATCAGCGTGGTGAAAAATGCGCTGTATAAAGTAATTCGCGCGACGTCAGCAGAGAGCCTGGGCCGGCATATCATCGTGCAGGGCGGCACATTCTTAAACGACGCCATATTGCGGGCGTTTGAACAGGAAGTGGGCGTGGAGGTCGTGCGGCCCAATCTGGCGGGACTGATGGGCGCTTACGGTGCGGCGTTGTATGCGCGCACGTTGGATTTGTCCCAATCCTCGTTGTTAAGTAAAGAGGAACTGGCAAATTTCACCCATGAAACCACTCAACGGGTCTGCCAGCTCTGCGGAAATCATTGCAAGCTGACAGTAAACAGCTTCCAGAACGGCAGAGAGCTGATTGCAGGTAACCGCTGCGAACGGCCGATTAAAAGCCAAGACAAGAATTTTTTGAATGTCACATACAATGCCTATCGCTATAAACGGGAGCAAATTCTGAAGCGCAAAAGTGTAAAGGGAAAAAGAGGACGCATCGGTCTGCCCATGGGGTTAAATATGTACGAAAACTATCACTTCTGGCAGCCTATTCTCACGGAGCTGGGCTATGAAGTAGTGCGGGCGCCTTTTGGCAGCAGAGATTTATTTTTGGAAGGGCAGGCGACAATTCCTTCCGATACAGTATGCTATCCCGCCAAAATGATGCATGGCAGCGTGACCCATCTCATAAAGAAACAGGGCATCAATAAAATATTCTATCCCTGCATGCCGTACAATTTTGACGAAAAAATCAGTGACAATCATTACAACTGCCCTGTGGTGGCCTATTATCCTGAAGTCCTGTCGGCCAATATGTCCATCCTGCAGGATGTGCGTTTTTGGAAAGAATATTTTGGTCCTCACAATGAAAAGCATTTTGTGAAACGCTTGTACCAGTTTTTTAAGCAGGACAATGTGACGCTGCAGGAAGCGAAGGCTGCGGCTGCGGTGGGATATAAAGAGCAGCAGGCCTATCTGAAGGATTTGAAACGATATGGGAAGGAAGCTATTGCCTTTGCACGACAGCACGATCTGCCCATCATTGTCCTGGCGGGCCGTCCCTATCATATCGACCCGGAAATAAATCATGGGATTGACCAGCTGATTACCAGCTATGGCGCGGTGGTGATTTCGGAGGATTGTCTGCCCCTGGCGAAAGGTAAGTTCCACACCAATGTGCTGAATCAATGGACCTACCACGCGCGGCTTTACAGTGCTGCTCACTATGTGAGTCAGCAGCCCGATATGTACCTGGTGCAGTTGGTGTCCTTCGGCTGTGGATTGGACGCCGTCACCACCGACGAAGTGCGGGATATCCTGGAAAAACGGGGCAATTTATATACTCAGATTAAAATTGACGAAATCAACAATCTGGGCGCGGTAAAAATCCGCCTGCGCAGCTTGTTTGCCGCCATTGCGCAGAAAAAGAGAGAAAAGAGGTGAGCAGCCATGGCAAAACTGGAATATGATAAAAACGGCCGATTGATGTTTACAGAAGAAATGAAAGAAGAGTATACCATTTTGGTGCCAATGATGCTGCCGATTCATTTCTCCATGCTGAAAGCAATCTTCCAGCGGGAAGGCTATCATATGGAAGTGCTGGAGACACAAAACAGCAATATTATTCAGATGGGTCTGAAATATTGTCACAATGATATCTGTTATCCTGCCCAGTTGACTATCGGTCAGTTGATGGACGCACTGCAGAGTGGAAAATATGACGTGCACAAGGTGGCAGTGATGCTGTCGCAGACAGGCGGCGGCTGCAGAGCCTCCAACTATATCAGTCTACTGCGCAAAGCATTGGACCGGGCGGGGTTGGATTTTGTGCCGGCAGTCTCTATCAATTTTAGCGGGCTGGAGGAAAACCCCGGCTTTGTGATTACGAAAAAAATGGTGTATGAGATGGCCAACGCCGTAATTTACGGCGATTTGCTGATGTGTCTGCACAACCAGACTCAGCCCTACGAGAAAGAAGCGGGCGTATCCCAGCGGCTGGTGGAGCGCTTCACCGCTATGCTGAACGATGACTTTGCCAAGGGAGAAAGCATGGGGCCCAAGGCTATCCGCAAAAAAATGGATGAGATCGTGAGCGCCTTTGCGGCAGTGCCAGTGTATAAAAAGGATAAAGTGCGTGTGGGTATCGTAGGCGAGATTTATGTGAAGTTTGCGCCGCTGGGTAACAACAATCTGGAGGCATTCCTCCTGAAAGAAAATGCCGAGCCGGTGGTGCCTGGCTTGCTGGACTTTTTGCTCTATACCATCGACACCGGGATTGAGGATTATATCCGCTATGGCGGCAAGCTGCTCAAGCCCATCATCACCAAATATCTGATGCATGTCTTTACCGGCATCCAAAAAGATATGATTCGCGCCATAAAACGGGCTGGCTGCTTTCATGCGCCGTCCAGTTTCAGCCGCACAAAAGAGCTGGCAGGACAGGTCATTGATTACGGTGTGAAAATGGGCGAGGGCTGGCTGTTGACTGGTGAGATGATGGCCCTGATTGATGAAGGCGTCAATAATATCGTCTGCACACAGCCCTTTGGTTGTCTGCCCAACCATGTGTGTGGCCGTGGGATGATGCGGCGTATTAAGAAATTCCATCCTGACGCTAATATCGTGGCCATTGACTATGACGCCAGCGCCACGCGGGTAAATCAGGAAAATAGATTAAAACTCATGCTGGCTACAGCGCAGAAAATGCGGGCAGCACAGTAAAACCATAAAAGAGAAAAGAATCGCGCAGATTTCATGAGAAATCTGCGCGATTTCTTTTTGCCATGACGGGCATGTTATTGATGCACTTTGCAGCTGATGGAAGTTATATCCACAGCGATGATGATAGCGGCATGCAGGGCGGTGCTGCTGTAGGGCAGCTTCTCCCGGGTGTAATGGGCCATGATATGGTCAAAGGCGGCTGCCTTTTCGCCGTCCTCTGTGACGAGCCGGGCCGTTCCGGCGCCCATGACGCATTGATAGCGCATCCCATAGCCGCATGCATCGCTGCCGTGGGAGAATAATTCGTGGGCGGCGTCCATTTCAAAGGCGACATGGTTGTCTTTGCGGAGCAAATCCAGCTTGTGTCCTTCACCGGCGCTGTGGAAAAACAGGGTGATATGCTCTTTATCCTTGACGGTATATCCAAAGCACAAGGGCACTATATAGGGCGCGCCGTTGTCGTTGAGCCCTAGGCGACAGACGTCGCATCGCTCCATGACGGCTGTAATTTGTTGCAGGTCTGTGATTTCACGGTCTTTTCTGCGCATCATACTCTCTCCTTTATCGTAATAAGCGTGCTACATATTCATTGGCAGGCTGCTGCTGAATGTGGGCAGGCGTATCCAGCTGTTGTACCTGACCATGATTGATGATCAAGACTCGGTCAGATAAACGCAACGCCTCGCGAATGTTGTGGGTGACAAAAATAATGGTGGTTTGCAGCTGATGGTGCAGCTGCTGAATGCTGTCTTGCAATACGGTGCGCGTGATTTCATCCACTGCGCCGAAGGGCTCGTCCATGAGCATAATGGGCGGGTTGTTGGCCAAAGCGCGGGCAATCCCCACCCGTTGCTGCTGGCCGCCGCTGAGACTGATGGGATAGCGCTCCAGCAATTCCAGCGGTAAATCCACCATGGCCATTAGTCGGGCCAGTTGTGCCTGGGACAGTGATGTGCCCGAGAGTGCGGGCACATAGTTGATATTGTCGGCGATGGAGAGATGGGGAAACAATGCCGCACCCTGGATGACATAGCCGATTTGCCGCCGGAGCGCGATCAAGTCTACCTGGGCGGTATCCTGCCCCAAAACCAGTACTTTGCCGGTGCTGGGCAGCAAAAGTCCGTTGATTAATTTGAGCAGTGTGGTCTTGCCGCCGCCGGAGGAACCTACAATACTGAGAAATTCTCCCGGAGCGATGGACAAGGTGAGCGGCTCCAACGCCCAGTGGGATTGGTATTGTTTTCCCGCCTGCAGAAACTGAATGACGGCGTCCATCAGTCTACCAGTCCCTTCGCCTGCAAAAATTCTCTGGCGATATCGCTTTCCAAACGGTGGTTGGTGTTCAGGTCGTAGTTCATCTGAATCATATCCTCATTGCTGATGAGTCCGTCCATGAGCTCCAGCACCTCCTGCAGCTGCGGGTAGTTTTTCAGGGCATCATTGCGCACGATAGTGCTGCAGCGGTAGTCGGTGAACAGTTTTTTATCATCGGCTAAGGTCACCAGACCGTATTCGGCAATCTGGGAATCGGTGGTGTAAGCGTTGACCACGTCGCATTTCTTTTCATTGAGGGTTTGATATTTTAAGCCCATATCGACCTCGGCGGTATCTTTGAAATGCAGATCATAGGTGGCGCAGACTTTATCGTAGCCGTCTTCCCGTTCAAAATAGTCAAAATTAGCGCCGAACACCAACTGGTCGCTGACTGCTGCCAAATCAGAGATTTTTTCCAAATGGTATTGTTGGGCTGTTTCTGCGCGTACAGCCAAGGTGTAGGTATTTTCAAAACCATAGAGACTGACCCAGGACATGTCGTATTGTTCGTTGTAGCGTTTGTTCAGCTCGGTGAACATGTAATCGGCGTCGTCGGTTTCTTCCAGTTTGAGCACGGTGAGCCAACCAGTGCCGGTGTATTCGGGATATAAATCCAATTCGCCGCTTTCCATTGCTACCTGTAAATTGCTGGAGCCTCCGGCGATGGGGTCGATGCGTTCCACGGTGATATCGGTCTTTGCTTCAATGAGCTGGGACAGGATTTCCTGTAAAATCATCTGTTCCGGCATGGATTTGCAGCCGACGCGCAGCGGTTCGCTATTGGCTTCGGTTTGCTGGGCTTGTTTGGCGCCGCAGCCTGACAATGCCAGCAGCGCAACGGTACATAGCAGTAAGATGGAAAATATTTTTTTGCAGGTGTGGTTCATTGTGAAGTTCTCCTTTTTGTAAAATAGTTTATGTTTTCTGGCAAACGCATGGGGCAAAAATCTTTTTAGAATGGCCATTGTCAAGCATGTTTTTTCTTTGCCGGAATTTTGCCGTTTATCCGCAATGTGACATACTTTTCCAATCGTCCCAGGGCGATATCGCAGAGCAGGGCCACGGCGGCAATCATCAGACTGCCGGTATAGGTCATGGCGAACTGGTTGGTGGTGATGCCACGGTAAATGGCAACGCCCAGCCCTCCTGCGCCAATAAAAGAGGCAATCCCGCAGGTGGCAATCACCATGACGACCATATTGCGGATACCTGCCATAATGACAGGCAGCGCCAGCGGAAGCTTGATTTTCCATAAGAGCTGCCACGGGGTGCTGCCCATGCCGATGCCTGCTTCTAGGATGATAGGATCCACATTGGTCAGACCGGTGTAGGTGTTGCGCACGACGGGCAGGAGTGCATAGACGGTGAGCGCAATCACAGCGGTTTTGTTGCCGATTCCGGTGAAGGGCAGCAGCAAGCCAAACAGCGCAATGGATGGGATGGTGTAAATAAAATTGATGGTTCCCAGTACTGGTAGGGAAAACCGGTCCTGCTGTGCGATGAGTATGCCCAGTGCCAGTCCTAAAATCAGAGCGAAGAGAATGGATATCGCTGAGAGTTGTAAATGCTCCAAAAGAAGATGGTTGAAAAATGATTGTCGGGCTTGATACAGTTGAAGCATTTCTTGGAACAACTATCTCACCTCCTGTGTGGTTATCGTTTTAGGTACCGTGAATACTAGGTACGATGTCGAATTTTATTATAGCATATCAGGAAAGTAGAGAAAAGTACGATATTTTAGGATACCATAGCAAAATAGTATATTTTTTCTGACAAATTGTATATCTGACAACAGGGTATCGTTGTCCTAAAAATTAAGGAAACAGACAACGTTTTGCAAATTGGCCTTGCCAGAGAAAACAAGAAATAGTAAACTAATGGCAGTGAACTGGCACATAGAATTTTTTTGAGGTGATATCATGCAGATTGCAGTAGTAGGATTAGGATTAATTGGCGGTTCGTTTTGCAAAGCGATAAAAGCATACACCCATCACACCTGTTTGGGCGTGGGACGGGATTTGAACAGTAAATCGGTGCAGATGGCGCTTCATGCCGACGCCATTGATAAGGCGATCATTCCAGAACAGTTGGGTGTAGCGGACTTGAGTATTATCTGTCTGCATCCCCAGGGGATTATTGATTTTATTTTGGAGAATCAGCAATATTTTCGCCCAGGCAGCATTGTAATTGATGCCGGCGGTGTAAAAGAGAGCATTGTAAAAGCGGTGCAGGATGTGCTGGCGGCGCGGGGTGTGATTTTTATTGGCTGCCATCCGATGGCAGGAAGGGAGTTTTCAGGCTTTGCCTATTCCCAGACTGATTTGTACAAAGGCGCCAGCGTGATCTTTACGCCGGTGGGCGAGATACCGGAGGACAAAAAAAAGACGGTGGAGCAGCTCATGCTGGAGCTGAAGTTCGGGCGGATTGTGTACACAACGCCGGAAAAGCATGATCAGACCATTGCCTTTACCTCTCAGCTGGCCCATGTGGTATCCAGTGCCTATATTAAAAGTCCTACGGTAAAGGAAGAAAGCGGTTTCAGCGCAGGCAGCTTTCGGGACCTCACGCGGGTGGCAAAACTGAATGAGGATATGTGGACCGAATTGTTTTTGATGAACCGACCGGCGCTGTTATATGAGATTGATACCATTATGGCAGCATTGGCAGAGTATCGCGATGCGCTGGCTGACGGAGATGGGGAGCGAATGCGCAGCTTGTTGCGGGACGGTCGTATTTTGAAGGAATGGAGTCTGCAGCATTCTATTACAGAGTAGTAGTTTGGTGCATACAGGAAAAGAAGGAGGTGCGGAGATGAGAAAAAAAGAGGAACCCATTACGGTTTTGAAAGGAATCGGGAAGCAGCGGGCAGCTGATTTGCAAAAGCTGGGGATTGTGACTGTGGGTGATTTGTTGGAACACTATCCGTACCGCTATGAGGATCGCACGCATTTGAAGCCGCTGGGGGAGATGCAGGAAGGCGATACAGAAACCGTGACAGGGATTCTCGGGCAGGTACAGGAGGTTTATCCCAGACGGGGCTTGAAGATATTGCGGGTGCCTGTTCGCTGTGCCGATGGCAATGCAGTGCTGGTGTGGTTTAATCAAAATCATTTGAAGGGAAAGCTGCAGCCGGGTCTGCAAATTGTGGCGACGGGCAAGGTCGGCAAGGGCACAGTGCGGCAAATTTCCGTGAGTGATTTTGAGCTCATTGAGGATGAGGAGGACCTGCGCAATTTTCAGCGTATTGTACCTATATACCGCGGCACAGAGCGCAGCAGCGGCAAGCAACTGCGCAAGCTGGTGGAGCAGGTTTTTCAGCAGGAAATAGATGGACTGGAGGAATATCTTCCGCCGGAGGAGCTGGAGGAATATCATTTGCTGGGCTATCGGGACGCACTGTATCAGATTCATTTTCCTGAGGACTGGCAGCAGCTGAATCGCGCCAGACACAGGCTGGTGTTCGATGAATTTCTGGAGCTGCTGCTGGGACTGGGGCTGCATAGCCTGATTGAAAAGAAGGAAGGCATCGCCCATGGGCAGCAGGAGGTGCTGGCGGGACGGTTTTTCCGGCAACTGCCTTTTGCGCTGACCGACGCGCAGAAAAAGGTGATTTTGGAGGTCAAAAAGGACATGGAATCCTCCAGGGCTATGAAGCGGCTGGTGCAGGGCGATGTGGGCAGCGGGAAAACGATGGTAGCTGTTTATGCGCTATTAAAGGCAGTGGGCGGCGGATATCAGGCAGTGTTGATGGCGCCTACGGAAATTTTGGCGGAGCAACATTATTTGAATCTGCGGGAGAAGCTGCAGGCTTTGGGCGTGGAGCCGGAGCTGCTCACGGGAAGCTTAAACAAGAAGAAACGGGAGGCTGTCTATAAAAAATTGCAGGAAGGGACATGCCGGCTGGTGGTAGGCACCCACGCGCTGATTCAGAAGGAGGTGCAGTTTGCCAATTTGGGCGTGGTGGTGATTGATGAGCAGCATCGTTTTGGCGTGCGGCAGCGTCTGGCATTGGAAAACAAGGGCCTTGCGCCGGACATATTGGTGATGACGGCCACGCCTATTCCCCGCTCGTTGGCGCTGACGCTTTATGGAGATATGGCTCTCTCTGTGATTGACGAGCTGCCTCCGGGACGGCAGGCGATCAAGACCTATTGCATCGGTGAGCATAAGCGGGAAGGATTGTATCGCTTTTTGCGGGAGCAAATTGTAACAGGTTTTCAAATCTATATTGTCTGCCCCCTGGTGGAGGAGTCGGAAAAAATGGATTTGGAAAACGCCACGCAGCTAGCGGACCATTTAGCGGTGAATGTATTCCCAGACTATGGGGTGGGACTTTTGCACGGCAAAATGCATCCTGCTGAGAAAGGGAAGATTATGGAGCAGTTCCGCGCTGGTACGCTGCAAATTTTGGTATCTACCACGGTAATTGAGGTGGGTGTAGATGTGCCCAATGCAAACGTGATGGTGATTGAGAATGCGGAACGTTTTGGTCTGGCGCAGTTGCATCAGCTGCGGGGCCGGGTAGGCAGAGGCGGCGAGCAGGCGTATTGTTTTCTGGTGGCAGAGCCCAAAACAGACGAGGGAAAGCGGCGCATGGCAGTCATGGTGAAATATACCGATGGGTTTGTGATTGCAGAGGAGGACTTTTTGCTGCGGGGTGCAGGTGAGGTACTGGGCACGCGGCAGCACGGCTTACCTGATTTGAAAATTGCTGATTTGGTGCATGATGTGAAAATATTGGAGCAAAGCCGCCAGCTGGCGGAGAAAATATTGGAGGAAGGCTTGGAGCAGCCCAAATATGAGCTGTTGCGCAGGAAGGCTGAGCAGGTGTATCAGAGAAGGCTGAATCTGCAGGAATTATAGACAGAAAGAAAAATGGAGTTGCAGCGGGAAAAAAGCGGCACGTAGGAAAATGACAAACATAAAAACACGCCGTTGTTTTCAGTGAAGGATACGGCGTGTCTGTATAGGTATATTATTTACCGGACAATACGCGGTCGATGAGGAACTCGATTTCTTCATATTCCCGCAGACCTGTGAATTTGTTGCATTGCTGTCCGTCACGGTAGAACAGTACGGTAGGGGTGCCCTGAAGCTTCAGGCTTTTGTAAAAGCTTTCTTCAGCGACGGCATCTACATAATAGAAGCCGAAGGGTTTGTCTGTATAACCCTGCTCAATTTCTTCGATGAGTGGGTGCAATTCTTGACAGATAGGGCAGCCTTCTTTTACAAAGAGGACCAGACCGGTGCGCTTTTTGTCCAGCAAAAGCTGCTGGAATGTTGCTTGTGTCAATGCTTCCATGAAAATATCACCTCAAAATAGGATTATGCGTGTGTAATGCAATATATTTTTCTTTATCATAGCATGATTGCAGGATAAAATACAATACCTCTTTACATTTTACTTTTATTTTTTTATGATTTTTTGTTATAATGAAACAGAAAAACTGTAGAGGCAGGGATGTATATGAAGTGGTTGGAGCATCTGAAAACAATCAGTCATCACAAAAAGCTGGTGATGGAACATTGCTTCAAAGTAGGATTATATTATCAGGGAATTACCCATGATTTGTCAAAATATATGCCAGCAGAATTTTTGGCGGGCGCGCGATATTATCAGGGCGATCGCAGTCCCAACGATGCGGAGCGGAAGGCGAAGGGATACAGCGCGGCTTGGCTACATCATAAGGGACGGAACAAACATCATCTGGAGTATTGGATTGATTACAGTGCAACAGGGGATCATATGCTGACAGGCATTCGTATGCCAGAGAAATACGTAGTGGAAATGTTCTGTGACCGTATGGCGGCCAGTAAGACTTATCGCAAAGAGCAGTACTGTGACAGTGACCCGTATGCATATTATGAACATTCCAAGCAGGCTTATTTGATGCATCCTGAGTCTCAGGCCCTCTTGGAAACATTGCTGTTGCTGCTGAAAAATGAGGGCGAGGAAGCAGCGTTTACCTTTATTCGCAAGAATGTTTTAAGAAAAAAATGGTACAAAAACAGGACTGGGCATTGACTATCTAGTTTTGGTACTATAAAATTTATTCGTGGAAACAAAAGAAATAAGAGAAAAGGGAGAATTTGTTGAAGGAGTTGTAGCTATGGAAAACATGAAACGTTTACCGGAAAGCGAGTTGCGTTTGATGATGATTATATGGGATGCAGGGGAACCCGTGGCGTCACCGTATATTCTGGAAAAGCTGGTAGGAGAGAAAGATTGGGCAAAAACTACCGTATTAAATTTTTTATCTCGTTTAGTAGATCGGGGATTTCTGACGATAGAAAAACGAGGGAGGTTCCATTATTTTTCACCGGCTGTGGACAAAGAAGCCTATTTGCAGATGGAAAGCCGTTCTTTTTTAGAACGGGTGCATAGAAATTCATTGAAAAGTCTGGTAGCTTCTTTGTATGATGGTCAGGGAATTGATGAAGCGGATTTGCGAGAGTTGCGTCAGTATTTAGACCAGATCAGTGCAGAAAAATAATCTGCCGATGCGGGATTTCCTGAGCATACTCGGGAAGAGCTTCTTTTGACGGTATAAAAAAGGCTCTTGCCACATTGTGTTGGCAGGAGCCTTCTCCTTTGAAAGGGTTTGTTGCGTTAGAAAAAACTGGCGGCGAAATCGGCGTTCATATTGGGATGCAGTGTCTGGGTGATGGCGTTGGCTAAGATCATGCTGCAGTTACGTACGAGATCGTCAATTTCTTTTGGGGTGACTTCCAAATCGGTTTGACAGGATTGCAGTGCATTCTGCATCATATTGTGCAGGGCCGGCTGGGGAAGATCCTGTAATAGAGGAGAAAGATGACGGCGTGTTTGCAGCTGATTCCAGAATTCTTCTAAGACATTATGTGCAATGATGCGGGCCTTTACGATGGTGGGAACGCCGATGGAAATGACCGGAATGCCCATGGTTTCTTGATTGATTGCAGCCCGCTGGTTGCCCACGCCTACTCCGGGTGTTACGCCGGTGTCGCTGATTTGGATGGTGGTGCCGATACGGCTTGCACTGCCGGCGGCCAATGCGTCGATGGCAAGAATAAGACTGGGCTTTACCCGTTCTGCGATGCCGCGCACGATATCTGCAGATTCGATACCGGTCATGCCCAGCACGCCGGGCGCTATGGTGACAACGGGACGCACGCCTTTTAGGATTTCTTCGGGGACGTTGCCGTGGAGATGACGGGTAGCCATCAATTGATTGATCAGCTGCGGTCCCAGGGAATCGGGAGTGGACTTCCAGTTGCCAAAGCCTACGACGAGAACGGTATCCTGTAAAGTGGGGAGCTGTACAAATTTTTGCAGCTCGTGACGTACCACCTGGACGAGCTCTTGCTGGACG
Source organism: Peptococcaceae bacterium UBA7185 (assembly GCA_002491065.1). Classification (GTDB taxonomy): domain Bacteria; phylum Bacillota; class Peptococcia; order Peptococcales; family Peptococcaceae; genus UBA7185. The sequence goes on from DKVF01000097.1 coordinate 28,322, forward strand.
CCTCGGTGGTTGACAGCCAGCTCCTGGGAGAAGATGGTGACATAAGTACCTTCCGGCTTTTGCATAATGCGGCTGCCACGTTCATCCAGGATTGTAACAGTGTGAATCGTAGCGAACTTTCCCATTTCCTCTGTGAGCTTTACGCCGGGAATTTCACCGCCGTGTTCTCCGCGCAGCAGATCATGGGCTTCTAACGCCAGCTCAGGCAACAAATCCCATTGCTGATACAGCTGGAACTTACTGCCGGGGATGGTTGTTTTTATTGATGGAGTTTTTTCCTGGCCTGTTTTTTGCTTTTTCTTTTCAGTGCCTTTTTTTTCTTTTTTGTGCATTGCCGAACCTCCTTTTTTATATTTTTTTCGGAATGTGAAAAACTATACGGTGAAAATAAAACAAAAAGACTGCCGGCGGCAGAATGAGGGGAGGATTCTGTCATAAATTGCACAGCAGTCTTTTTGTGGAAGGGTGGAGCATAAGATTTTGTCTTACGCTGTTTAGTATGAGAAATCTTTTTTTATTTATGCTGGAGTATTCTGGTATTTTTACGCGATAGGTACGTTTTTGTGATATAATGATATGCAGCGTATCTTGCTATGTGGCTATGATGGCAGAGAAAAATACCTTGGCAAGGGTTGCGCAGTATAGTATCATAGAACAGGGTGATGGATGTGCGTGTGATCGCAGGACAAAATCGGGGACGAAAATTAAAAAGTGTGCAGGGTATGAAAACGCGGCCCACAGCTGATCGAGTGAAGGAAGCGGTGTTCAGTTCTGTGGAGGGCTTGTTGTTTGGCAGCCGTTTTCTGGATGTGTTCAGCGGGACAGGCAGTATTGCCTTAGAAGCGGTGAGTCGCGGTGCTGCGGAGGCGGTGCTTTTGGAGAAGGACCGCGATGCCTTGCAGGTGATAGCAGATAATGTAGCGGCCTGTAAGCAGGAAGCGCGCTGCCGTATTCTGCGGGGAGATTCCTTTGCTTCACTTAGCGCGTTGGGCCGACAGGGGCGGCAATTTGATTTGATTTATGTGGACCCACCTTATGCGGGAGGGTTATATGAAAAGGTGTTGAATCAGTTAGCGGTATCCCATTTGCTGGCACCAGGAGGAATGATTCTTTTGGAATGTGCAAAAAATACTTCCCTTTCGGTGGAAAATAGTATATATTTTATATATAAAGAAAAATGTTATGGTGATACTCGTATCGTTTATGTGAAACATAAATTCGGTGAGGAGGCAGCAGAGTGAGTATTTATAATTTGTTAGATCAGTTGGAAAGTACCATTGAAGGCAGTAAACGGGCTTTTATGCAGACAGATAAGATTATTGTGGATCCGGAGGAATTGTATAAAATTATTGACGAAATCCGTTCCAGTGTTCCTGACGATATTCGAGATGCGCAATGGGTGAAACGGGAAGAGGAACAAATTAAACGCAAGGCGCAGGAAGACTATGAACGCATCATTGAGGAGGCCCGTGCCCGTGCGCAGGAACTGGTGTCAGAGACAGAGGTTTATCGCTTGGCGGAAATCCGTGTACGGGAGATGTTGGATGAAGCAAATCAGGCAGCCCATGATATTACCTTGGGCGCCTTTAACTACGCAGATGACATCATGGAAAAGATAGAAAAGCAACTGCAGATTTATTATGATGTGGTACAAGATGGCAAGGATGAAATCCAACGCTCCTTGGATGCGCTGAAACAGGGATGAACGGAAAATTCTTCCTGTTAATTCGATACGCCGATAGTAGTTAAACATTTTTGCAGAGCAGGGGCGGCAGAAGGACTTTTTAGAAATTGCGCTTTTGTTGAATAGAAATAAAAACGGAGTTGTCAGCATAAGAATGCAGTAGTACGTCAGCATAAAATTCTGGAAGAAGTTAGGAGACAGGGAAAGGATGTATCCATGAAGATTGCATTAGATGCCATGGGCGGCGACCATGCACCACAGGAGACTGTATTGGGTGGTTTACAGGCCTTGGAGCAGTATTCTCAAGTGGAAAAAATATATTTTGTAGGTCAAGGGGATAAAATTGAGGCAGTGTTGGCGCAGGCGCCTCACGTAGAACAAAATAAGATTGAGATAGTGGAAGCCAGTGAAGTGATTGAGATGGCAGACCATCCGGCTACGGCCTACCGGCGTAAAAAGGATGCTTCCATTACAGTTGCGACGAGATTGGTGAAGGAAGGCGCGGCGGATGCAGTGGTATCGGCAGGCAGTACCGGCGGACAGATGGTTGCGGCTTTGTTTGGGCTAGGCCGTATCAAAGGCGTAAGCCGGCCGGCTATTGGCTGTATCATACCGACAATGGCTGGCGGTAGGCTTTTGGTGGATGCCGGGGCAAACACTAATGTCGATGTAGAAAATTTGGTGCAGTTTGCGCAAATGGGCAGTATTTATATGAACAGTGTGATGGGAATTGCTGCGCCGAAGGTAGGATTGATTAATAACGGCAGCGAGGAGACAAAAGGGAGCGAGCTCACCCAGGCGGCCTATCAGAGATTGGCAGAGCTGTCGGATATCAATTTCATCGGAAATATCGAGGGACGTGATGTGCCTGCAGGTGTGGCCGATGTGATGACCTGCGATGGCTTTACAGGCAATGTGGTCTTAAAAACCATGGAAGGTATGGCCAAAGTGATTATGACCATGCTGGAACAGGAAGTGATGGCATCTATGCGCTGTAAAACCGGTGCACTGTTGATGAAACCGGCTTTGCGTAGCTTGAAGCATAAGATGGATTATGCGGAATACGGCGGTGCGCCTCTTTTAGGTGTGAATGGTGTGAGTGTTGTTTGTCATGGCAGTTCAAAGGCTAAGGCAATCAGTAAGGCAATAGAGGTGGCTTGTCATTGTTGTGAAAGCAACTTTGTAGAAAAAATAAAAGGGAATTTTACACAGAACAGAGAATCCTAATAGCAGAAATATTGCATGGAAGAAAGGGGGTGAAGGGTATGGACTACTTTGAGAAAGTAAGAAATATCGTGGCGGAACAGTTAAACGTGGATGCCGAAACGATTACCATGAAAACAAGATTTGATGAATTGAATGCCGATTCCCTGGATGTAGTTGAGGTTATTATGACATTGGAAAGCGAGTTTGATCTGCAAATTCCAGATGAGGCTGCAGAAAAAATTAAAGATATTGGCGCCATCGTAGATTACATCAGCGAGAATGCATAGGTCTTATAAATGGGGTATGTAACAGAGAGGTATTTTGTGTGATGCAGATACCTCTCTTTTTTTATAGATATTTTTGTGTTGTGCAAAAACAAAAGCAGATTTTGCTCCATCGCTGTGGATAGGACAAAATCTGCTGTGGAAGGTTACGCTTGCTTTGTGGGATGCATTTTTTTATTGATAGTGTCTATTACGACTGCGATGGCATTATCACCAGAAACATTGGCTGCCGTACCAAAACTATCTTGTGTGAGATAGAGCGCAATCATAAGAGAAGCCAATGGACCGTCTACCGCAATTCCAATCATGGGCAGAAAAGGCAGTGCGCTCATCACTGCGCCGCCCGGTGCGCCCGGTGCGGCGACCATTGCGATGCCTAAGATAAACAGAAATGGAATATAAACGCTGAAGGAATAATCCATACCGTTCATGTACAGCAATGCAACGGCAAAACAGGTCAGGGAGGTGATGCTTCCGGCTAAGTGAATGGTTGCACACAGTGGGACAACGAACTCGCGAATTTGTTTCGATACGCCATTCTTTTCTGCGCAGGATACGTTCACAGGAATGGTAGCTGCGGAGGATTGGGTACCAACTGCGGTCAAATAGGCCGGAATCTGATTTTTGATGAGCTGGAGCGGATTTTTTTTGCCGATAGCGCCAGCGATACAGAACATCACGCATAAGTAAATCAATTGTAATGGAATGGCAGTGCAGAATACTTTCCAAAGAACGCCAAGAATGCTGAACACTTGACCGGAGTAAGCGATATTAGCAAAAGTGCCGGCGATGTAAACAGGCAGAAAAGGAATGATAATAACTTCTAATACTTTGCGTACGATAACCTGAAATTCCATCACAGCATGATAAAGCACCTCACCCTTTCCGGAGGTACGTACGTAAGAAATGCCGATTCCCATAATAAAGGCGAACACAATTGCGCCGGTGACATCAAACATTGGCTCCAGTGGAATGTTAATCAGGGAAGAAAGCATTCCAGCACCAGGATCTCCGATATTGCTGGATAATTCGGAGCCTAAAATGGTTGGAAATATGGTGGTTGAAACAAAGTATGCCAACATACCGGCTGTGATGGTGGAGCCGTAGGCGATAGCAGTGGTAATACCCAGCAATTTGCCGGCTCCTTGTGACAAATCGGCAATCCCAGCAATCACAAAGGACAAAATGATAAAAGGAATGACAAATTTCAGAAAGAGAGAAAAGATGGATGCAATCGTAACTAAAATTTGTACTAAGATTTTCGGGAAGAACATGCCGATGAGAATACCGGCGATAATCCCGATGAGCAGTTTGGGAACGAGACCTAATGATTTTTTTTCTTGGGACACAAGAAATCCTCCTCCATATAGTGAATTAGAAATGATAATGTAACAAAGTATAATACAGTATGCAGAAAAAAGAAAGGGAATTTGGATACATATTTTTAATATTGTATATATTATGTTTTGCTCACGGGGCATATTATGTTATATTTTTGTCAGGAAGGTATTGTGTATGCCGGATTATAGGGAAAATAAGTCTGTAACAGCGGAATGTCTTTCATAAAAAGCAGCTTTTATGCTATACTGAAATAGCGAAAAGAGTTTTCAAACAGGATAGACAATAAAGTACATAGAATGGGATTAAGGAGGCAGAAAAAATGATTATAGCCAATCCAGATGAACAGGTATGGAATATGCTTACCGGCGGTGCGGGCTGCTCGTCAGGCCGTCAGGAAATTGACAAGCTGAAAAGAATGCTGAAGGAAGTAGGAATTTCTTTTGTGGTGGACCACGATGACCGGTATCATTGGATTCGTTTGCGCAGCCGTCGTGATTTACAGATTATTCAGGTGAAGGCGGATGTATTAGTGGATGGGGATGGCGGGATGCTGGAGTTCCGATATGCTGATCAAACACAGACTGGTTTGAATGCAGAGGAAACGTTTACAATGGTGCGAGAGTCTTACGGTGAGGAAAATCAGAATGTGTAATGGTAGTATCAATACAGGATATTTATGGAGCGGCTATGTGAATCCTTTAAGAATAATGAGAAACGGAAGAACATATGCGTCCTATAACGGTTAGTTTGTCGAAAAAGAAGAAGAGGAAGCAATGCATATTACCTTCCTTTTCTTCTTTTTTGTTTGTTGGCGTATTTTGTCGGAAGACTTTTCTTGTAGAAATAGAATTTCCATGATATGGTATTTACGATGAAACATTGCATGGAGTGTCGAGCGATACAGGAGGGATTGGGATGATACGTTTTTTTCAGAACGCGTCAGGCAGACAAGCTGATGTGATGGAAAGCGGACAGCATCGAATTTATGATATTGAGGAGCAGGTGGAAGACGCGCAGACAGCCGCTGGAATTATCAACTATATTTTACGGCAGGCGTTGCTGTGCCAAGCCAGTGATATTCATTTAGAACCGCGCACAGAGTATCTATTGGTGAAATTTCGCTGCGATGGACAGCTGCGGGAAGAGCAACGGGTAAAGGGCGCGATGCAGCAGCTAATTTTAAATCGTATAAAAGTGATGGCAGAGATGGATATCACAGAAAAACGATTGCCACAGGATGGACATTTGGCAGTGCTGTGGCAAAACCAAAAATTTGATTTGCGTATTTCCAGTTTACCTCTGTTTCAGGGTGAAAAGATGGTGCTGCGCATTTTGGGACAGCGGGAAACCATGTTGGAGATTGAGCAATTGGGCTTTTCGGAAGAAAATTTAGCAAAGGTGCAGAGGCTATTGCAGATTCCTCATGGCATGATTTTAGTTTGCGGGCCTACCGGCAGCGGAAAAACTACTACCTTATATAGTATGCTGGATAGTCTGCGGAAAAAGGGAAGCAACATTATTACCTTGGAGGATCCGGTGGAATATGAGATGCAGGGAATTAATCAGGTGCAGATCAACGAAAGGACGGGATTGACTTTTGCCCGCGGACTGCGCAGCATATTGCGGCAGGACCCGGATATCATTATGGTAGGTGAGATTCGCGATTTGGAGTCGGCGGAAATTGCGATACGTTTAGCTTATACGGGACATTTGGTGTTGGCTTCTTTGCATACCAGCAACGCATTGAGCGCCATCAAGCGATTGGTAGAGATGGGAGTTGCCTCTCACCTTCTGGCCAGCTGTTTAAATGGTGTCATTGCGCAGCGTTTGGTGCGCAGGCGCGCTGAGGGCAACATGCAGGGAAGGCTGGCCATTCAAGAGGTTATGCTTTGTGATGATACTTTTCGGCAATTACTGAGCCAGTATGAAGTATTTTTACAGCAGCAGCAAGCGGTGGTGGCAGGTTTTGTTTCGCTGGTGGAGGATGGTAAGCGTAAAGTAGCAGAAGGAAGGACAACGATGGAAGAGCTGATTGCCGTAGTGGGGCCGCAATTATGAGTGTATGGGATAGAGCAGTAGAAAAAATAACGATGTGGGCCGATACAGAAATTTTATGGGTACGCAGGCTATCCATACAGCAGCTGCAACTGATTTGCCAGCAACTATCCTTTGCGTTAGACAGCGGAATGCCATTGACGGCAGCGTTATTATTAATCGGCACAGAGATGCGGCAGCCGCTTTGCAAAAAGTTTCTTTTGGAACTGGCGGAATGGGTAAGGCAGGGGCGTACTTTTACACAGGCGTTGCAGCAGAGCAAGATTCGTTATTCGCCTGTTTTGTTGGAATTTGTCTTGGCCGGAGAGGAAAACGGCGCGCTGCAGGAGACAATTGGCCAGGCGGCCGTCTATTTTCAGCAGCAAAATAAAACGAGACAGATGCTTTTTTCTGCGCTGTTTTATCCAGCAGTGCTTTTATTGCTAATGGTATTTGCTTTAGGTGCCATGTTTTTTCTGGTAGTTCCAACAGTTGTACAGACTTATGAAAATTTTGATGCCCAATTGCCAGTGTTGACGCAGTGGTTTATAGAGAGCAGCGAGTGGCTGCGTGATAATTGGTTTTTGCTGCTTGCTGTCATAGTTTTATTAGCAGTGTTGTTCTTATGGCAGCTGCAGCGTTGGGGAAAACATCCGAAAGTACGTGCGGTGCTGAAAAAAGGATTATTGAAGCTTCCGGTGGTGGGAAAGCTCTATCAGCAATACTGGTTTGTACAGATTGCGCAGGCATTGGGCATGATGCTTTCCGGTGGGATGCTTTTGCTTCAAAGCTTACGGGCAGTGCAGCAAATCTATGGACGCAGTTTGTTCATTGAAGAAGTTGAACAGCTGGCGGAAAATGTGGCGCAGGGTTATAGCCTGAGTATGGGGATGCAGCGGTGTACCTTTATTCCGCAGATGGCATGTCAGATGCTGACAGTCAGTGAACACAGCGGTGCATTACCGCAGGGTTTGCTGCAGCTGAGTCAATATTACCGGCAGCAGTTTCAGCAGCGCCTGACTGCAATGATTGGTCTGTTGGAGCCTTGTTTTGTAATTTTTTTAGGGGCGCTGGTACTGCTGTTGACCAGCAGTTTGTTTCTGCCGTTATTGCAGTCCTATCAATATTTATTGTGAGGTGGCGGTATGCAGAGAAAAAACGATACGAAAAATGGGTTTACGTTGGTGGAAATGCTGGTGGTACTGGTACTGCTGTCCTTGCTGTGCAGTTTGGCGATTCCCTCTCTGGTGCGTAATTGGCGGAATGTGCAGATGGATTATGCAATCCAGCAGCTGCACCATGATATTCGCTGGGCGCAGAGAGCCGCGGAAAAAGCAGACCAAATAGTAACCATCAACTTTTATCGGTATAAACAGCCTTACACCTACAGTGTTCGCTATGCAGGAAGCCCAGAGCATCTGCGCAGGAGGGAATTGCCAGACAGGATAGATAAAATCACAGCGGAGACGATTATTATCAATCGTGATAAGCGTATTCAGAAAAATGGGCATATCTTGTTACAGAAGGGGGAATGTAAACGGTATGTGTATTATTATCAGACAGGACGCACCAGAGTGTCCAAAAAGGCCATACCGTAAAAATGGTTTTACTCTGCCAGAGATATTGGTCAGTTTAGCAATTTGTTTGCTTCTTTTGCAAAGCGTGTGGCAATGGAGTCTGTTAGCAGAGAGAAGCAGACAGCGCGCGGCACAAAACGAACAGGCCATATTTTTGGCACAGAGTGTTTTGGTGGAGCAAGTCCCCCAACTGCCCCAGGGCTGGCAAATTGAGGTGGCAGAGCAGGAGATCGGTGCAAAGTTGACGGAAAAAAAGGTCACAGTTTCTTATGGGGCGCAAGTTTGGCAGTTCTATTATGCGACGCGTGGAGATGGAGACGATGAATAAAGGATGCAGCAGAAAGATTAAAGGACGACAAGGGTTTACATTGGCGGAGGTTCTGGTAGTTTTAAGCCTGCTGTCTCTGTTGTCAGTTTTTTTTCTGCGCTGTTTCTTTTTTGTCGCAGAACAGCAGCAACAGCACAATGCCAGATTGGAGTTGGAGGATAATCTGATGATTGCAGCTAGTCTTCTGGCCGAAGATATTTCTAAGAGTACAGCGGTGCTTGGTTGCGAGTCACAACAATTAGTCTTGCAGCAGACAAAGATTATCTATTATAATTTAGGAGAGGATCAGCAGGCGAGCGCCCACGTTTACCCATTGGAAGGAAAAATACTTTATCGCCGCGAACATACACAACAGAGCCGTCAACCTATGGCAAATTTTATTTCGGATATGGTTCTTACGTATTTTGATAAGGACGGCGAAAAAACGACGGATGCTGACAGGGTATGTGCAGTAGAATTTGTGTTGGAAGGCTACTGGCGGGAAATGGTGTTTCAGCAGCGGCAAATTGTGCGGCTGGAAGGCGCGGACTATTTATAGAGGAGGGCATATCATGCAGAAAAAAGAGGTCAAAGAAATATTAAACTCGGCTTTGGCTGCCGGTGCAGATTTTGCAGAGATTTTTATAGAGCAGAAAGAAAGTGTCGCCATCAGCTGTGAAGATGGCAAAATAGAGAAAATCAATACAGGAATTGATTTGGGTATGGGGATTCGGGTGATTGCAGGCGAGAGTACATCTTACGTACACAGCAACGACGTTTCTCTGGAGAACGGCCGACAGATGGCGAAACTGGCCGGACAGGTGGCTCGTGAAAACCGACAGAAAAAGTCTGTGCAGGAATTTCAAATTCCCCCGAAAGGGGTGCAGCAGGTGGTGCGGCAACATCCGGAGCAGATAGAGCTTGACGATAAAATTGCTTTGCTGCGGATAGCGGATGCAGAGGCGAGAGCATTAGACAAAGCCATCAAGCAGGTGGCGTTGGGATACAGTGATGTCGTACAAAATGTACTGATTGCCAACAGCGAGGGTACTTATGTGGAGGATGAACGGACGCGGGTTCGGCTTGCCTGCAACAGTATTGCGCAGCAGGAAGGACAGATTCAGACGGGTTTTGCGTCTCTGGGTGGAGCCTGCGGATTTGAATTGTTTAACGAGAAGTCCGCAGAAACGTTAGGTCGGGAAGCTGCACAGCGTGCAGTGACCTTATTGTCAGCGCAGCCTTGCCCGAAAGGACAAATGACGGTTGTCATAGGCAGTGAAGCCGGTGGGACAATGGTGCATGAAGCATGCGGGCATGGCCTGGAAGGGGATTTGGTGCAGAAAGGACTGTCTGCTTACGCCGGAAAGATCGGGCAGCAGGTGGCTTCTGAGAAGATTACTGTGATAGACGATGCCACCATTCCAGGAAAATATGGCAGCTATCAATATGACGATGAAGGTCATGCAGGTCAGAAAACAGTGCTGATTGAAAATGGAATTTTGAAGCAATATATGAATGATTATCAGACCGCTGCACGTACAGGTACAGCGTTAACAGGAAATGGCCGTCGGGAGTCTTACAGAGAAAAGCCGATTACACGTATGAGCAATACCTATATCGCGCCGGGAAATGATAAGGTGGAAGATATCATTTCGTCTACAGAATACGGTCTGTATGTGAAACAAATGGGCGGTGGTCAGGTGAACAGTTTGAATGGAGATTATGTGTTTGACGTGGCAGAAGGGTATCTCATTGAACATGGGGAAATTACCCGCGCCGTGCGTGGCGCTACGTTGGCGGGGAATGGTCCGGAAAGTTTGCGCAAAGTAGAGATGGTGGGAAATGACTTGGGATACGCTATCGGAACTTGCGGAAAAAACGGGCAAAGCGCGCCTGTATCTGATGCACAGCCTACATTGAAAATCTGCGATTTGACTGTAGGCGGTACGGGAGCCAATAAATGAGGAAGTGGAAAAAGCAAAACGGATATATCTTGCCGATGATGCTGTTCTTTTTAGCGTGCACGATGTTATGGGGAAGTTTGTTGCTGCTGACACTTTCTGACGGGTATGTCGCCAGCGATGAGATGGTACGGCAGGAACAGAGCCGGCTTCTGGCTTGGAGCGGGTGGAATATGGCGCTACAGCAGTTGGAAACGTCGGGCAGTCTGGAAAGTATCTGCATAAATCAGGAAGCAGGCCGCGCCCAAGTGCAATTGCAGGAAACGGCAGAGAATCAAATCAGCATACAGTCAGAAGCGTACGCTGGCAGTGTAAAGAAGAAGGTCTCGGGCTGTGTGCAGCTTTTGGAATTCCCCTGGAGTCAGGTTGCAGATTGGCAAATAGCAGAGAACGTGGAAACAGTGCAGCAACCAAGCATTGTCGTGGCCAAGAAAGATACATTTGCACTGGATACTTCTTGCAGTTTCCCCTTGGTCATCAGTGCAGGGAAGGAAACGTTGCAAGTGACAGTGCCGCAGCCTGTGACGCTGGATGTTTGTTATGTACATGGCGATTTGCTTGTGGAGGCGCCAATGGTGGCGAATGCAGTGTATGTCAGTGGACATATTATTGGCGCAGAGCAAATTGAAAGTGAACAAATTATGGAGGAAAATCAAGGCATAACAGGATACAGGGTGCTGGTGACGGAACGGGAAGTGTAACCGGCATTAGAATAGAAATCGAATAAAATCATGAGGGTGGGAAACAGAATGAGCAGGAACTTTTTAGATTTTGCAAAAACGGGTTTGCAGAAAGCGCGGCAATTAGGTGCAGACAGTGCAGAATTATTTATAGTAAAAAATCGTTCTTTAGAAGTGGAAATGAAAGAAGGAAGCCTGGACGAGATCAAACAATCCGATAGCCAAGGTGTTGGGATGCGGATTATAAAAGGACAAAGGCAGGGATTTTCTTTTTCTTCTGACTTTCGGAGCACTGCTTTAGATAAAATGGTAGTGCAGGCTATTGCAAACAGTAAATACAATGATGCGGAGCCGCTGCTGCAATTTCCCAGACAAAGCAGGCAGTATCCTAAACTGAATTTGTATGATGCGATGATTGGACAATATACCATGGACGCCAAACTGGAATTGGCACAGGAAACGGCACGTCAAGCGCAGCAATGGGATGAGCGTGTACAACGCATCGAGCGGTCGGGGTATGAAGAAGGTGATGTGGAAATGTGGCTGGCAAACAGTCACGGAGTATGTCTGCATCAAAAGGGTAGTTATTGTGGGTTATTCTGTTTGGCTTTAGGCGAAAAAGATGGAGAACAGCAAAGTGGGTATGGAATGGATTCAAGCCTTGCCATACAGGAACTGTCACCAGAGAAAGCGGGAAAAATGGCTGCACGGCGGGCTGTACAGTTGTTGGGAGCAGCACCGGTGGCCAGCGGCGTAATGGATTTGATTCTGGAGCCTATGATTGCAGCGCAGATTTTTGGGATTATCAGTTCTTGTTTTTCCGGAGAGGCTGTACAGAAACAGAGATCTTTTTTTGCGGGAAAATTAGGGCAAAAAGTAGCCAGCTCAGATATAACATTGATTGATGACGGTACTTTACCAGGACGGCTGGGCTCGGCAGCATTTGACGGTGAGGGTGTAGCTACACAGCGCACAGTGTTATTGAAAGATGGATATTTGCAGCAGTATTTGTATGATTCCTTATCTGCAGCGAAAGCCAATACCCATTCTACCGGCAATGGTATGCGAGGTTCCTATAAAGGGGTTCCTCATGTGGGGACCACGAATTATTATTTAGCGGCGGGAAAAGAATCACCTCAGGATTTGGTTGCAGCAGTAAAGAAAGGAATTTATGTTACAGAAATTATGGGTGCACATACTGCCAATGCTGTTTCCGGAGATTTCTCGTTCGGCGCTTCAGGTATTTTGGTTGAACATGGCCAGTTTATTCGTCCGGTACGTGGAATTACTATTGCCGGAAATTTTCAAGAATTGTTGCAGAAAGTTTGCGGCGTGGGTGATGACCTCACGTTTTTTGGCGGTCAGGGTGCTCCAACAGTGCGTGTTGCAGACATTGCTGTAAGTGGTATGTAAAATGTACAGAAAAGGGCTTGTCGGGAACAGGAATTTTATGGTATCATTAAAACGAGGTGAGTCATGTTGCGTATCTTAGTTTTGAATGGTCCAAATCTTAATTTACTGGGGACGAGAAAACCGGAAATTTATGGGACGACAACGCTGGCTGACATTGAACAAGAGATGCAGCGTCGCGCAAAAGAGTTAAATTGTCAGTTGAGCTTTCTGCAAAGTAATCATGAAGGGGCATTGATTGATGCAATTCATAATGCGAAAGGGCAATATCAGTATATTATTATAAATGCTGGTGCTTACACACATACGAGTGTGGCCATACGGGATGCTATTGAAGCTGTAGAAATTCCTACGATTGAGATTCATCTGAGCAATATTCATGCCAGAGAAGAGTTCCGGCACGTATCTATGCTGGCACCAGTTTGTGTGGGACAAATTTGTGGCTTTGGTGCGATGAGTTATATGTTAGCCTTGCAGTATGCAGTAGAAATGGGGAAGCAAAATGATGAAGCGTGAGCGTATTGAAAAATTACAGACGAAAATGAAAGCATTGGATTTGGACGGCTTTTTGGTCACTTCAAAAGAAAATCGCCAGTATCTAACTGGTTTTACTGGGACCTTTGGTTGGGTTTTGGTAACACAGAGCAGTGTTTATTTAATGACTGACTTTCGCTATATTGAACAGGCACAGCAGCAAGCGAGAGGCTGCAAATTGGTACAGTTTCGTCAATATGCGCCAGTGGTAACACTTCGTATGCTGATGGAAGACCTGGAAGTGGTAACATTAGGTATTGAAAGTGACCGTTGTACAGTGGAGGAATTTGATCTGCTGGCAAATCAGGTACGCCGGAAAGCGATCACACCATTAAAAGGCTTTGTGGAAGAATTGCGCCAGATTAAGGACGAAGATGAGATTGCCACAATTGGGCGGGCCGAGGAAATCGGTGACGAGGCGTTTGCCCATGTATTAAAATTGATTAAACCAGGTATGACAGAAAAAGAAATTGCCATGGAATTAGAGTTCCAGATGCGGCGAAGCGGTGCTTCTGGAGTGAGCTTTGATACCATTGTAGCTTCTGGGAAGCGTTCTTCTATGCCGCACGGCGTGGCTTCTGATAAGAAAGTAGAAGTGGGGGATTTTATCACCATGGACTACGGCTGTGTTTATCAGGGATATTGTTCTGATATGACGCGGACAATTGCGTTGGGAAAAGTTGACGAAAAGCAAGAAACAGTTTATAATCTAGTAAGAAAAGCACAAGAAGATGCATTGCAGGCAATCAAAGCCGGGGTGACTGGTAGCGAGATTCATGCGATGGCGCAGAATGTTTTTCAGGATGCGGGATATGGTCCCTTTTTTGGGCATGGCCTCGGGCATAGCGTAGGGCTTGAAATTCATGAAGAACCTAGATTTTCTCCAAGAGCAGAGGAGGTTATTCAGGAGAACACAGTGATTTCTGTGGAACCCGGTCTTTATCTGCCGAATTGGGGTGGTGTCAGAATAGAGGATCTGGTTGTCGTGAAAAAGGATGGCTGTATTAATTTGACCCATTCACCAAAAGAATTGATTATTTTATAGGAGGACGTTGTATGATTGATACAAGCGATTTCAAAACAGGATTGACAATTGAATTGGATGGAGACCCTTGCAAGATTGTGGATTTCCAGCACGTAAAGCCAGGAAAAGGCGCAGCATTTGTAAGAACAAAAATTAAGAATCTGAAAACAGGAGCTTCCATTGAACGTACATTCCGTCCTGGTGAAAAATTTCAGGAGGCAGTTATGGAGCGGAAACAGATGGAGTATCTGTATTTCGACGGCGAATTCTATGTGTTCATGGACAATGAAACCTTTGAACAGAGCAATTTAACAGAAGCACAGTTAGATGGCGGTCAGAGATTCTTAAAAGAGAACATGGTTTGTCTGGTTACCAGCTTCAAAGGTGAAGTAATGGAAGTTGAATTGCCAAATACAGTAGAATTGCGTGTAGTAGAGACTGAACCAAGCATTAAGGGTAGCACTGTAACAGGCGGCAGCAAAACTGCTGTACTGGAAACTGGCGCAGTTGTGAATGTTCCGTTATTTATTGAAGCCGATGAAGTTCTGCGTATCGATACCAGAACCGGCGCTTATATTGAACGGGCATAACAAATAAATTATTCAGTAGCGTTTTACTTTGAAAGGAGTTTTTCTCGTATGGATATCTATGGAAAGATGGCTTATCTGAAAGGCATGCTGGATGGCATGGAATTAGAAGATGGCAAAGAAAAGAAATTGTTTGCTACGATGATTGACGTGCTGGACGAGCTGGTCGAAGCAGTAGACGATCTCTACGAAGAGCAGGAAGAACTGCAGGAATATGTGGAATCCATTGACAGTGATTTAGAGGACGCAGAAGAACTTCTGGATGCAATGGATGAAGATCTGGAACAGGTAGAAGAGATTTTGGGCATTGAGGATGACGAGTTCGAATTCGAATGCGATGGCGAATGTGATGACTGTGAAGATCCTTGTGACTATGACTACGACGATGAGTTGATTGAAGTAGAATGTCCGGAATGTGGAGAAATCGTTTGTTTCTATGATGAAATGTTAGATGAAGATGATGTAGATACCGTAGAGATTCTTTGTCCAAAATGTGATGCTGTTGTGTATACTTTTGAGAAAGAATTGGCAGAAGACCTGGATGACAGCGCTTTAGATGATGATGAAGAATAAATAAAGCGGATAGGCGAAGGGAGCTCATGCTGCAGCATGGGCTCTTTTTTGCATGACAGTAGTACCTAAAAGGGTGTAATTTAAAAATATTCATCGGGATGAGGGAATTTGTATGGAGATTCAGCAACTGCAACAGATGAAGGTAAAGGAACTGGGTAGTCTTTTGCAGCAGACAGCAGAGCAAACACTGCCGGAGCTTTTAATGAAGCTGCAGCAGGATGAAAGACATTCTGTTCAAAATTTGATTCAACGGTATCAGCGTCAACTAGAAAAAAAAGAAAAAGAACGCCAACGCATTGCAGCTATGTGGCAATATGAACAACAGGCAAAAGCAATGGGGCATATGATGATTGCCGGTACAGATGAAGTGGGGCGGGGGCCGCTGGCAGGACCAGTCGTAGCGGCGGCGGTAATTTTGCCGGAAGACGTTGATTTACCGGAAATCAAAGATTCGAAAAAACTTTCTGAAAAGCAAAGAATCCAATTGGACAAATTAATTAAAAAGCAGGCCATCGCTTGGGCTATTGCGGAGGTGGATGAAAAAACTATTGATGCAATTAATATTTTGGAGGCCAGCCGTTTGGCGATGCGCCGCGCTGTGGAATATTTGTCGCAACCAGCTGATTTTGTTTTGGTGGATGGACTGCCAAATCCGCAAATTACATTACCCGCGCAGGCCATTGTAAAAGGGGATAATAAGAGTATATCTATTGCGGCAGCTTCTATTATAGCGAAAGTTTATCGGGATCATCTGATGGATATTTACGACAAAGAGTATCCGGCATATGGTTTTGCAGTGAACAAAGGGTATCCTACAGAAGCGCATTTGCGCGCGATTGCAGACGTGGGACCTTGTGCGATTCATCGGATGTCTTTTCGACCGTTGAGCGAACTGACGTAAAATCGTAAAGTTTTTTCACAAAAAATGAAAAAAGGGCTTGTCAAAATAAGTTTTCTTTGGTATACTATCAAACGTGCTCAAGAGACAAGCGCTCTGGAACACTGGCCGGTGTAGCTCAATTGGCAGAG
>DKVF01000012.1 GCA_002491065.1 Peptococcaceae bacterium UBA7185
TCCAGCAAAGAGGGTACATATCAATTCTTTGGATAGAATGATGGTTTCATTTTTAGGTGAAACCTTTTGAAACCCTGTGAAACCGTATCATTATTATCAACTGTTGCCAGAAAAACGTTAGCTATCTTGGTTAACGTTTTTTCTTTTGTCTGCACCGCAAAAACGCCCAATACCCTATTTCAAAATTAGACTTTCTTGGTTTTCATCCACTAATTATGCCTATATCTCTCCTGCTATTTTTCTTGCACAACTGTTTCCTGATAACAATTTACTTTGCACAAAAAAATCCCTGCACCGAAATCAGTACAGGGAAATATATTTTACTCAGTTGTGTAAGGTAATAAAGCCATTACTCTGGCACGTTTGATTGCTACAGTCAGAGCTCTCTGATGTTTTGCGCAGTTGCCGGAAATACGTCTTGGCAGAATTTTACCTCTTTCAGTTACGTATTTCTTTAACTTTGCAACATCTTTATAATCAATCGTTTCAGCTTTATCTACACAGAAAGCGCAAACTTTTTTCTTCATTTTTCTTGGGTTGCGTTCACGTCTTGCCATGATCTGGTTCCTCCTTCATTAGAAAGGTAAGTCATTATCATCAAATACGATTTCTTCGCCCAGACCCAAATTAGAGCCTGACGGCGCAGCATTTTGACTCGTATTTTGATAATCCTGTCTGCCGCCACCAGAATTATTATCATTCTTAGAGCCGACAAATTCAATCTGTTCCGCTACAACTTCTGTTACCCAACGTCTTTGCCCGTCGTTTCCTTCATAGCTACGTACCTGCAAACGACCTTCCAGAGCCATCTGCTTGCCTTTATGGAAATAATTCGCTACAAACTCAGCGGACTTATTCCAAGCCACGCAATTAATAAAATCCGCTTCCCGTTCACCGTTTTGATTACTGAAGCGGCGGTCTACAGCCAATGAGAAACTTGCTACAGCAGTGCCGGACTGGGTATAACGCAGTTCGGGATCTCTAGTCAGACGACCAATCAACATAACTTTGTTCATAATAAGCTCTCCATTAAGAAATTATTCGCCGACTTTTGTTGTTAACTGACGCAGAATGTTGTCATCAATTTTCATCAAACGATCACATTCGTCTACAGCGGCAGCCGGACCGTTGAATTTTACTAATACGTAGTAACCTTCACGATACTTTTTGTCGATTTCATAGGCCAACTTACGTTTACCCCATTTGTCAACATTAACTACCTCTGCGCCTTCTTTTACCAGGATACCATTGAATTTTTCTACAATGCCGTCGATTGCATCTTCAGCAACTTCTGGTTTAATGATATACAGTAATTCATAATCACGCATCGTGTGCACCTCCTCCCCCCGGACTAATGGCTCTGACTTTGTCAGAGCAGGGATCTCTATAACTTGTTTATTATAGCACAGCGATTTTTTCTATGCAAGTAAAATTTTTCTTAAATTTTCGTTTTTAATTTTAAACTAAATTGCAATATCAAATAGGGCAGAGACACAACGGCGGCGAAATGGTGCCTTAAAACCCCATCTTGCCGCCGCGTTTTTTTCATCACTTCATCCTTTTATTATCAAGCTGATTTCCTGCTTGGCGTTTGTCTGAGATACTGTGATAGATTCGGTTATTTGCTGTGCTCTCCCTGTTTTTGAGAAAGTGTCTTTACAAAAATTAGTCCAATTAAGGAAATTGCCATAAATATCAGCCACAGAACCGGATTTGTCTGGTCACCGGTACTGGGCGCATCGACGGTGTGTCCGGTGTATCGGAAGTAGGTTTGTCATTTTCATTGTTGTCAGTATTGCTTCCCTTATAGTTACGGAATGCTGCCACAGCAGTATTTCCACTTGCAATCGTTCCTTCTGCACCGTTGGAGGTAGTAGTATAACCTTCCTGATTTGCCTTTATCTCACTTACTGCATAGGTGATACCAGACGGAAGTCCTGCTGCTGTTTTGTTTTCCCCATGCTTCCATACACGTTTCTATCACACTATTTCAACGTTGTGATATACTTAAAAAATTCTTCATTAGTATAGGTCTTTTCCACTGTGACCTCTGCTCCATTTTTCAAAATAAACTCAGAAAGTCCGTATTCTGTGTCGTTGTCCGCCCAATCGTAGGTATAGCCCAGACCTGTCCATGGGTAGCGGTGCGGATTATAGGAATACTCAGCATTTTCTGTAAACCATGTCTTATATTCCTCCGCTGCATTTTCAGGAAACGTGAGCTGTGCTAAGGTATCGTCAATCTCATTATCTCTTGACGGACGATAGAGATCGGCGGGATCAACCCGTAAAACGGAAAAATGTGTTTTACCGTCCTGGGGCGGTAATCCAATCAGTTGCTCCATTCGAAGCTCCATATCCTCTGCCATACCGTTTTGCTGTCCCCAAGCGTAAATCTCTTCCACGGTAAACACCCACACATCGCCATAGCTGATGGTGATATCCGTTCCCGTTATATAAGTTTCGGGATATTTGTTCCATGTGCAGACAAGCACGCTGTCAGCAGAAGTGTCAATCGCCTTTAGCGGCTGCAATTCGTCCGCTTCTGCAACCGATGCGTCAATAATGGCATTGTGATACAAAAATAAATTTTTGCACAGCTCCGCGCTGTCCTCCAAGATATAGGTCACGCCGTCCTCTGCGTAAGCTTTCCTGCCGATATCAAACTCGCCCTCATCAACAGCAATCCGGCTGCTGCCGTCCTGAAACACAATCTGATAGTCTCCTATATTGACAAATACCTTCTCTGGGGTCTCGGCAAACCATGATACCGTCCATCCCATATTCTCAAAGGTTTCACGAAGCGGGATATATTCCGTGTCCGCCGCAAAAACAGTGGAAGCGGAAAACATCACACATAGCAGTAAACATAACGAAACCAATTTCTTTTTCATCAAGCTTCCTCCTTTTTTTCTTTACCAAATACGCACGCGTTCCTCCGGCGGCACATACATCCCATCCTCTTCATCAATATCAAACACTTCATAGAATTTGTCTGTACTCTGCAGCACACGGTCTACCCGCACACAACTGGCACTATGGGTGTCAATTTCACTCAGATACTGCATATATTCTCTTGATGCAGTCGAAAGCCACAGATTCGCATAGCTTTCATAAAATTTCTTAAAATCAAAGCCCTCTGTCTTTTCTCCAACGGAAGTAGCACAGACAACTGCGCCTAAATCTGCGATATTCTCAGTCAAAGTCAGCATACCGTCCATTGCGATCCCGGGCGCCGATTCCTGGCCGTCAAAATACTTGACAGTTTCCTGACATGATGCGTCAAACGCTGCGGCGTCTTCTTCTGTCCACCAATTCACTGCATTGCCCTGTTCGTCATACTGCGCGCCGCTGGAATCAAACGCGTGAGAGATTTCATGGGCAATAACGGTGCCGATTGCGCCGAGGTTTTCCTCATAAGACGCGTCTTCGCTGTAGATTTCTCCCTGCAGGAATGCTGCCGGGAAATTGATGGAATTAAATGACGGCATATAAAATGCATTTACTGTTTGCGGTGTAGTAATCCACTGCTCTTTGTCCACCGGCGTTCCAAACAATCGAGCGTCTCCCTGTACATTCGCTCTGCTGATTTCTATCATATTGTCATAATAACTGCCACCGTCGGCCACGCTTTTGAGCTGTGCGCCGTCCATGGCAGATTCAATGGCGTCATAATCTGGTGCACCCACATTAATACGCATATTATCCAACTTCAAGATGGCTTTTTCCTTAGTCGCATCGCTCATCCAGGTCAGATTTTGAA
Organism: Peptococcaceae bacterium UBA7185; assembly: GCA_002491065.1. GTDB lineage: Bacteria > Bacillota > Peptococcia > Peptococcales > Peptococcaceae > UBA7185. Next base: position 3,764 of record DKVF01000012.1, read on the forward strand.
TTCGTTCTTTATATACTGCAATAAAATCGTGAATCATTCCGGTGATATCTTCATTCATCTGCTCTGTGAAATATTTTTCCGCATATGCCTCTCCGACATAATCGTATAAATTTTCCGAAACAACGGAAGCTGCTTTCGTTTCAAGGGAAACAGAACCTGAAATTCCATAAGCTTCCTGCATATAAGTGGCTTTTGCCTCACAAAAATCCTGACTCAATCTTTCCGCGCCGTATCGTATGATGCTTGATTTCAAATATAGCTTAAGAATATCCAGATTCTCTTCCGTCAGAAGTCCAGATACACACTTCATCAGCCCCACATCTCCGACAATCACAGTATCCGTCGGCTTGTAGCCTATCTTTTCATAAACAGTGTTGATGTCTACTGTCGGAAACGCCTTACACAAATCCTCATAGCTGTACACATTATAAATTTTATCCAAATCATACTGGTACGCCGGCGGCAGCGCCGCTGCGGACAACTTTGCCTCAAAATCAAACACCGCCTGCGCGTCCCGGACAGCCTGTATCTCGTCCCAGCCGCACAGCGTCAGGAGCGTTTTCAGATATTTCAAATATGCCTGCTTTTGCGTATCATTTTCGCCGATATATGCCTGTTGTGACAATGGAGCAGACACGGTAAGAAAATTCATGGAATAAACACTGCTGTCCAGTGCGTCGATGCCAACTCCGAATCCCAAAAATTCCCCCAGCGCAAACTCTATTCCATTCAGCAATTCTGTTGTTTCCAAATCCTTTAAGCTGTCGATTGCGTCGATAGCAGCAAGATCTGCTTTGATTGGATCATATCCTGCCGCGTTCCGCGCTTCCATATCCATAATCGTATCGTAAAGAATTTTAATTTTTTCCTGTGCCGAACCGGGTTTGGGACTGCTGTTTACAGTCTCTGCAATCAACTCTGTGATTTGTGCGGCAACCATATCATCCACATCTGCAATGGTTCCCGCCTCTGCCATACCGTTTCGGATTGTCATAGTTTCCAGCCCGTTCTTGTTCACGGATGAATAGAAGCTGTCCTTCGGATTTGTACTGTACAGCGTGAATACTCTGTCAATAAACAACTTCATTTGCTCGGTCGTCACATTCTCATCTGGAGAAAATACCCCCGGCGCGGTTCCTGCAACAATTCCAGCGTCAAATACAGGCATCAGTTCCGCTTCCGCCCATTTCGGGATATCTGAAAAATCCTCTTTGGGAATTGCCAGCCGCAGGGTGTTTCCCTTTAATTCTGGGAACCCACCAAACGCGCGGTTCAGCATAATCAAAGCCTCCGCCCGTGTAACCGGTTTTTCCTCATGCAGCTGCCCATCCTCATAGCCCTTGATAATGTCGGTTTTCTGCACATTGGGATGATAATCGTCCGCCGCTGTCAAAAGCATTTGTACAACCTCTCCTCTGGTTGCGTCATTCTCCTGCGCAAAAACTGCCCCTGTCGGCATGGTTGTCGTTAGCATTGCAGCGACTAAAAATGTCGCTAACCCTTTCTTGAAGCCTATCATATGTAACCCCTTTCTTTTTTATTTTGACGAATTACAAATTTATTTTATCCGCCAACACCTGCTTTACCTCATTATAGCATTTCTCTGGAACATGGAGCAACTAGCTGTTACGCAACATAATATCGCGTCGCGTCATGATATGGTTTATACTAATCAAAAAGCAGCAGCTTTCGTGATCTCACAAAGCTGCTGCTATCTTATAAAACTTTACTTTTTATGTGTTTTACTTCTGATAAATTACTTTCCCATTATTGATGGTTTTTTCAACGAAGGTGCCAGCTTTTGCCTCCATAGGAGTCATTCCCAAAAATTCATCAGACAAAATATTTACACTCAAGATTACAAAATCAGCCTGTTTTCCTACGCTGATAGAGCCTTTCTGATTTTCTTCAAAGTTCTGCCAAGCACTGTTGATGGTTGCACATTTTAATGCTTCATAAGCACTGATTCGTTCATCTCTGGTATCATATTTTTTATTCTGCCAGTCTGTGATTCGTGCATCACTGTCGCTGCTGCCGTCGGCAGAGCCACGGCCGATAGCCTGCCCATCTCTGGTGATGCGGGTAGCTGCGTTATAGATAGAGAATACCATATCCGGTGTAGAAATCGGCGCATCCTGATGTACCGTAACCATGATTTTATCGCCTTCCATAGCGTCTGCCATCGGACTTATCAGCTGACCGCGCTCCGGCCCTAATGTGGAGCAGAGATGATAATCGCCGTAATAATATACATGGTCCACAAAGAAGGAAATATTAATTCCTAACTTCTTACATTCTTCTACCTGCTCCAATGTGATTGTCTGACCATGAATGATAACAGGACGAATACGTTCCTGTACTTCTGCAATCGCTTTGGCGTCATTAATATCAATACCGCAATGTTTCAAAGCATCCCGATAACTGTCGATAAACTCCTGAATTCCGCCAGTACCATTCGCATGACAGGTGAACTGCCAACCGGACTGTATGCAATCCACGAAATATTCTGTCAACTTTTCCTCATTTACCTTTTTGCCTTCAGCTTCTCCATACCACCAAGCATGTTCCTTGCCATCCAGCAATACTTCGTTTGCATCTTTATAGTAGCCGCCGCCAGATACGGTGTCCTTACTGTTTACAGCAAACCAAGCTGTTTTCCCCTGCGGAGAACCATCCAGGAAAATTTTGATGCAATGATGCCGCAGATTATTCCCATCATAAGGAGCTGCTGCGCTGGTATATCCCTGCATCAATTCTTTGCTGTCGTAGCCCACTACATTTTCTACATCAATAATACGTTCCGCTCTGGGGATCTGTGCCATCAGAGCAGACATTTTTTTACCACCACCCGCTACTGCAGTAGTAAGCCCATAGCCTGCATAGATATCCATAGCATTCGCCAAAGTACCTGCCGCATCAGCAATTCTGGTACGGGAATTGTCGGTCAGCACTGGTTCAACCATGTATAATGCATAAAAGCCGCCTTCCCGCAGAATACCTGTATACTCGCCGTTTTCATCTTTGTCCCAGTTTACTTCTGGATTCACATAAGCATATTGCTGCGGCGCTGCCGTTTTTAAAGTGTCCATCTTTTCGCTCAAAAGCTTCAGTCCCAATGAGTTGACGCCGCACAGATGGTTGCTGGCGTGAATATAGATAATGGGATATTCCGTAGAGATTTTATCCAGAATGTCTTTTGTAGGCATTGCATATTCGCCTTTATCAAAGTTGTTTGTCTTAAAGGCAGTATTATCAAAGCCATGGGTTACAAACCAATATTTTCCGCCGGGCTCGATAGTGCCATAGACATCATCATAGGTATGATCGTTTACCCATGTATTGAAATCTTTTTTACCCTGCTCTACCAACATTTCCAAACTGATAATATCATTTGCCGGAGATGCACTGAAATATTGTCCCACCATATCAATATGCCCGTGCGGGTCTACAAAAGCAGGAATCATTGTTTTGCCGTTCAAATCCACACGGCGGCAATTATATTTCTGTACTGTGTCAGCTAAAATCGCAGCTTCTTCTTCCGTATAGGCAACTGCCGCAATGTGTCCGTCTCCTACAATGACAGATTTGGCATAGATAGGATTCCCGTCATTGTCTTCCCCTTTTTCCTCATCCGCTGTGATAATTGTACCATTGTAATAATAAGACGTGGTTTTGTATTTGCTCAAATCAATCGCCTGAGCGGATGTGCTGTCTTCATCTGCGGCAAACGCTGCCGTTGGCATCAATGAACACAACATAAAAAAAACACACAAAATACTTAAATATTTTTTGGCTTTCTGATTCATACTGTTCCCCCCATGAAGTTTTTTATATAATTTCACAATTTGCACTTTTTGAAAAATCATAACTACAATTAAAATATTGTATATTCTGTTTTTTATCAATCTTCGCTA
>DKVF01000093.1:0-1110 GCA_002491065.1 Peptococcaceae bacterium UBA7185
ACAGACTTTTTTTCACAGACTCGATTTTAAAGTTTCAAAAAGTAAGCCAACGAATAAACATACGTTACAACTTCTCATGTATTGGATTATGGGCCAACATTCCGGTAAAAGTGAGTTCAAAAGTATAACCAATTTAGGTATTTTTAATCCTCGTTTAAATACAGTGTACACGTTTCCAGTGTCCAAAGTCGAATTAGATATAATTAAAATGATTGAAACAGAGATTATCTGCTATTAAATTCTGCAAAAATAGCCAGGAGTCACCTCATTGTGTTAGTGGGCTCCTGGCTATTTTGACAAGAGTTTTATTTTACAAATTATAGTAGTATAAAAGATAAACGGGAATATAGGCGATTGTCCACATGTCTTTTGAGGGTAAAATTTTTATTCCTTCTCCAACAGGGCCGAGAGCTTTGCCAATCGCCGCAGGGCTTCTTCCAGAGTGGCGTCTGCGCGGGCAAAGTGCAGGCGAATGAGATGATTGACTGGTTCCCGAAAAAAGCTGGAGCCTGGCACGGCGGCGACACCGATGTGTTCTGTCATCCACTCGCAAAACTCCAAATCGCTCCAATGAGAAAATTGGGGCAGATTGAGCCAGGCGGAAATGTCGATGAGCACATAGTAGGTCGCCTCTGGTGTATTATGCGGGATGTGCAGCCGATCCAAACCACTTAGAAAGAGTGAACGCTTATGGGTATATAAGCGCTGCAGGTCTGTGTAATAGCTTGCCGGAAAATGCAGTGCAGTCACAGCGGCTTCCTGAAGGGGTGATGGCGCACCCACGGTGAGAAAGTCGTGAACTTTGCGGCATCCGTCCATAACAGCTGCCGGCGCGATGAGATAGCCCAGCCGCCAACCTGTGATGGAGTAGGTTTTGCTGAGAGAGTTACAGGTGATTGTGCGTTCCCACATATCTGGCAGCGATGCAATGGCGATATGCTGATGGGGTGCATAGATGATGTGCTCGTAGACTTCATCGGTGATGACAAAGGTATCATATTGTATGGCCAGGGCGGCAATTTGCTCCAGTTCCTGTCGGGTGAACACTTTGCCGCAGGGATTGGACGGGTTGCAGAGAATTAAGGCTTTTGCGCCCTGCTGAAAAGCCTG
>DKVF01000093.1:1418-14978 GCA_002491065.1 Peptococcaceae bacterium UBA7185
CCGCATAAGATAGTATCGGCCATGTAGTTTTCATAGAAGGGTGAGAAAATAGCTACTTTATCACCAGGATTGCAGACGGTCATCATGGCGCACATCATAGCTTCGGTACTCCCACAGGTGACCAGCACTTCATCTGCGGCGGAGATGTTGTGGTGTAAAACAGGGCTGGCCTTCTGTGCGATAGCTTCCCGTACATTATCGGCGCCGTATGTGACGGAATATTGATGAGGGCCGTTGTCAGCGATTTGTTTTAGTGTATCGGTCAATGCTTTTGGCGGCGGAAAATCAGGAAATCCTTGCGAAAGATTGATAGCTTGACAAGCGTCACTGATTCTGGTCATGCGCCGAATGACGGAATCAGTAAATAATTGTATTCTGTTGCTCATTTGGGGCATAAGTAGTCATACCTTTCAATAAATAACTTGTAGAATGCGGTTGATAATTGATTAATCATTTTTTAGTATAGAGCAACGGTAAATAGAAGTAAAGGCAAAAAGATATGCGAAAAAAATAAAATAAAAAAATGTGCTTAAGCCTTAAAAAAAAGTGGCGTGAATTGCTTGACTATCAGAAACCCAAGTGCTAATATACGGAAATGTAGCAAAAAGTGGCATGGAGGAAATGCCTGAAAAAAGGGAAATCTTTTATGAAATAAATAATATTTCCTTTTATGGATAGTATTTCGACAAAAAATAGCACAAATACAATTTATGTGCAAATGCACAATAAAGGAGTGGTTACAATGGCCTTTAAATTTTTAACTGAATTAAAAAATATCGTTTCTGTTGGAGAAGCGTTAGATACGTTGTCACGGTTGGTAGATTATATAAAATTTCGGCCATTGGCTACGGATAAACCCAAAGTGACATATGATTCTATGGCTGTGCGGGACTTAGGCATTAATGCTGGTGCGGTAAAATTGGTAAAGTTTTTTCAAAAAGTAGCAAAAGAACAGGATCCCTCGGCGACAATGTATATACAGTTGATCAAGCAATATTTTCTCAACGCTTACGACTGGTCCGATTTGGAGCAGGAGGGTTATGAAGAATTTGAGAGCGACGCGCTGTGGTTTTGCGATGAAATGGAAAAATATTTGAGAAATATCAATGTTCATGTAAATAATAAAAAGAAGAATGACAAAATTGAACCTTTAGGCGATATCATTTTACGTCGTCGGATGCATGCAGATTAAAGATTGCGGAAAAATTGCTGTCTAGCCAGTTTCACAGACTGGGGACAGCATTTTTTTGTGTAAGAATAAAAAAATACAAATAAAAAGTTTTTTATGAATGGAAGCTTATTTGATGTAGTTTATTGTCGAACAGATAGAAAAAGTGTTATAATTTGAAATAAATGATTAAGTTTTAAAGGGGTTATAAAGCATGCAGATGAAAAAGGAATTGGGGGAATGGTTCGGTAATGCCAGAGGGGATATTTTAGCCGGTCTGGTATCTTCTTTTGCCGTGATTCCCGAGGTGGTAGGGTTTTGTATTGTGGCAGGAATCAGTCCTATGATGGGTTTGTACGCATCTTTTTGGCTGACAGTACTGTTGGCATTTTTTGGGGGCCGTCCGGCGATGATTTCGGCAGCTGCCGGTTCTATGGCGTTGGTAATCGTTAGTTTGGTGCGAGATTATGGTCCAGAATATTTGATGGCAGCGGCTATTTTGTGCGGAATGTTCATGTTTCTCTTGGGCGTTCTAAAAGTTGGGAATCTGATAAAATTGATTCCCAACAGTGTGCAGATTGGTTTTGTGGACGCGCTGGCAATTTTAATATTTACATCGCAGCTGGGCAATTTTGAAGGAGAAAGCTGGCCGATGTATGCGCTGGTAGTATTGGGAATAGTGATTATTTATCTATTCCCGCGCATCACAGAAGTCATTCCTTCCACATTAGTCGCTGTTGTAATCGTCACAGCCATTGCCATTTTGACCGACGCGCCAGTGCGGACTATTGGCGATATGGGCAGTATCACTGCGGCGTTGCCGGCTTTTCACATTCCAGATGTGCCGTTGACGATGGAAACGTTGCGCATTATTTTACCGTACTCGGTATCCTTGGCGTTAGTGGGACTGGTGGAAACCTTACTGACCTCAAAGGTAATAGATGAAATGACAGATACAGAAGGGGACCGCAACCGCGAATGCAGAGGGCTAGGGATTGCCAATATCGTGTCCGGATTTTTCAGTGGAACCTGCGGTTGTGCAATGATTGGGCAGGCTATTGTCAATGTAAACTCTGGGGGCAGAGGCCGTTTGTCCAACTTTGTGTCAGGTTCGTTCTTAATGGTGCTTATCTTCATTTTAAATGATTTGATGGTGCAGATTCCGTTGGCTGCTTTGGTGGCGGTGATGATTACTGTGTCTATATCTACTTTTGACTGGGACTCGCTGCGGCGACTGCATCGTATGCCACGCACTGACGCACTGGTGATTGTATTGGTAGTAGCCATTGTAGTAGCGACAAACAATCTGGCCTATGGTGTGGTAACTGGCCTGCTGTTGACGGCTGTTTTTTTTGCGGTGCAGATGTCGAAGATTAAGGTGGATGTGTGCAGAGAAACAGACAGGGTGACGTATCTTATAAATGGGCAAATCTTTTTTGCTTCCACAGAGCCTTTGATGAATGCCTTTGATTTTCATGATGCGGCGCAAGTGGTAGTGCTGGATTTTTCACAGGCGCGGTTGTGGGATGAGTCGGCGGCTACGATTTTGAAAAAAGCGATTGACAAATTTGAGCAAAACGGAAAACAGGTGGAGATACTAGGATTGGACAAAAACAGTGTGAAGTTAGTCAATAATTTATACGGTAATATAAATGTGTAAGAGGCTGGAGGGTGTGTTATGTTACAATTGATTACACGAGGTCCCAATATGATTGCTGTGCATACGGCGCAGCAAAAGGAATTTTTGGAATATTTGCAGGCTCATTTTGCCTGTGCGCCTATGGCCTATCTATCTATGAGCGTTGATGTGACACGGATTCATTGTGTCTTGTGTGTTGCAGATACAGAGAGCATAGAGGAAAATATGCTTTATGTAGGTTTGAAGGAGCCAGTGAGTGATGTATTGTGTCATTTGTTACAGACGGAGGCAGCGACTATGATACGGCGCATTCGCCCCTTGCCGCAGGTGATCATTTTTAATAGCTTAGGAGAGCAGGAGCCGGTTGTGGAAAAAATTCAGCGAGAGCTTTCCTGTGAAATGGCTAGCTTATCTGATTTGCTGCATTGTGAGAATCAAGATGGTGTGGCGCTGGTTTTCTTGATGCAGGACGAGCCGGATAAACGAAATTTTTATGAGAAGGTTTTGTTTATTCAGCAGGATTATGCCAGTTTGCTGCGCTATCTGTCTATTCATGCGCCGCGTTATTTGGCGAAAGCCTTTGCACCAGATGTTTGGCATATGGTAGATTTGCGTATTTTTGACCGCTATGAAGCCTACGATTTGCAGTATAAGCGACTGACCAAAGCTATTGGAGATTTGAAATTGGGATATATTGTGACGGAAACATGGGATAGAGAAATAAGTGCTTTTGCAGAGCCCATCGGTACCTACCGTATTCGTTTATTGACATTTTTGCAGCCCTTGGAGTTGAAAAAGCTTTTGATTGCCCTGGAATATGGTCAGGGTGGGAGTCGCATTGTCGATTTGGATTTAATTTGGCATAATAAGAAAATTTCCTGGAAAGATTTATTGGATGATAAGAATTTGCGCAAAAAAATAAAAAATACAGCGAGCTTTTTCCCAAAATCCCATTTTTTTGCGGTGCAGAATGAAAAGGCAGAATTGATTAAATATTGTATGGAAGAATTGCGCGGTATGTTGTCAGAAGAAACAAGGAATAGCTTAAAAGTTTATGAGCAGCGCATTTTGGCAGATGCCGAAGGAAAATAGGATACTGCCTAATTTATAGGTCAGCTTTTGGGAGCTGGCCTATTTTTTATGGCTTGGGGTATTAAGAAATATTCTGTCAGTTGATGAAATAGAAAAACTGTAAAGTATTTTAATTAACCAAAAATACCAAAAATGGTTGACAAAAGAATTAAAAGAAGATTATAATAAGTAAACTAAAAAATAAGTGGAGGTTTACTATGAGGACACAATACGGAAAAACTACAAAACTTTTGCTATGCGCTTTATTTACCGCTTTGGTAGCAGTGGGCGCTTTTATACGAATTCCAGTGCCATTGGTGCCCTTTACTTTACAATTTTGGTTTACGACCATGGCGGGAATGTTGTTGGGGCCACAGTGGGGCGCTTGCAGTGTTTTGGTGTACGTATTGTTGGGGCTGATGGGTGTGCCGGTATTTACTCAAGGTGGCGGGCTGGGTTATGTGTTTCAGCCAACTTTCGGTTATCTGCTGGGCTTTATTGTGGGTACCTGGCTTACGGGGAAGATTGCCTGGGCAAAAGCGGAGCCTGATGTGAAGTGGCTGCTTCTAGCAGCATTGGCGGGACTGCTGGTGGTGTACTGCAGCGGGACGGCCTATTGTTATTGGATTAGTAATTTTGTTTTGGGCAATCGCATCACTTTTTGGCCGCTGATGGTTACGTGCTTTTTTTTGCCTCTGCCCGGAGATTTGGCCTTGTGTGTGGTGAGCGCGCTTTTGGGAAAACGTTTAATTCCTCATCTGCGGCAGTATCGGAGTAGGTAAAAAATTTTGCAAAATAAATAGAACAGGAAGTGCATAGGTAGATGGAAACGCAGGAGGAAACAGTACAAAAATATAAGCAAATGGTGCTGGATGGACAGTTATTGGGCAAAGCAGAGGCGATAGCGTTGGCGCAGATGCCCTTGGAGGCATTGTGTGCAGCCGCAGATGAGATTCGCTGCCACTTTTGCGGAAATCAGTTTGATTTGTGTACCATTATCAATGCCAAGAGCGGACGATGCTCTGAGGACTGTAAATATTGTGCCCAGTCTTCTTGGTATCACACGGCAGCGGAGAGCTATCCGCTGTTAGAGACAGCGGCACTGTTGGAGCAGGCACAATACAATGACAAAAAAGGCGTGCCCCGTTATTCTATTGTGACCTCGGGGCGCAGTCTGAGCCAACAGGAAATCGCGCAATTATGTGACAGCATTCCGGTAATCAAAGAGAACACAGGAATTTCGGTGTGTGTGTCGTTGGGTTTGCTGGAGGAAGCACAGTTTCTGCAATTGAAACGTGCCGGTGTCAGCCGCGTGCACAATAATTTGGAGAGCTCACGGCGTTATTTTGCCGATGTTTGCACGACGCACAGCTACGACGAAAAAATACAGACCATTCGGGCTGCCCAGCGGGCGGGACTCGCAGTATGCAGCGGCGGCATTGTGGGATTGGGTGAAACCATGGAAGACCGCATTGATTTGGCCTTGACTTTGCGTGAGTTAGGTATCAAATCAGTGCCGGTGAATCTGCTCAATCCCATTGCCGGAACGCCCTATGCCCAAAACGAGAAATTAAGCAATGAAGAATTGCGTCGGATTGTGGCAATTTTCCGTTTTCTCTTGCCCGATGCCTTTATTCGTTTGGCCGGTGGAAGAGGAATGCTGCCGGATAAAGGGCGCAGTTGTTTTACTTCCGGTGCCAATGCCGCTATCTCTGGAGATATGCTGACTACCAGCGGCATTACCATAGAGCAGGATTTGGCGCTCTTACAGGAACTTCATTATGAGGTGGTGCGTCCCCATGACTAAAGGCTTATTTGTGACGGCAACGGGAACAGATGTGGGCAAGACCTATATTACGGCGCTTTTGCTGAAAACATTGCGAAAGGCGGGCTATCAGGCAGGGTATTACAAAGCTGCGTTGAGCGGAGCAGAAATGACAGCGCAGGGGATGATACCCGGCGACGCTGATTATGTATGCCGCACGGCGGGAATTCCGGAAAATCCCAGAGATGTAGTCAGCTATAGTTATCAAACTGCGGTGTCTCCTCATCTGGCTGCGCGGTGGGAGGGCAATCCTCCCCAATTATCTCGCATTCGGGCGCATTATGGAGAGCTGGCGCAGCGTTATCCCTATTTGACTGTAGAAGGCAGCGGGGGAATTTTGTGTCCGCTGCGCTATGATGAAACCAAGCTGATGCTGGAAGATGTAGTGCAGCTGCTGCAGTTGCCGGTTTTGATTGTGGCCGACGCCAAATTGGGCAGCATCAATGCAGCTGGATTGACAGTGGCATATTTGCGGCAGAAGAACATTCCGATCAGCGGTATCATTCTAAATCGTTTTCAGGCGGGGGATGCCATGGAGGAAGATAATCGTCAGATGATTATGGAGTTGACCGGCGTGCCGGTGTTGGATACGGTAGGTGAAGGAGAACAGACGCTTCACCTTACTGCTGAGGAAATTCTAGCGTTGTATGCGTAAAAAATATAATAAAATTAAAGAGGTAATAACAATGAAACGGACCACAGAGGAATTAATTGAAAGCGATTTGGCGCATATCTGGCATCCTTGTTCGCAGATGAAGGATTACGAGCTATTGAAGCCGGCAGTGATTGAGCGGGGACAGGGCGTGTGGCTTTACGACCGAGAGGGAAAGGCCTATCTGGATATTGTGAGCTCCTGGTGGTGCAATCTGTTGGGACACTGCAATCCTGCCATCAGCGAAGCCATTGGCGAGCAAGTAAAACAACTGGAGCACGTAATTTTTGCCAACTTTACCCATGAACCGGCCATCACTCTTTGCGAGCAATTGGTGAAGATTATGCCGAAGGGTTTATGCCGTTTCAATTTTTCCGACAATGGCTCTGCGGCGGTGGAATGCGCGCTGAAAATGAGCTTTCAATATCAAAACCAAACAGGACATCCGGAAAAAACGCGGTTTTTTTGTTTGAGCGACGGCTATCACGGAGAGACTATTGGCGCTTTGTCGGTGGGAACCATGGATTTGTACGCCAAATTATATCAACCGATGCTGATGGACACCATCCGTATTGAAGCGCCGGACTGTTATCGCTGTCCTTATGGCATGTGCCGGGACCATTGCGATACGCCCTGTTTTCAAAAAGCAGAGGAAGCTTTTGCGCAGTATGCCCAGGAGTGCTGTGCGATGATTGTGGAGCCGCTGTTGCAGGGCAGTGCCGGTATGCGCATATACCCGGCGCAGTATTTGCAGAAGCTGCGCAAATTGTGTGATGCCTACAATGTTTTGCTCATTGCCGATGAGATCGCCACAGGCTTTGGACGTACCGGAAAAATGTTTGCCTTTGACCATGCCGGCGTCAGTCCCGATCTGATGTGCATATCCAAAGGTTTGACCGGAGGTTATTTGCCTATGGCCATCACCGTGACCACCGATGCGGTGTACAATGCTTTTTATGCGGACTATAATGAAGGAAAAGCTTTTTTGCACAGTCACACCTACAGCGGCAATCCTTTGGGCTGCGCGGCTGCCTTGGCAGTGCAAAAGCAGCTGGCGGACGGTCATATTTTGGCGCAAGCAGCTGTGCGGGCGGAGTATTTGACGAAAAAATTGACGGAGGCGCTGGGGAATCATCCCCATATCGGTGAAATTCGGCACATTGGCCTGATTCACGCCATGGAATTGGTGGTGGATAGGGAGACCAAGGAAGGCTATGACAGCAAGCTGCGCATAGGCTATCAGATTTACAATAACGCCTTGCAGAAGGGCCTGCTTTTGCGGCCATTGGGAAATGTGATTTATTTCAATCCGCCCCTGATTATCAATGAACAGGAGATTGACCAGGCTGTGACCTGGTGCAAGGAAGCAGTGGAGGAAGTTCTGGGAAGCTAGGAGCAATTTATTTTTGGCTGGAAAAGACATGCAGGTGAAAACTGCGTGTCTTTTTTTGTGGGCTGTGCTACAATAGAAGCAATCACAAAAGAGAAAGGAATAAATCGGATGATTCGAATCAGTCATATAAAAATTGCGGCGGGAAAAGCACAGGCCCAAGCTTTGGAGCAAGAGATCAAACGGGTGCTGCGATTGAAATCTCTGCAGGGAATTTCCTATCACATCAGAAAGAAATCGGTGGACGCCCGCAAAAAGGAAAGTATTTTTTGCATCTACACAGTAGATGTGGAGGGCATTGCCGATGAACAGAGATTGGTGCAGAAATGTCACAAAGATACTATCACGTTGCTGAAAGAAGAAAGCTATACGGAGCCCATACCTGGGATGCAGTCGTTAGCCCATGCGCCGGTGGTGATTGGGGCAGGATCGGCGGGGTTGTTTGCCGCGCTGCTTTTGGCAGAGCAGGGATACCGGCCGATTCTCTTGGAACGCGGGCAGGATGTGGATCGGCGCACAGCGGATGTGGAGCATTTCTGGCAAACGGGAGAACTGGATACCGCCTCCAATGTGCAGTTCGGCGAAGGGGGCGCAGGGACTTTTTCCGACGGCAAGCTGAACAGCGTTATTAAAGATATTCGCTGCCGCAAGGTGCTGGAAACCTTTGTGCGCTTTGGCGCGCCGGAAGAAATCTTGTATCAGGCCAAGCCCCATATTGGCACAGACCATTTGAAGCTGGTGGTAAAAAATATACGGCAGGCAATTGTTGCAGCAGGAGGACAGGTGCGCTTTTGCAGCCAGGTGACAGGAATCCAAAAAGAAAACGGCGTACTGACCGGCATAGAGATTAACGGCAGCGAAGTACTTCCTGCTAACGCAGCAGTATTGGCCATCGGGCACAGTGCGCGGGATACCTTTGCTGCTTTGCGGGAACAACAAATTATGATGGAGCCGAAAGCATTTGCCATTGGTCTGCGGGTGGAGCATCTGCAGCGGATGATCAATCTGGCGCAATATGGGATGGAAGAACCCTATGCCCATTTGGGCGCCGCCGATTATAAACTGACTTATCAGGCAAGCAACGGACGGGCGGTGTATAGCTTTTGTATGTGTCCCGGCGGTGTGGTCGTTGCGGCGGCCTCGGAAGCAGGAAGAGTGGCAGTCAATGGCATGAGTAATCTAGCCAGGGATGGTGTCAACGCCAACAGTGCGCTGGTTGTGAATGTGACGCCGGAGGATTTTGCCGGGCAGGATGTGTTGGCAGGCGTTGACTTTCAGCGGCATTGGGAACAGTTGGCTTATGAGCTGAGCGGAAGCTATCAGGCGCCGGTTCAACTGATAGGGGACTTTTTGGCCGACCGGCCCAGCACAGCTTTGGGCAGTGTGCGACCCAGCTATCGTCCCGGAGTTGTATTCGGAGAATTGAAGAAGTGTTTGCCGTCCTTTGTGACAGAGGCTTTGCGGGAGGCTATACCGGTTTTTGATAAAAAAATAAAGGGATTTGCCGCTGACGATGCGGTGTTGAGCGGAGTGGAAACCCGTACTTCCTCGCCGGTGCGCATTGTGCGCAACGAGCGCTATCAGTCCCCCTCGGCTGCAGGACTCTATCCCTGCGGGGAAGGCGCAGGCTACGCGGGCGGAATCATGTCGGCTGCAGTAGACGGCTTGCGCATTGCAGAGCAGATTGTGACCACCTATCAACCGCTGCAAAAATAATTGCGCTCTGAGAGGATTTTGCCATCTTGTGATGAATTTTCCAAAGAGTAGGGGAAAGGAGCGCAGAAGATGGATGGGCGTAAGGAATTGGGAAAGCAAAGTGAACAACTGGCGCGCCAGTATTTGGAACGGCGGGGCTATCGGCTGCTGGAGGCCAACTTTCATTGCCGATGGGGCGAGATTGATTTGATTCTGAAAAAAGGACAGGATCTGGTTTTTGCAGAGGTGCGCAGCCGCAGCAATCTTCACTACGGCACGCCGGCAGAGTCAGTGGATGAGAAAAAACGAGCGAAACTGCGCAAGGCAGCACAGTACTATCTCTGCTGCCATCCCGATATGGAGAAATACTATTGCCGTTTCGATGTACTCTCGGTGCTTTGGGAAAAGGGTCGTGCGCAGATTACATGGCTTGCAGATGCGTTTCAGTAAAGGAAAGCAGCTGCCGGTATGGAGAAAACTGCTTTACAACTGGTGAAAAGGTGCGTTCTCTGATTGATGGGAATGCCCCTTTTTATTTCAGCAATGCAGAAGATTTACTTTATAAATCTGCAAAAAAAATTTGCAATTGTTTCACGTGAAACATTTTGAAAAAAAGTTGACAGGAGGATTGGCTTTTCCATGTTGCTTATTTTTTCGTGAGAGCGAACAGCGGCAAAAAGAGGAAGCAAGAACAAGCGGATGAGTCAAAGATGCTTACCCGCCTGTTTTTGATGTATAAAACACAGGATTAATCATGGCTGCTGCGGTCTCCTTTCTTTAAAATCGCCTATGCACAGACATTTGCGTCTGTTATAATAGAGGAAAAGAACATTCTATATAAAATGAGGTGTATGACGATGCAATATGATTTTACATCTATTATGGACCGGCGGGGCAGGGACGCCCTGGCAGTGGACGGCTTGGGTACCGGATATGCTCCGCCGCTGCCCAAGGATGGAGTGGAGCCCATTCCCATGTGGGTAGCTGATATGAATTTTCCCACTGTTCCCACAATTGTGGAGGCCATTGTGGAGCGGGCACAGCATCCGGCGTTCGGGTATTTTCAGCCCACAGAGGACTATTACAACGCCATTATACAGTGGCAGAGCAAACGCAATGGCGTGACTGGTCTGAAAAAAGAAGCCATTGGTTATGAAAACGGCGTATTGGGCGGCGTGGTCAGCGCGCTCAATGTGTTTTGCTCTAAAGGGGATACAGTGCTGCTCCATTCGCCCACTTATATCGGTTTTACCGGCTGTTTGTTGAACAATGGCTATCATATTGTGCATTCGCCGTTGGTGCAGGATGAAGCGGGCGTGTGGCGTATGGACTTTGCCGACATGGAAAAAAAGCTTGTGCAGCACAAGATTCATGCTGCTATTTTCTGCTCGCCCCACAATCCAACGGGAAGGGTGTGGGAGCGTTGGGAAATTGAGCAGGCCATGGCGCTGTTCCAAAAACATGATGTGTTTGTGATTTCCGATGAAATCTGGTCGGACATTATTTTGGCAGGATATCAGCACGTTCCTACCCAGTCGGTTTCGGAGGATGCCAGAAATCGCACGGTAGCGTTGTACGCGCCGTCCAAAACCTTTAATCTGGCTGGTCTGGTGGGCAGCTATCATATCATTTATAATCGTTGGATTCGGGAGCGGGTAGAAAAAGAATCGTCCCTTTGTCATTATAATGACATGAACGTGTTGTCCATGCATGCACTGCTGGGCGCTTACAAGCCTGAGGGCTATGCGTGGCTGGATGAATTGCGGCAAGTGCTGACAGGCAATGTAGAGTTTGCCTGCGCTTATATTGGTGAACATTTTCCCGGTGTTCAGGTTTCCAAACCGCAGGGCACCTACATGCTGTTTTTGGATTGTACCCAATGGTGTGCTGCCCATGACAAAACCATAGAAGAAGTGCTGAAGGCCGGTTGGGATGCCGGAGTGATGTGGCAGGACGGCCGCATGTTCCATGGTCCTTGCCATATTCGCATGAATCTGGCCTTACCTTTATCGCGGGTGCAGGAAGCCTTTGCACGGCTGCAGCAGTCTGTATTTTGCGGATGATTGTTATTGACAGGAAATTTGAGAATTTCTCGCTAACAACGGAGCTATGTTATTCTGTCATAAATTTATATAACACTCGAAAGAATTTGTAACACACAAAAATGGGCTATTGTTTCATAGATCTCTACCCAATCTATTGTGCAATAGCCCTATTTTTATTGTACTCTATATGGTAACTACCCTATTTCAGCTTGCTAATACTGTTTTATTAATAGCAATATTTTTCCTATTAATTTATAATTTTGTTGCTCTTTGTTCTATTACATCTCCAACACAATGTCTGAAGGTTATCTTCTACTGTATGACCGCCCTTTGACACTGGAATGATATGATCTATTTCAAGCAGGAGATTTGGCTCCGCATAAATAGAATTACCACAGTTACAACAAGTGAAGTTATCACGATTCTTGATAAACTCACGTAATTTCTTTGTCATTAGAGTTCGTTGCTCTTTTGCAAAGGCACTTGCAGTAAGTTTGCTTTCCAGTGCCTTAATAAGTTCTATAATGGTTTCTTCTGTCATTGGTACAGTAAATGACCTATGAGCCATTCCTCCTCCAGAAGTGTATGAGAACCTATACTCTACGGTAAGTACACTTTCGTCAATGTTAGCAAATCCGAGCCTTGAATAGAATCCTGTCTCATCGTTTTCCATGATAAAATGAGGAACATCTCCAAGGTACTGTTGATACTCTACTTTGTAGTTTTCAATAATTTGCTTTGCATCTTTTAAGGTTTCAAGTTCTTCCACAAGTTGATAGAGTTTTTGGATTTGTTCTGGGTATGATTCTTTATTAGGATAGAAATACTTCACTACATACTCAAGAGGCTTATTCTCTGCACTTTCAAAAACTGTTTTAGAAACCTCAGCCGTGAAAGGCGTGATTGTCTTTTTATATGGGCGAATATAATTGTATTCATCATCATTGATTGTCTCATTTCGAATCACTCTGGTGCCAAAGAGATGGGAGATGGACTGTACTTTCTCATTAATGTATTCATTGAACTCTCTCTGAGTACTCATTAACACTTCGCAAGTTTCTTTAATCTTTAAGAAACCAGGAGACTCGTAATACGCAAGTATCTTCTGGTTGGTACTTACGATCTTTTCTATTTCATTCTTAAGGGGAATTATGGAGTTTTCAATAATATCCCATTCTTTGCTATCAATAGTTTTAATTTTCTTAATGTTATCTGTTCTATTGAGTAACTGGGTAATTAGGTTATCTAGTTGTTTTTGACTCCCCATAATAACCAAAGAATCTCTATACTCATTTGCATAATCTATGATATCGTTTACAATGGCGTAGTATTCATACTGTTTCTGACTCAAAACTTGATTATATTCGTCTTTACTCATAAGCAGAGCTGGATTTTCCTTAAATCTGTTTATGTCAGGTTGCTCTACAATTATTTCTTTTGTGCCTAGATAGTTTCCGACTGATGATATATATTTAACGTTAATTCTGTAAGCACGCGCATTGCTTAAAAAATCATTGATTTCTGCTGTGAGTTGATAGTATTGTGGGTGGAATTTATAATTATTGTTCTTAAGAAATCTTCTCAAAATTGTTGCCATATCAAGTTTTTGTTTAATGGCATTTTCTACCTGTACAAGTTTTTCTCTATTATTTTTGAAAAACGTTGTAAGATCGTATTTTTCTAATGTTTGACGGCTGTTTACGACTACACATTCATCAAAATAAGAAACCATATTCCAATTTGAAAGCCCTAATTCTTTTAATACCTTAGCTTTAAATTCTCCATATTTTATTGTGTTTTCTATTTCGTCCTTGAGGGAAACTATGGAGTTTTCAATAATACCCCATTCTTTGCTATCAATAGTTTTAATTTTCTTAATGTTGTCTGTTCTAGCGCGTAACTGCATAATTAGGTTATCTAGTTGTTCCTGATTCCCCATAATAACCAAAGAACCTCTATGCTCATTTGCATAATCTATGATATTGTTTACATTAGCGCAGCATTTGTACTGTTTTTGACTCAAAACTTGGTTATATTCGTCTTTCCCCATAAGCAGAGCTGGATTTTCCTTAAAT
>DKVF01000011.1 GCA_002491065.1 Peptococcaceae bacterium UBA7185
AATGTAGTATAATCTTAATAATATGTGACATAATTCAACGATTATGACAATAAATTTAGGAGGTACCAAGAATGCAAAAATTTAAACGTGTATTGGTAGCAAACCGTGGTGAAATTGCCATTCGCGTATTCCGTGCCTGTCGGGAACTGGGAATCCGCAGTGTTGCAATTTATTCTGAAGAAGACAAAAATTCTCTGTTCAGAACACTGGCCGATGAATCTTACCAGATTGGGAAGGGCAAATCACCAGTGGATGCTTATCTGAGTATTGGCGAAATCATTGAACTGGCGAAAGCGAAAGCAGTTGACGCAATCCATCCAGGTTATGGTTTCTTATCTGAAAATGCCGAATTCGCCAAGCAGTGTGAAGAAGCCGGCATTGCGTTCATTGGGCCTACTCATGAGATGATGAACGCACTGGGCGATAAAATCCAGTCCAAAATTGTGGCCACCAGTGTTGGTGTGCCAACCATTCCGGGTGTAGAAAAAGCAGCCGAAAATGAAGAAGAAGTACAGGAATACGCAAAGGTTTGCGGCTATCCGCTGATTTTAAAAGCATCTGCCGGCGGCGGCGGGCGCGGTATGCGGATTGTGCGGGAAGAGAAAGACCTGCTGCAGGAATATAGAAGCGCCAAGAGCGAAGCCAAAAAAGCTTTTGGGATTGACACAGTTTTCGTTGAAAAATATATTGAAAATCCGAAACACATTGAAGTACAGGTATTAGGTGATAAACACGGCAATTTGGTGCATTTGTTTGAACGTGACTGCTCCATTCAGCGTCGTCATCAGAAAGTAATCGAATTTGGTCCTGCATTGTGCTTGACCGAAGAACAGCGTCAGGCTATCTGCAGCGACGCTTTGAAAATTGCCGGTTCTGTACATTATCGCGGTGCTGGTACCGTTGAATTCCTGGTAGATGCCAGCGGTCAGCATTATTTCATTGAAATGAATCCTCGTATTCAGGTAGAACATACCGTTTCTGAAATGATTACCGGCGTGGATATTGTGCAGGCACAGATTTTAGTGGCAGAAGGCTATCCGCTGAACTCCGACGAGATTAATATCAAATCCCAAGATGACATCAAGGCCAACGGCTATGCCATTCAATGCCGTATTACCACTGAGGATCCGGCCAACAACTTTGCACCGGATACAGGGATTATCGACGTTTATCGCTCCAGCTCCGGCAACGGGATTCGTCTGGACGGCGGCAACGCGTTCACCGGTTCGGTGATCAGTCCTTACTATGACAGCCTGCTGGTAAAAGTAATTGCACACAGCAGAACCTTCAATGACACCGTAAACAAAGCGCTGCGCGCTTTAAAAGAAACCAATATCAAAGGTGTAAAAACCAATATAGGTTTCATTATGAACGTATTGAATCATGAAGATTTCCGCAACGGCAACTGCGATACCAATTTCATTGCCAAGACACCGGAACTATTCACCGCCAATAAAAAAGGCGATAAAGAACTGAAATTATTGAAATTCCTGGGCGAAAAAGTTGTCAATGAGACAAAAGGTGTAAAACCAAAATTCGACGTACCTCGTGTACCGACCGATTATACTGTGCCTGCTGATCTGAGCGGCACTAAACAGTATCTGGATGCTTATGGTCCGGAAAAACTGGCTAAATGGGTATTGGATCAGAAACGTTTGCTCTTGACAGATACCACCTTCCGTGATGCCCATCAGTCTTTGATGGCTACCCGTGTGCGTACCAGAGATATGAACCTGATTGCCGACGCGACCTCTGTCATCGAAAAAGATGCATTCTCACTGGAAATGTGGGGCGGCGCTACCTTTGACGTTGCTTATCGGTTCCTGAAAGAATCTCCGTGGGAAAGACTGGATCTGCTGCGGCAGAAAATTCCAAATGTATTGTTCCAGATGTTGCTGCGCGGTGCCAATGCTGTTGGATACAAAAACTATCCGGACAATGTAATTCGCGCCTTCGTAAAAGAATCTGCCGATGCCGGGATTGACGTGTTCCGTATCTTTGACTCCTTGAACTGGCTGAAGGGCATGGAAGTTGCCATTGACGAAACTCTGAAACAGAACAAGGTTTGCGAAGCTTGCCTGTGCTACACCGGCGACATCATGGATGCAAGCCGTGACAAATATACATTACAGTACTATGTAAAAATGGCAAAAGAACTGGAAAAAGCCGGTACCCATATCCTGGGCATTAAAGATATGTCCGGTCTGTTGAAACCGGCTGCTGCCAGAAAACTGGTAAGCACACTGAAACAGGAAATCGGTATTCCAATTCATCTGCATACTCATGATACCACCGGTAACGGCGTAGCAACTGTTTTGGCTGCTTCCGAAGCCGGCGTGGATATTGCAGACTGTGCCATCAACGCAATGGCCGGCTTGACCAGCCAGCCGGCATTGAACTCCATTGTGGCTGCGCTGGAACATACCGACCGCGAGACCGGTATGTCTGTAGACGATTTGCAGAAGGTATCCGATTACTGGTCTGCTGTACGTCCTGTATATGGCGGATTTGAATCTGGCTTGAAGGCGACCAATGCAGAAATTTATAAGTATGAAATTCCTGGCGGTCAGTATTCCAACCTGAAAGCTCAGGTAGAAAGCTTTGGCCTAGGCCATAGATTTGACGATGTGAAGAAAATGTACCGCGATGTCAACATGATGCTGGGTGATATTGTAAAAGTTACACCATCTTCTAAAGTGGTGGGCGACTTGACCATCTTCATGATTCAGAATGACTTGACACCGGAAAATATTTATGAAAAAGCCAAGAGCATGGACTTCCCAGACTCTGTAGTGACCTATTTTGAAGGCATGATGGGTCAGCCGGAAGGCGGCTTCCCGGAAAAACTGCAGCAGCTGGTACTGAAAGGCAAAGAACCTATCACCTGCCGTCCTGGCGAACTGCTGCCGGCTGAAGATTTTGCCGAAATCAAAAAACATCTGGATGAAGAATTCGGCATCGATGCAGATATGAAGCAGGTAATGAGCTACTGCATGTATCCAAAAGTATACGAAGATTATCTGGAAGCAAAACTGGATAACGGTGAATTTGTACACATGGGCAGCGACGTGTTCTTCCATGGCATTACCGAAGGGGAAACCTGTGAAATCGCTCTGAGCGAAGGTAAAATTTTGGTAACCAAGCTGGTAGAGATCCGCAAGCCGGATATGGAAGGCTTCCGCGAATTAATTTTTGAAGTAAACGGTAACAGAAGAACCGTTAAGATTTTGGATAAAGCCGCAAAATCGGTAGCCACTGTTGCATCTACCGTGATGGCGGACGAAGGCAATCCAAACGAAGTCGGCGCCAACATCCCCGGCACCTTGATCAAGCTCTTGGTGAAGGAAGGCGACGAAGTAAAAGAAAATGAACCAATCGCTGTACTGGAAGCTATGAAGATGGAAACCAACGTATTGGCTACGGCAACGGGCAAGATTGGCAAAATCAATGTAAAAGAAGGTCAGCAGGTAGTGGCTGGCGAATTGATTGCAACTATTGAATAACAGTGTGCAAAAATAAAACAGAATTACAACGAAGCGGCTGTTCCCTATGCGGGGCAGTCGCTTTTTTCATTTGGAAATACAGCGCGCAATCCTGATGGTTCAGTTCCATAGAAGGGAAAATCGAGAGGGAAATAGTTTAGCAACAAAGGGCGGCATATTGTTACTTCCAATTTTGTACTGTACCTGATGCGGTAGAAGGCTGAAATGTAGAAAATTTATAGCGTCTAACGTTCATAAAATACTGTATTTTTTTCTTAAGATATGCTATAATATTCCCGAAAAAATTTGGTATTATTATTTTTATAAAAAGTATGAGGTGAAGGTAAAAAATATCTACAGAAAAATTTCTCATAAACACGGATATTGGAGGCCGACAGCCGCTATATCCATGAGATGGGCTATACAGATGACCTGTGCGAAAAATCATACATTTTTGGACACCGAAAATATGTGGTCGGAGCACAAAAAAATACAGCTATACAAACGGAAATCCCATTTATATAGCTGCGGAATGCTTTGTATGTTGTGCTCTGGTATGAAGATAAAAATGTATGCTTTAGAAGAAAAAGCCTTCGGCCATCTGGCACGAAGCGCAGTGCGGTCATGATAGGAGTACATGGCTGGGCAAGGTGCAGGATTCTTCCGCGAATAAGATCTGGAATGGGGACTATGTGTCACAATAAGTCATGAACACCGACAAAAGACTGACGATTCTGAAAAAAAGGGACAGAAGGGGGACTAAATATGTTTTGGAGGACAGAAAATAAAAGAAAAGGAAAGCATAGCAAAAAAAGCAGAAGACAGCTATGGCGCGGAATTCTGAGCGCGGTATTGTGCGTCGCCTTTCTGGGCACAAATGTAGGAGGCGCTTTCAGCATGGCTGCTGCGGAGACCCTGTTGGGCGTTGCAGCTGATGCCCAGGAAGATACTGGCGAAGGCTTGTTAAATGTTGACGGCGGACAGGAAACAGAAGATGGGGACAGCAGTGAAAGTCTGGAAGAACTGCCGCCTGACAGCGGAAGCTGCGTCCATCATCTAGCCCATGACGAAGCCTGCGGCTACACCGAGGAAAACCCCGTGTGCACCTTCGTCTGTGCCATCTGTGCGGTGCAGCGGCAGATTGATGCGCTTCTTGCCCAAAACGCAGAGGAACCGGACGAGGCAGTCCTGGAGCAAATACGTGCCGCCAAAGAGGCCTATCAGGCCCTGAGCCCGGAGGAACAGGCACAGATTGTCAATGCCGATGCGCTTTTTGCCATTTTAAAAGAAGAACAGCCGGAGGAGGCAGACCAAACGCCCAATCCATCCGGGGACAATCTGTGTACCCATCATCCGGCCCATGACGCGGCCTGCGGCTACACCGAGGAAAACCCGGTATGCACCTTCCTCTGCGCCGTCTGCCCGGTGCAGCAGCAGATTGACGATGTGCTGGCCCGGCTGGAACAGGTAGACCTGGAAACACTGGATGAGGCGGCCACTGCGACGCTCTATGAAGAACTCCTTGCCGCCAAGCGGGCCTACGAGGGCTTGGAGCCGGAGCAGCAGGCGCAGATGGACGCGGAAAAGATCGACAAGCTTTTAGCGTTTTTGGAGACCTTTGCCATCCAGACCCTGGAAACCTCCGAGATGAATATTACCGCCGTCATCCGGACGGAGGGAGCGGCCGATCAGTCTCTGAATGAAAAAAGTGAGTTCTCTGTGGATTTCTCGAAACAGTTTACCCTGCACATTGTGGTGAAGAGCACGCTGAACCTGCCCAATAAGAAGGTGGAGATCACCGTGCCCGACGGGCTGACCGTGGTGGAGTACCCCATCCCTGAGCGGGGCGGCATGGCGGAGAGCGTAATGCCTGAAAGCATTGACGAGCTGCACAGTGAGAACAACTACGGCGGCTACCACCCCACAAATGGCACCATCACCTACTCCCTCAAAAACACGGCGGAGGAAAACAGCTTCAACATCATCCTGGCCCCGGACACCACCCTTTGGAACAGGAGCACGGAGCAGGAGCTTCGTGAGAAGCTGACAATCAGAACCTATACCGGTGATATAGGGAATACAGGCAGTCAGAAAACATATCAGACAATCTCCGCCACCCCCAAGATTACGGGCAAATACAATGATACGCCTGGTGACAACAGAGCTATCCAGACCGGCCCCAGACTGTCCCGGGTTGGCGTCAAGACTGGCGTGCCCACAGCGGCGAATCAGCCCTTTGCCCTGCGGCAAATCTGGATAAACCCGGACAAGGACTACATCGATATGCCCCAGTTCTTTAAGAAGCTGGAGATCAAAATTGCCCTGCCATACTACACAAAAAATGGCAGCAATATTTATGCGGAATTCGATCACATCACCTGGGATCCTGCGGGACAGTCCACCAGGCCCAACCTGCTGGATCCGGAAAATCACAAGGAGACGGACGGCAGCTATAAGGACGGCTTTACCTTCACAGAGACGGTAAACAATACCGATCACACCGTCACACTGACATGGACAAATCTGTATTTGGAGTACGGGCAAGACTACTTTACCCCTTACTTTAAGTGGACGTCTACTTGTGACGTCACAACTACAGATGCCGTCAAGTGGGGTAGCGCTTCGATTCTCAACACCGGTAAGAGCGCCCCCGGATGCTACGAGGGTAAGACGCCCAATGCCGACGCTGACTCCGCCTCCGCCTCCGCAGTGGGCGGAACGATCACCTGGCAGGATGACAGTACATGGTATCTCTATAATGGTGACTGCTCTACCTTCAGCTTTACGGCCCAAGCAGGAGAGAGCATGAGTGTGAACGGAAAAGCCAACAATCAGCCAATCTATAATAATTACGCAGGCGATTCCGATATTATCTATTATCTGGGACAGTTCCATGTGGT
>DKVF01000004.1:0-11425 GCA_002491065.1 Peptococcaceae bacterium UBA7185
ACAGACTTTTTTTCACAGACTCGAGAAAAATGTGTCAACTAATCTTGACAATATCATCAGGGAAGCAAACCGCCTACCGTTATGGTCACTCTGTATCCATACATTTCCATATAATATTCAGTTTCGCAATCCCTTTCGAAAGGATTCACGATCTTTCCCATCAATACATTACAAGTCCAATCTTCTGCAAAAAATAAACTGCTGTCACAGAAAAACTATGACCGCAGCCTATGTAGCAATGGGTTATTCAATTTTCATTCAATCATACTTCAAAATCTGCAGTACAATGGCCAAAATAAAGCCGCAAAAAACATACAGCCGCAGCCACAACAACGCGCTAAAATTTATGACTAAAGCCCAGCCATAGCACCGCAAGAAACATGACAGGCATTCCCACCAGGTAAACACACACCAAAGGCGCAAGTGCCAAATCCGTCGGCGCGATATAAATGAACAATCCCAGTACAAACCAGAGAAGAAACAGCGCGATGGCAATATATTGTGCAGACTGTAGTTTTCCCTCTTTGTACAGTCGTATATGAAAAAAACAAAGAGAACCAAGGTAACACCACACCATATATAAAAAAGCAACAGATATCTGTGTATCCCTAAGGGACACAAAATGGCTGATAAAAATAAATAAATCTTCATCACAAACTGATAATCCGGTAAATGCACTTTAAGCGTTTTCCGGCAAAGAACATCCCTTTTGCCATCCTCTCTCATTTTATCCTCCCTCTTATCACGAACGCTCAATATCCAGGCTTTCTCTGCGGCTTTATTTCTGAACACAGTTGTATCGCAAACAAATGAGCCTGTCTTTACTTCACAGCATGCGGATTCTTTTGCAGAAGAACCGAACGATACAACGCATAACAGCTAATGAATACAAGATAACCCGTCAAAGTCTTTTCGGCATACTCCCAGGGAGCTGCCAAACACCAACCACATAAACCCACACCCATCAGTTTCCAAAGATCTTCTATCACCTTCGTCAAATCCATCTGCGCTGTAAACCGCACCTGCGAAGACAGCAACGCCGAAAAAATGGTCAGCCACAAAGCGCAGCCCAATTGAATATTCAGGAACAGAGAAAATCCCAATATTCCCTGAAAAGTCATAACAGACAAACAAACGACAACGATGCCCAGATTCCATATTTTCCACTCAATCGCTGTTATATTTGTCTTTTGGACACGTTCCAAAATCGCAGGAATTCCTGATAAAAACAAAAAGAACGGCACATACATATCTCCCACCTGACGATACCGACAATAGCAGTCTCCCAGCATAAGAAAAAGTACAAGGAACAGCACCACTAGAATCGGCCCCAGACTATCCAAATCTAATTTTTTATCCACACCATCACCTCATTCCGGCTTGCTTCTGATAATAACTCACTGCAAAAAACATGCTGCTGCCCGTGTATGCCCATCCTCTGCTTTACATTTCAGACAGTAACACACCATGTTTTCTCCCGCTGTCCTTCAAAAACTTCCTCATGGCTCATCCGTGTATCATTTTCCGCTGCAAACTCATCTGCTTTATCTAATGCAACTTCAACGCCATCTGTTAATTTTGAATACTCTTTAAGACTAGCACTACCATTGCGCCATAGCCATTTTTGGTTAAATATACCGGCTCACCCGAATTTACAATCTTCTCAATATCCAGAAACTTATTTCTTAAATCTGAAACAGGTCTAATCTGTATCATAGCATTCGCCCCTTATCGATATTTTATCTTAATTTTATCATTATATATAATCTAGCCTGCTTTTTCGAAAAAACAACCATTATAAAAATTTTTATTCATGGTCTTTGCGTATTAAAGGAAAACATGATTGATGAATTAAAAATGTTTCACGTGAAACACTTGCAAAAGAGCTTTATCCTATGTTTCTGAACATAAGACCAATGATTTAATTATTATCTGCGTTTGCAATTGTAAGAAACCTACTGCAGAAAGAACCCTTCAAACCGTGTTACAACAGTTTGAAGGGTTTCATAATCTTTGCGTATACCTACAAGAGCATCATTTTAACAAATTTAATTATATCTGATTAGCATATCACATACATAGCTCCCATATTCAAAAACTGTTACTAAGAAACTGTACCAATAGATTGCTAAAAAAATATTCGCTCCAACTATCAAAGTATCGTTACCGTTTTCTTTTCGTATCTCTTTCAGCAATATCGTGATTGCTGGCCACACTAAAAATGATAAGTAAATCGTAATAAAGCTTGTCATCGAAATACTCTACTCCTTAAACAAATTATTTAATTACAGTTCTCGCAACTGTCTGAATTTTTATATTTCTCACGAACTGCCCAAATAATGTCTATACTTTATCTTAACAAATTCTTCGCAGCTTTACAACGAAAACGTCCCCAACAGGCCAAAATCTGCACGAAAATATTTCAACCATTAGAATGCAATTTGCGAAAAATGACTGACAGAAACATTTTTGCAGTCTTGCAAAATAATTTATAACAACTGTACAGAAATGACGCCTTCCTTCCCAATTTGCTCTGACAAGAAAGACGTCATATTTGTACGTAGTGGGTTTAATGGATAACTGAGAAATCTAAGCAATTGAACAGGCAGAATACAAGTTTATCGTTTACATATGATTGGGTAGTAGGTAGACAACCGTATTCACCGGAAGTTCAAGTAGCGCTTGCCGTTTTGTACCTTGACAATACAGCCATTGCTTATCTAAAATTCCTTCTGGATGGGACAGCAAAACCAATAGTTCATTTTCATAAAATCCCATCATCAAATGACAATTTTTCAACGCTTCTGCTATTTCTGCATTCGTTTCAGCAAAAGAATTTGCAAATTCATTTTTAGAAAATACCAACTCTGCTTGCCCCGTTCTTGTG
This sequence comes from Peptococcaceae bacterium UBA7185, assembly GCA_002491065.1. Taxonomy (GTDB): domain Bacteria; phylum Bacillota; class Peptococcia; order Peptococcales; family Peptococcaceae; genus UBA7185. Next base: position 2,888 of record DKVF01000004.1, read on the forward strand.
TTGATGAAATATATAACATAGCCATCCGTAAAATAGAAATCCTGTCCATTCTCTATCGCCGCCTGTTCTGGATAGAGTTGACTGTTCATCAGTGGCAAGCCGGAAATCCTCTCTAGGTTTCCTTTCTGTCGCTCTGTATCATACTGATACAATGCAACTTCCCCATTGAGCGAATTCCACAGCAAGACTGTTGGCCCATTCTCTGTAACAGTTAATCCTGCAAGTTCATAATCAACGGCAATATCTAACTGATATGCATGACTATCGTCAGCTAGTATTACAGTGTCTTTATCTTCTTTCCAACAGCGCCAGCTACCATGCAACACTTCGCAAGTATGTTTCATTTCTATAATTTGATGAAAAAAATCGGCATTCACTTTTGAAAATGGCTTATTGTAGGAGGCCTGAGGTAAAATGATGTAGCCATCACCATCCCATTTGATACGCATCACAGCATCTATATCCTGCTGTTGCAATAATACGGTTTTTTCTGACACAATAGTCTGTTCACCCAAATTCCACTGTGCAGCATACAATGTACCCTGTTCACTATCATATTGCAATAACGGAATTTGTAATACAGCTTGCGTCTTGTTTCCTGCACAACCAAAGAACAGCATAAGACAAAGCACTACTATAATACAACACGTTTTTCTCAGCATATTCTTCCCCACCCTTTTGCCACATTAACATTTATTTGCGCTTAACTTGACAATTTAAGATGTAAAAAATTAATAAGTAATTCTATAATATACCCAGCTAGATACGTTGTTTAATTTTGCATTCAACCTGTCATTCGTATGACCGGAATACCTATGATCAATTGTATCATTTAATGTACAAAGTACCATGTGATTGCTATATGTTGTCATTTTCACCATATGACCGACTACACAATCATCAAATGTTGTTTCTATTGCATAATCATTATTCACCATATATTCACATAGATACCTAGAAACCTGCCATGCATTTGTTCCACGTTCCCAACTAGAATTAGTAGGAATTCCACCTGCTGCTAAAGCTTGCGATACAAAATCTGCACAGTCATTATGACAAAAGATTGTCTGATATGGATATTTGCTATTGTTCCATTTGTCATAATTTACGCCTCCACTTGATCCACCTGCTATCGAACCACACTTACAAGCATTTGTTCCATTACTTGTATATTTGTTTGCATAATCTCGAGCAGCTACACGATCATATCCACCTGCTCTTGTCGATGTAGTTATACTAATTTTTGATTCATCGCTTTTGAGATAAGAAGTTAATTTTGCAACACTTTTATTTTGTAACTCTCTCGCTGTATCAAACGGTTTTGCAGGAAATAGAATGCCACCTGATTCTTCAAATAACCGGACATTTTTCAATTCACTATTGTCAATGTCGGCTTTCACAACGAAATCTACAGTTAAAAGTGTTGGCACTCCAATGCATGCAGATGCATCTTCAAATTGTTCATAAACTTTTTTTAGAAAATTAATTTTTTGTGTTTCTGTTAGTTCTATTCCATCAATCTTATTCAAAGCTGAATTTTCAACAGCATTCGGACTTAATAATAATGTTTCAACGGAATTTACACCAGTTACACTTTTCACACCTTGCATGTATGGAAGCTCATCCACACTGTTATATTTTAAAGTTGTATATACCTCGACTAATAAATGAGCCTCTATGTTGTCATCCTGCAAATTAAATCCTGTTATTTGACTTTGATAATCTGAAAGCGTGTAATGTTCTGTATAGTTTTCGTTTACCCAGTTCTGAACATATGCAGATACTTTTGTCTTCAATTCATTTTCATCATTTTCCCCAGATTCTTCTGCAAACGCTGGCATTCCTACAGTCATAGCCATTGCCGCTGTCAAAATAGTTGCAACTATTTTTTTCATTGTTTTCTTCATAGAATATTCCTCCTCAAATTTTCATTTTCTTCCCTGCCGGTTTGCACAGGCAGGGAAGAAGTTGTCCTGACACTGCTCTCTCACGAGCTATAGATAGTTTGTGTTTCTGATGCGCTGCCTTCCCAAACGGTGACAGTCGCTTTCACGCGATAAGTTTTGCCTCTTGTGATGCTCTTAGTCTTATTCACAGAAGCTCTATACGCATTCTGCGTATCTGTCCAGGTGGCAATGGTTGTCCAGCTGCTTCCGTCTTTTTCCTGTAATTCTGCAACCACCTTTGCTTTGGTGGCATCAAAGTCATCGCCTATTACCCAGGCGTTCACGGTTGCCGTTGTTCCTGAGATAGATAATGTACAGCGTGCATCTACAATATATAACATATAGGGTGCAATTCCGCTTTCTGTCTGTTGGGTAATGGGTTCAGCAGTTGCTGCCATAGCAACTGCTGGTACTGACGTCAGTACCACGGCGCCCAGACAAACCGCAGCCGCCGCTTTCTTTGCTCTATTCACCATCTTATTTCCCTCTTTTCCGTTTGAATTTTGTGAGAAGAAACAAATTTCTCGCTCAAATTCTTCTCATATATTAAGAACGACAAAATGGAGGGCATTCCGGACAATATTTTTCAAAAAAATTCATTTTTCTTACTTTTTATGCCACGACACAAAAAAGACTGTCCTTTCACACACTTGACAATCTTTTCATTCTTCACAGCTCTATATTTTGCAAAATACGCAGTATTTCCTCTTCCGGCAATCTAGTCTGTCCTGTGATGCAATAGGCTTCGTATATCCATACAAATTGAATACGTTCTTTTTTTTCTATGAGTTGCACTTCCCTGCCTTTAATGGTGCCATACTTCACATTTGCATCCTCTGTATCGGCAATATAAGTAGAAGTCATGTTTTCTGTCAGCAAATCTTGCTCTAGCGAAAAAATAATTCTTCCCGTTGAATCGACATAATCAACAAAATAAGTTATTGTTGTAATTTCTTCTGTATTTTTATGTAAGGAGTCGGGCAAATAACCAAACGTAAGCGGCGTAAGCTGAGCTTCAGCTTTTTCCCTGGAGGTAAAGTGATACTCTGTATATTCCTCAAACACTGTCCGCACCACTTCAATGACCTTGCGGCCGCTGGCCATCACGGCCTCCGGCATGGCAATGCAGCTCAGGAGAAAGCACAGCAGCACGGCGGCAAGGCCCCGTCTGCTGTAGTACTGCCAGCCCAGTCGCGCCCTGTCCTGCGCCACGCTGCCGGCTCTCACATTCTCTATCAGCGCCTGCATCCTTTGCTGAAACTTTTCTGAAAAGACTGGCTCCTCGTAGGCCTCATAATCAAGCCATGGCTCCAACTCGGCCTTTGCCGCCAGTTTTGCGGCATATTGCAGCTTCTCATCGCTCAGCTTCATCGTCCCATACCTCCTCCTCTTGCAAAATGGCTTTGAGCTTCTTTTTGCTCCGACTGCTTATCTTTTCCACATTGGCAACGGTCAAATCCAACAGCCGCGCCACCTCCCTGTTGCTGTAGCCATAGGCAAACTTCAACAGCAGCACGTCCCGATACTGGCCGGGCAGCTTGCCCAGCGCACTGGCGATACTGCTCCCCTCATCGACGCCCATTTCTACCGACATGCATGCTGCATTTTCTATATCCTCCATCCCTATGGTGGGGATGTGTTTTCGCTCCTGCCTTCTCCGGATATCAATGGCCACTCTCCGCGTCATGATGAGCAAGAGATGCATGGTTTCCTGGGAAACGGACTCATGGATCATGCACATATTCCTGGCAACGCGCAGAAAAACGGTGCAGACTGCCTCCTCGACCATCTCTTCATCCCGCAGCTGTTTCCTGGCTGCGTGGTACAGCAATTTTTTGTATTTCTCATACAGGGTTTCAAATTTGTCCTGATCTTCTGCACTCCCAATCAGGGCCAGACAAATCTCCAACACTTCCCGCAGTCCCATCTACCACCTTCCGCTAACATATTTCTCCTCTATTTATATACAACGACAAAAAGAGAACAAATTGGGACACTGTTTTCCATAAAGTTTTTCTATCCTGTTCATGCCCCTTTTCCATAATAGGTAATGCAATTATAGTAGAAAGCTGCCGGAAATACAACGAAAATGTCATAATCAGACTGTCACCTGTCCCCAATACCCTATAAAACAAATACAATCGAAGCAAAGCCAATCAAGCAAAGTCCTCATCCGTAAATCCTGTTGCCCTTTCCCCCTTTCTCAAAAAATCTCTTTTATATATTAAGAACGAAAAAAAAGAACAAATCCGGACAACTTTGAAAAAAATTTTTCATCTTGCTCTGATTTTCATGCTGCGGCATAAGGAAAGGAACAGGCTGCGCGCTACTAATAAATATTTAGTACTATTCATTTTTTAGTACTTGACAATGCAAAGTAGTTGGTATAACATATAATCTGTAAGGAGGTGGCTGATTTGAATGCTCAATTCAAAAAAGGCGTTCTGGAACTGGTCGTACTGATCTCTCTGGCCAAGAATGACATGTACGGCTATGAAATCGTCAGTGAAGTCTCCAAAATCATTGAGGTCAATGAGGGTACCATCTATCCGCTCCTGAAGCGGCTGACCAATGAAAAATATTTTGAGACTTATTTGCGTGAATCCTCAGAAGGACCGCCGCGAAAATATTATCACCTTACCCGTTCCGGTAAGGCTTACAAAGATGAGCTGAAAGAAGAATGGCTTACCTTTAACGAAAGCGTGACAAAATTTATTATGGAGTGTGATTCCCTGTGACAAAACATGAATTTCTCAATCTGTTGGAGCAACGGCTCATTGTACTCAATGACGATGAGCGGGCAGATTTATTGAACGAATATGAACAGCACATCGAAATGAAAATGCAGTCCGGCTTATCTGAGGAAGAAGCCATCGCTGATTTCGGCGATCCCGAAGAGCTCATCAAGGAGCTGCTGGAGGCTTATCACCTCAACACCGACTATCAGCCTCAAAACAGATTTGCCGCCAATATCACCTACGGTGTCAAAAGCTGCGCCCATTTTTTGAGCAGCACCTTTGAATCGCTGTGCCAGCAGAACAAGAAAAGCTTGTTCCAGTCCTTTTTACGGCTCTGCGGTCTGGGCATTTTTCTGGGTGTGCTGTATACCTTCGGCGCATTATTCTGCCATATGCTGCACAGCTTTTTGGTCTACACGCTGCCCTTTGGCAGTTCTATCGGCCGTGCGGTCTATCAGCTCATCGAGCTGTGTCTGTATCTCATTTATATGGCGTTCACAATCTATCTGATTATTTTCTTTATCAAACGCTATATTCTCATCGATTATAAGCCGCTGGAGCAGCCCGCTGCCTGTCACTACAGCAGCACAGAGCCGGTCTTTAATTTCGATTTTGACGGCGCTAAAAATTATGCCATGGGCGCCCGCGAGCAAGCCGGTGAAACTATCGCCCGCATGCGCATGAAGGCGGCTCAGTCCAAAGAAATGCGTCTAGCGGAAAAGGAAGGCAGCGAGAAAGCGCCCTTCCGGATTCCGTTTCCCGATATTTCTCTGAGCACGCTGTGCATGAAGGTGGTCATCTGGTGCTGCCGCTTTGTGGGATTTTTCTTCCTCCTGTTTGCAGTCTGCTCTGCGTTGGGACTGATTGCCGGCACGGCTACCGCCTTTGTGTTTGTGGTGATGGGCTACAGCATCATCGGGCCGTTTTTGATTGTGCTGGGCTGCACACTGCTATCCATCGTGGTCACGGCTCTGCTGATTCAATTTGTATTCGGCATTGGAGGTGCTAAGATATGAGAAAGGCCATGCGGATTTATTTGATTCTCACCCTGGTCGGCGTGATCCTCGTCGGTCTGGGCTGCGGCATCTCGGTATTTGAGATGAGTACCTATCAGACGGCAGACTACAGCGCCGCAGATGCAGACGCCTCCCTTCCGGCGATTGAGATGTCCACCAAAACCTTAGAAGCACCCTTAAGCGGCAACAGCCAGTTTAAGCTGGATTACTACCGCTGGAATGACAGCAAATATGAGGTGGAGATTGACAACAGTTTGCAGGATAAGGTATTGATTCAGGTGACCGGTCCAAAGGATTTGTACAACTATTATCTGAACCAGGAAGGAACCAACTATTATAATCTGTATTTTGAATCTCGTCCTTTTGAAAGCTTTCATTTCTTTTTGAAAACAGCCAAAGAGGGCTATTTCGTCAGCAATCCGCCGCCCATTCAGGTCACGCTGCGGATGAACGAGGCGCAGGCCAAAAATTTTAAGCTCAATGAGGAGCGGGACCGTGTCAATGAAATCTCCACCGATTATCAGGAACGGATTTCTTCCATCGAAGAACAGTATCAGGAAACCTTAACCTCTTTGGAAGAAGAACAGCAGGTACAGCAGCAGGAGCTGCAGGATTCCTACGAGGCCCAGCTGGACGAGCTGCGGCAGCAGTATGAGGAAGCGCTGGCCCAAAAGGATGCGGAGCTGGAAAACCAGCAGCAACAATATGAAGAAAAAATCACATCCTTACAGCAACAGATAGAAACTATCCGCGATTCCTTAAACTAGACGCAGTCCATTCTCACAAACGCTGCAAAAAGGGAAGTCCATCAGCATTTTTTGCGACAGACTTCCTTTTTTTATTGGCAGCTGGACACAGACCATTCTCCATTTATAAAGATTTGGTAAAAATTTTATAAAATATTGAGGGAATACCCCATTTGCCCTTGCGAAATTCTGAAAAATCCAGTATCATAGCAACGGTGCTTTTTATGTGTATTATTGGTATGTTTTGAAAATCCGCAGGAAGCATCAAAATGAATTGAAAACAGGAGATTATGTATTATGACTGACTTTTTTTCTGAGTTATTGAAGGTGATTGTCATCGGTATCATCGAGGGGATTACCGAGTGGCTGCCTATTTCCAGCACTGGACACATGATTTTGGCCGAGGAATTCCTCTCGCTGAATGTATCGCCGGAATTTTTGGAAATGTTCAATGTCGTCATTCAGTTGGGCGCGATTCTGGCCGTTGTGGTACTGTTTTTCCATAAGCTCTGGCCCTTCTGCTCCCCCAAACAGGGACTGATAAAAAAAGACATCTGGAATCTGTGGATGAAGGTGATTCTGGCCGTGCTGCCCGCCGCCATCATCGGTATTCCGCTGGACGACTGGTTTAAACACTTTTACAATTATCCTACTGTCGCAGTGACGCTGATTCTTTACGGCGTTCTGTTTATCGTCATTGAAAATTACAACAAGCATCGCCGCCCTGTGGTCAATGACTTTTCCCAGCTGACCTGGCAGCTGGCGCTGGCCATCGGTATGTTTCAGGTATTGTCCCTGATTCCCGGTACTTCCCGCTCCGGCTCTACCATTTTAGGCGCCATACTTCTGGGCACCTCCCGTTATATCGCCGCCGAGTTCAGCTTTTATCTGGCCATTCCTGTAATGTTCGGCGCCAGTCTGCTGAAGCTGCTCAAATTTGGTCTCAGCTTTACCTTTGCGGAAGGGGTGCTTCTACTCACCGGCATGGTCGTGGCTTTTGTGATTTCCATTCTGGCAATCAAGTTTTTATTGAACTATATCAAGAAAAATGACTTTAAGGCTTTTGGCTATTACCGTATCGTTTTAGGGATTATCGTGCTGGGCTACTTTTTCTTTCTCGCCTAGCCTGCGCCCTGCTTTTTAAGAGGATTCCCGCATAAGTATGTGTGTATTCCTCTCTGCCCTGTCAGAGGGTACAATCTTACCAAAGAAGAGTGGTGTGTTTGATGTATCGTTCCCGCTATCCACAAGAAACCCGTTCCATTTATATTTTGCTGATGCGCACAGATACCTATTTTTCTCGCCTGATTCATTTTGTGAGCGCTGAGGAATATACCCATGCTTCTCTTTGCCTGGACGGCAGTCTGCAGCAGTTTTACAGCTTCGGCCGGAAAAACAGCTATCTCATGTTTCCCGCCGGTTTCGTACAGGAGGAGCTGGACCGCGGTATTTTTCAACGCTTTCCAGAGATTCCCTGTGCTCTCTACGAGCTGCAGGTACCATTACCAGTATATGAAAAGATTGTGCAGCGTATTATGCTGATGCGCTACAGCCAGAGCGAGTATCATTATAATTGTCTGGGCGTGTTGCTCTGCAAGCTGGGATTTGCCCATCAACGGCAATATCACTATTTCTGCTCTCAATTTGTCGCAGACGTATTACAGAGAAGCGGCGCGCTGGAGTTTTCCAAAGAGGCCTCGCTGGTGCAGCCCGGTGATTTCCGGCATCTGCCCCAGCTGCAGCTGCGCTACCAGGGACAATTAAATCAACTGCGCAGCGCCTTTTAGTCTCATTGAAAAGCGCTGTCCGCCTAAACAGAAAACCCCCGATAAAAGCTGTCAACGCCAATACAGCAGCTTTTGTCGGGGGTTTTGTTGTCAGATTATTTGCTGACAGTTTATCCTTTGGTCAGATTGTCATTCTTTTCAGCACAGACCATCCTGCATCTATTATTCATTCTCAAACAGCGGCGTGCTGAAATAGCGTTCCGCTGTATCGGGCAGAATGGTAACGACAGTCTTACCCTCGCCCAGCTTCTTTGCCAGCTTGCGGGCAGCGGCCACATTGGTGCCGCTGGAAATGCCGCACATCA
>DKVF01000004.1:11726-15268 GCA_002491065.1 Peptococcaceae bacterium UBA7185
TAAATCTGCTGATTTAAAATTTCCGGTATCACACCATCGCCAATGCCCATCTGCAGATGGGTGCCCACATTGCCGCCGGCCAAAATGGCTGCATTCTCCGGCTCCACTGCCCAGATTTCCATATCAGGATTCTGTGCCTTCAACACCTCGCCGATACCGGTGATGGTGCCACCGGTGCCGATGCCTGAGCAAAAGCCGTGAATCGGACCTGCCACCTGCTCCAGTATTTCCAGCGCGGTGCGATGACGGTGCGCCATGGGATTGGCTTCATTTTCAAATTGCTGCGGTACATAAACCCTAGGATTTTCTCTGGCCATGCGCAGCGCTGTCTGCAAACATTCGTCGATGCAGGCGCCGATATTGCCTTCATCATGAATCAAAATCACCTTGGCTCCATAATGCCGTACCAGCTTGCGCCGTTCCTCGCTCACCGAATCCGGCATGATGATTACCGTTTCATAGCCCTTCACCGCACCTATCAACGCCAGACCAATGCCCTGATTGCCGCTGGTCGGCTCTACGATAATGGTATCCTTCTGAATCAGTCCTTTTTTCTCCGCTTCTTCAATCATATTGAAGGCAGTACGCGTTTTGATTGAGCCACCTACATTCAAGCCTTCAAATTTTACCAGAATTTCAGCGCTCCCCGGTTCATGCATACGATTCAAGCGAATCATCGGCGTATGTCCCAACGCTTCCAAAACATTATTGCAAATCATATTCCAGCCTCTTCTCCTTGTTTTCTTCCTCTATTATATATGAATGATTCAAACTGCACAATACATTGCCAAGCTGTATTTCTCAAATTACCTGTCCGCGCAAACTGTTTTACGTGAAATACTTTGCACACCTTTGCAGAAAACCTACTGGGCAAACAGCTCCGCGCACAGCTGCTCTACCTGCCGCCATGTTTCCTCCATGGTGCCGTTGTTGTCAATCACAGCGTCGGCATACTGCAGCCGTTCTTCCTCACTCATTTGGGCTGCAATCCGTGCTTTTGCCTGTTGTATACTGTAATGATTGCGCGCAACCAACCGCTCCAGCTGGGTTTCCTCACGCACAGTCACCACCCAGACCACATCCGCCAGTTGACGATAGGCATCTTCCTCCAAAAGCAATGCCGCATCCAGCACCACCCAGGGCTCTGTGCTCTGCAGCTGCTGTTTCAGCTCTGCCAGAATCAAAGGCCCTGTGATTGCATTCAGCTGCTGCAACATCGCTTCATCGGCAAAGACCTTTTTTCCCAAAAGCTCCCGGTTCAGTGTGCCGTCGGGCAATATGTACTGCCAGCCAAAGGTTTCTTTTATCCGCGCCAGCCCTTTGCTGCCCGGCGCCACCACCTGCCGTGCAACGATGTCGGCATCGACTATCGGCAGTCCTCTTTCCCGCAAATATTGGCTCACCGTGGATTTGCCGCAGGCAATCCCGCCGGTCAAACCAATTACTTTCGCCATTTGTGTCACCTTCTTGCTTCATCTTTTTATAGAAACAACCGGAAAATGCCTATCAAAATCAACAGGCATCCCGGCAGCACTTTGATTTTTTTATAAGAAATATTGGCGCCTATGCGGGCACCCCCAAAAAGTCCTAAGGATAAAAACAGACAGGCGCAGAGCGCCGTGCAGATGCTGGTCATCACAGGGGAATAGCCCATGAGCGCCATCCCGATACCCGCTCCGCAGGAATCCAACGACAGGGCAAGCCCCAGCCAAAAAGCTTCTTTGCTGCTGATCATGCCGGAACGGTCCAGATCGGCCCGATGTGGCTCCTTCAAAATTTGTATGACGATGCCTAAGGGCGCAATGGTCCATTGAAACAAGGCCTCATCAGCTTCCTGCTGCTGTACCAGCTCCTGAATACTCTTGCCCAGCATATACACACCCATGACAATCAAGATCATAGCACCGAGAACCTGCACCAGCTGCGGCGCTATAAACTGCCCTAACCAGCTTCCCAGCCACATGGACAGCGCCAGCGTCAATCCTGAACAGCCGCATATAATCAACACACCATACCAGGGCAATCTGATTTGTCTAATTCCATAGGAAAAACCGGCGCCTAAACAGTCGAAGCTCAGCGTCAGCGCCAGCAGTACCGTTAAAAACAACACAACCGCCTCCCTTCTCTCCTGATAGTAATATATGGAGAGAAGAGAATCCCGGTGCGAAAAATTTGGACTTATCTCCGACGCTGGCAGTTGGGACAATATACCGAGGCCCGTCCTGCCACTGTCACCCTTTCCATGGTACAGCCGCACTCCCCGCAAGGCTTGCCGCCGTGTCCATAAGCTCTGTGCTGCTCCTGAAAGCTGCCGGAGCGGCCCAGGCTGTCCACATAGTCCTTGATGGAGCTGCCGCCGTAATCAATTCCCTGCGTCAAACGGTCCTGAATGGCGAAATGCAGCGCTTTCGCCGTTTCCCAATCGGTGAGATGCCCCACCGGCTCTTCGGGATGAATCCGCGCCTGATACAAAATCTCATCGGCATAAATATTGCCAATGCCGGCAATATTCCGCTGGTCCAGCAAAAAGGCTTTTGCCTTCTGCGTTTTTCCTGCCATTTGCGCAATCAGCCATTCCACTGTGAACGCATCCCCCAAGGGCTCCGGACCCAAAGCTGCAATCCCCGAAAGGGCATCGTAGTTTCTGTCGGGCAAAAGCCACAGCGTGCCGAACTGACGCACATCATGATACCGCAGCTGATACCCTCCCTTAAACTGGATGATCACATGAGTATGCTTTTCCACAGGGGTGTCCGTCGGCAGATAAAGCAGCTTTCCTGTCATACGCAGATGCACTGCCAGAGTACGGCCGCTGTTCAAATCCAATAAAATATATTTCCCCCGGCGGTGTACCGCTGAAAAGCTGTCACCGCCAAGCTGGGTAATCAGCTCCTCTGCGCTGGGGCTCTGAATGAGTCGAGGCAGGGAAACGGTCACATGGGAAATTTCCTGCCGGAGGATGGTCTGCGCTAAGGAGCGACAGATAGTTTCTACTTCTGGCAATTCAGGCATCACACACGCTCCATATCGTACCAGTTGAAGCCCACATTGACGTCTATTTTCAGCGGGACCTCCAAGTTCACTGCGTGTTCCATGCACTCCCGCAGAATCACAATCAGACCGGCAATTTCCTGCGGTGGTACCTCAAAGATTAATTCATCGTGTACCTGCAGCAGCATTTTCGCTTCAAAGTTGCGCTTTTTCAGTTGCTCCTGCACCTGCAGCATGGCAATCTTAATAATATCAGCGGCAGTACCCTGAATAGGCGTATTCACCGCTGTGCGCTCGGCAAAGCTGCGCAAATTGAAGTTTTTGCTGTTGATATCCTTGATATAGCGGCGGCGTCCCATCATGGTCGTGCTGATTCCGCTGCTGCGCGCCTCCTGTATGGTAGTGTCAATCCACTGCTTGACGCCGCTGTAGCGGGCAAAGTAGCTCTCGATATAGTCCTTGGCTTCTTTTCGGCTGATGCCCAATTCTTTGCTCAGACCAAATTCCGTCTGCCCGTAAATGATGCCGAAGTTCACCGCCTTGGCATTGCG
>DKVF01000004.1:15556-15730 GCA_002491065.1 Peptococcaceae bacterium UBA7185
GAAGTTCACCGCCTTGGCATTGCGGCGCATTTCCTTGGTCACATCCTCCATAGCCACGCCAAACACCTCCGAAGCCGTGCGGCGGTGAATATCCTCATTATTGCGGAAGCTCTCTGTCAGCACCGAGTCCTTGGACATATGGGCCAGAATGCGCAGCTCAATCTGCGAGTAGTC
>DKVF01000058.1 GCA_002491065.1 Peptococcaceae bacterium UBA7185
ACTTTTTTTATACCACATCAAAAATCCATTGTTAGTAGGAGAAAATAAATTTTGTCCAGGCTGCGGCCATTCATTGTTGAATAAAATTATCGCTGACGTTCTGGTGGAAAATGGCTGGGCTGATAAAACAATTACAGCATTATGCATTGGCTGTGCTTTGAATGTTACCCATTATGTAAATTGGGATTTGGTGCAAAGTCCTCATGGGCGTGCAGCTGCTGTCGCTACAGGAATTAAACATATGCAGAAGGATAAATTGGTATATTCTTATCAGGGCGATGGAGACGCGGCAGGTATTGGTTTAGCAGAAACATTTCATGCGGCCAGCCGTGGGGAAGCTTTTACGCAGATTATGGTGAATAATCAGATTTATGGGATGACCGGTGGACAGTCCTCCTGTACGACCTTGATTGGTCAACGTACCACCACATCGGGACCTGCGGGAAGGGATCCCTTAAAAACCGGCTATCCTACAAAGTTGGCTGAAATCATTGCAATGGTGGATGCTGCAGGGTATGTGGCTAGAGTGTCTCTGCATGATCCAGTTCATATCAGACAGACGAAAAAGGTTTTAGAAAAAGCATTCCGTTTGCAGTTAGAAGAAAATAAATATTCTTTTATTGAAGTATTAGCAATGTGTCCAACGAATTTCCATGTAGAGCCTTGGGATGCACCAGACTATATGGTTAAAAATGTACTGCCAGTATTTCCGTTGGGCGAATTTAAAACACCGGATGGGAGGTAGTTTGTAGTGGAAAAAAGTATTTTATTTGCAGGTTTTGGCGGTCAGGGCGTTCAGACTTTAGGAAAGCTGCTGGCATACGCGGCCAATGAAGAAGAAAAATATGTTACGTTTTCTCCTGCTTATGGTGGGGAAATGCGTGGAGGCACTTCAAACTGTACTGTAATTGTAAGTGATAGACAGATTGGGTCTCCGACGCGGGAAAAGCTGGATATGGTTGTAGCGATGAACATAGAGTCTTTCCGACGCTTTGAACCACAGGTAAAACCTGGTGGATTGCTGATTTGCAATGACTCTTTAATTCCGCTGAAAACGGAGCGGGAGGATATTACGCAGGTGAATATTCCTGCAAACGAATTGGCTTTAGAAGCAGGGTCCGATAAAACACTGAATGTCATTATGCTAGGGTTTATTGCAGCCCATTATGATTTGGTAAGCAAAGAGGCAGCAGAAAAGATTGTAGATGAAAAGCTGGGGAAAAAAGAGAAATTCCGTGCGATGAATCAAAAGGCATTTATCTTAGGTGCGAATTATAATGCAGGTACAGCTGATTTAGGAAATAAATAAGGGGAAGTTGGCTATGCAGAATAATAAGAGAAGGCTTTTGGTGTTGAATCTAGGCTCCACATCTTCCCAAATATCAGTATTTGAGAATGAAGATGAAATTGCCAGCATATCAATTTCGCATACGATTGAGGAATTGAATGCCAATCCTGGTATTGACGGACAGTTTAAAATGCGGAAACAAATCATTGAAAAGGTGTTGGCAGAGAAGAATTTTGTCTTTGAATCCTTTGATGCTATTGCCGTACGGGGAATGGGCGCTCCGGGCAGATACTGTGCCGGCGCTTATCTGGTAGATGATCGTCTGGCAGAGGATGCCCTCCTGGGGAATCATGTTGGGTTAGCCAGCGCGTCTATTATAGCCAATGAATGGTCAAAACAATATGGGATTCCTGCGTATCTGTATGATGTGGTTGCCACAGATGAAATTTGGGATATTGCTCGAATTTCCGGTACCCCTGCCATTGAACGCGTTGGCTCTGTGCATACACTTAATACAAGAGCTGTTGCCCGTCAAGTGGCCAAAGATCACGGAAAAAAATATGAAGATATGACGCTGGTTTTATGTCATTTGGGCGGTGGAATCAGTACCAGTTTACATCAAAATGGCAGAATTGTAGATGGATTTGCGACGGATGAAGGCACCTTCACACCGGATCGCTCTGGAAGATTGCCTTTGAAAAAGCTTGTAAAACTGTGCATGAGCGGCGACTACGACAAAAAAGAAATCAATGCGATGCTGACAGGAAAAGCAGGCTTAATTGGTTATTTGGGAACCAATGACTGTAGAGAAATAGAGGCGCGCATCAAGCAAGGCGACAAGAAAGCTGAGCTGGTATACCATGCAATGGCTTATCAGATTGCCAAGGATATTGGCTCTCTGGTGGCTGTAGCGAAAGGAAAAGTAGATGCTATTGTGCTTACAGGCGGAATTGCTTTTTCGGTGCTATTTACAGGATGGATTAAAGAGTATGTGTCATTTTTAGCGCCAATTCTTTTATATCCTGGCAGTATGGAAATGGAAGCTCTGGCCCAAGGAATTATTCGGGTATTGGATGGAGAAGAGGAAGCAAAAAAATATCTTCCGGGCGAAACAGTGTTATAATTGTATAGGAGGCAATCTATGAAAGGTGAGGTTAGAATTGATATTTCGGCGCGCCATGTTCATCTGAACAGAGAAAGTGTCGATATCTTGTTTGGAAAAGATTATGTTCTCACGGAAAAGAAAAAAATTGCAGTGGGTGCATTAGCCAATGAGCGTTTGACCCTGGTTGGCCCCAAAAAAGAAATCAGCAATGTAGGCATCTTGCTGCCTTTACGGAAAGAAACGCAGGTAGAGATTTCTATGACAGACAGTTATGCATTAGGGGTTGCTGCACCAGTTCGTTTATCTGGCGATGTGGCCAATAGTGCCGGAATCGTTTTGGTAGGACCAGCAGGCAGATTGGAGCTTGCAGAAGGTGTTATTGTTGCCAAACGGCATTTACATATCGGTCCTAGTCTGGCTGCGAAATATGGGCTTACCGATGCGGATTCCGTGAAAATTCGCATTGAATCGCAGGAACGAAGTGTAGTATATGAAGACGTCTGTGTGCGAATTTGCAAACCTGGGAAAAATGAAGAAATCCCCAGTGTGCATCTGGATACCGATGAGGGCAATGCTGCCGGCATCAAAGGCAGTGCAGAAGGCATCATGATCATTGAATGAGGGAGTTTGCTGAAAGATTTTTCCGTGTTTGATAGCGAATGCGTTGGCTGTGCTGAAACTGCTGGTAAATAACGTGGTCAATCAAAAGTTGCTGCGTTTAGAAGAACTGTACTAGTGAAATTGGGAGGAAAAACCGTGACTCATACGACACAAATGGATGCTGCCCGCAAAGGAATCATAACTTCAGAAATGGAGATTGTGGCAGCAAAAGAGGATATTGATGTAGAATTATTGCGGCAGCGCATTGCAGAAGGAA
>DKVF01000083.1:0-7239 GCA_002491065.1 Peptococcaceae bacterium UBA7185
CAAGAATTATCCCAAATAAAGGATAACATATATTAAGAAAATGTCAATATGTAATTACAAAAAAATTTATAGAAATTATTCTATATGTCTTTTGAAGAAGGATAAGAAAAAAGGAATACAAAATAAATACAAAATACATGAGGTCTCCTTTATTGCGTATCTGGTAAAAAATCAGTATAATTGAAAGAATAACGTAACATATATATTTTTGCGCGAAAAGGCAAATGAATCGATATCAAAGAAGAGCTTTGTCTTGTGAGTGATAGAATTTTCAAAAGAAAGTGGGAATGGAGCAATGAGTATTTTAGCAAAGCATACAAAGGGCAAAGGCGGTCCTGATAAAATTTTCCGTATCAGTGGTATGGCAAAAGCGCGGGCAGCTGAAGTGGGCAAGGAGAATATTACAAATGCTACTACCGGCGCGTTTTTAGACGGTAACGGTCATTTGATTACATTAAAGACAGTGGAAGAGACAGTGAAAGAAATTCCTTTTAGTGAAGCTGCAGAATATGCTACGATCGAGGGTTCTCCGGCTTTTATTGAAGCAGCGATTGAAGCATCTTTTCGCGAGTATCGTCCCAATGCTTTTATTGACGGCGTGGCTACGCCTGGCGGCACAGGCGGTATTCATCATGCGCTGTTCAATTATTTGGATGATGGCGATACTGCCATTACAATGGACCGTTATTGGGCTGCATATAAGAGTATTTGCAGAGAAACGGGGCGTAATTTTGATACCTTTGTGATGTTTGATGCTGAGGGCAATTTTAATGTGCAGGGCTGTATTGACAAATTGCGGGAGTATGCGGCCAAGCAGACCAATGTATTTTTAATTATGAATACGCCGGCCAACAATCCTACCGGTTATAATGTGAAGCTAAACGAATGGGAAGCTATTATGGCGGAGCTAACTGCGATTGCCAACAATGGACGAAATAATGTGGTGCTTTTAATGGATATAGCCTATATTGATTTTGCAGCGCCGGAATGCCGGAAGGTTTTTCAATTGTTTAATAACCTGCCGGAAAATTTCCTGGTACTGGTTTCCTTCAGTATGTCCAAAGGATATACGATGTATGGTTATCGTTTAGGTTGTCTGTTATGTGTTTCGTCTAATAAACAGGAAGTAGAAGATTTTATCGCTGTAAATAAATTTTCCAGCCGGGCAACATGGTCCAATTGCAGTCGTTTGGGGATGCTTGTGATGGAAAAAATAAACGGAGATCCAGTGCGTAAGGCTGCTTTTCGTGCAGAGCAGGAACAGCTGCGTCTGAGTTTATTGAAACGCGCTGAATTGTTCATGAAAGAGGCGCGGGAAATTGCTTTGCCAGTCTGTCCCTTTGACTCAGGATTTTTTGTAACAGTTCCTACAGAAAAGGCGGAGGAAGTAGCAGCAGAACTGCGCAAAAGCGATTTATTTGTGGTGCCTTTGGGCGAGGGGGCAAATGCTGGCTTGCGTATTGCGTTATGCGCGATTCCTGAAGAAAAAATTACAGGGATTCCCCAAAAAATAAAGAATGCTTTAGATGCAGTGGGGGAGTAGGCAGTTCTATTTTATGAATGAATAAGGAAAGGTTGTATGAGTCGGTCCGATGTATGGGCCGACTTTTTTCTTGGGCGCAGAGCAAAACAGGAGGCTTCTAGCAGGACAATAAAGGAAACAATATGACAGAATAGAACAAATTGTGGGGGAAATAAAGCGGTTTGCATAAAACTTGCTCATAAGTTTAAGGTTGGAAAGGGATTATTCTTTTTGAGGAAAATACTATTATAGACAGATCGTGAAATGAAAACATGACAGGGGTTAATTTTACAAAAAAGATACTGCATCGAAGGGACACAGTATCTTTTTGAAAAATATTTTTATGAAGGAAAAAAATATGACAGCGATTCTTGTTCTGTGGCGGATTAGAAACGGAAATCGCGTTGCCCTTCTTCAATTTTCTTCAGATTTTCTTTGCACAATTTGGCTGTCACCGGATTGGTAATGAAAGGCAACTGTTCGGCAATTACCCGTTCTCCCACTGCCTTGGTCTCAGGTGAAGCATAATCTTCTAAATATTCCTTCAAGGTCATGAGGGCGTTGGGGTGACAGAAATTATGAATTTCTCCTGTTTTAGCGAATTGCATGAACCGGTCTCCGGTACGGCCAGCCCGATAACATGCGGTGCAGAAGCTGGGCACATAGCCCGTTTCCAGAAGCCATTTCATTACTTCATCCAGAGTGCGGGTATCGCTGACATCGAATTGGGTAGTATCCTCTGGTCGAATTTCTTCAGTATAGCCACCTACGCTGGTGCGGGAACCACCGGAAATCTGCGAAATTCCTAAATCTAATACCCGTTCACGGGATTTTTGTGATTCACGGGTAGAAACAATCATACCAGTGTATGGCACAGCGATACGCAATACTGCTACGATTTTAGCGAATGTATCGTCATCAATAGCATTGCTGAAGTTTACAGGATCAATATCATCAGCAGGACAAATACGGGGTACGCTGATAGTGTGAGGACCGACACCATAAACAGCTTCTAGATGTTCTGCATGCATTAAGATACCGACAAAGTCATAGCGGTACATATTTAAGCCGAAGAGTACGCCACAGCCTACGTCATCAATACCTCCCTGCATAGCGCGGTCCATAGCTTCAGTGTGGTAAGCATAATCAGATTTTGGCCCGAAGGGATGCAACTGTTCATAGCTTTCTTTATTGTATGTTTCCTGGAATAGGATATAGGTTCCGATGCCTGCTTCCTTCAACTTGCGATAATTTTCCACAGTTGTGGCGGCAATATTAACATTCACGCGGCGAATCGCACCGTTTTTATGTTTTACGCTGTATACTGCATCAATGCAGTCTAGGATGTATTCGATAGGATTGTTGACAGGATCTTCGCCAGCCTCCAAGGCCAGACGTTTATGCCCCATATCCTGCAGTGCGGTAACTTCTTTTACAATATCTTCTCGAGTAAGTTTTTTTCGAGTGATATGTTTGTTTGGTCCGTGATATGGACAGTATACACAACCATTGATGCAATAGTTGGACAAATACAGGGGGGCAAAGAGAACAATGCGGTCTCCGTAAATCTCCCGTTTGATTTTTTTAGCTAGTGTGAACATTTTTTCATTTAATTCTGGAATGTCACATTCCAGAAGAACTGCGGCTTCTCTGTGACTCAAGCCTTTGCAGTCAGCAGCCCGTTCTATAAGAGAGTTGATTAATTCGTAATTACTTTTATTCTCCTGTGCGTAAGTTAAAGAATCACGAATTTCCTGATCATCAATAAATTCGGTTGCAATGGTAGATTTGGGATTATACATAATAAAAAGCCTCCTTATTGATGGAAAGACGGTAGAAAACTATGACCAAGGTCGATAGCTACGCTGCGTCCTTCTTTTTCGATGAGTTGTTTAATACGGTTAAAATAGTCGGTTATAGAATCATGGTGATTCAATTTACCAGGATAAATTTGATATAAGCTGCGGAATTCTTCCGGGCTCACATTGGGCATGATGACGTTGGCGCCTGCCCGTAAAGCTAATTCTCGTCCTTCAGGATGTAGGCTAGCTAATGCTGTGGTAGCAGGTAGGAGCAACCATGGCATATAGAGCCGCGCGACAGCCAGCATCTTTAGTGTAAGGAAGATACTTCCAGTACATCCGAAATGCAGTGGTGTTTTTGGATGGGGAATAAAAGGGCCCATACCGCTCATGTCGATATGCATTTCTTTCATCAGTTGCAGGTCTCGCGCTAGAGTTTCTACTGTTTGCCCTGGTAAACCAATCATACAGCCCGAGCCTACCTGATAACCTAAATCTTTCAGCCAATGCTGACATTGCAGCCGTTCCTGAAGTGTATGCCCAGGACGAATACATTTATACAGTGCAGGATCGGCAGTTTCCTGTTTGATAAGGTAGCGGTCGGCACCGGCTTCTCGCCACAACTGATAGGTTTCGTAGCTGCGTTCGCCGCAGGAGAGTGTAACTGCCACGCCCATTTTTTTTATTTCAGCGGTCAGCTCGGCAATAGTTTTTGGCGAAAACAAAGGGTCTTCACCGCTTTGTAGCACCAGTGTGCGATAACCTGCTTGCGTGGCGGTGCGGGCAGTATCAAGTATTTGTTCCGGCGTAAGGCGATAACGGTTAATATCGTTGTTATCTGCACGCAAACCGCAATAGCAGCAGTGTTGTCTGCAATAGTTGGAGAATTCAATGATACCGCGGAGATGCACTTGATTTCCCACTGTGCGTTGCCGTACTTCATCGGCAGCTGCCATTAATGAAGGGAGTTGTTCCTGAGGCAGACTGAGTAATTCCATCAACTCCTCGTGAGATAATTCTGCTGTACTGCGTGCTTTTTCTATTATGGCATTATGTGTTTGTTTCATCATAGGGTTTCTTCCGTGATAGTGTAATTACTCAGTGCGGAGCGTACCATGATACCTTTGATGGCGCCCAGTTTTCCTGTGAGGGCTCCGATTTCGTCGTTATTTCCTTCAATAATGACAACAATCACATTCACTGCGCCGTGATGGGGAATTCCCATACGCCCCATAATCAGGTGACCATATTGACTGAGTAGATCGTTTAATTCTTTTACACGGTTTTTTTCTTCTACGATGATACCGATAAAACCAATTCGTTTTTCCATGCCGTCAACTCCTTTACAAAATAATTTGGGAACGCAAAAAACCCCGTATTCCATAATGGAACACGGGGAAATTATGTCAAAATTTTCAGCTGTGCCGCGATGTATTGCAAAAAAATCTTTGTCCGACAATGTCAAAAATATATATCGTATTCTTCACAATTCGCTTGGCAGACTGTATTTGTCCGTTCCCCGTCCCTCAGGAATTCCCTTGGTATAGGTGTGGTCACATATAAGATTTACCTCCTATTTCATCCGTCTGTTTGCCTAAGCCTACAGACCAATTAAATAGGTCAATTTCAGTATAAGCTTATTTTTTCTGTTTGTAAAGGAGTTGCATGATAATGGTTACTGATAGATATTATTTTCGCAGACATCCTCTATGGTGGGTGTTAGCTGTTTTTACGCTGGGTTTGTGTTTTTTGCTTCCTTATCTGGAAAGAATTCATTCCCCTTTATATATGCAGGCGGGTCAGCGTGTGGAGCTGTTTGGTATGGTACAGGAAAGTAGTTGTGGAGATGGGTATTTGTGGCTGCGTACAGAACCCGTACAGCAGGGGGGAAAAGGGCAGGTGGTATATGTACAGCTGCCTCGGCTAATAGGTGAAGATGGAGAATTGACGGAAACGGTATGGTATCCGGCAGGAAGCCGTTTGCGTGTGCAAGGTGTATTAGAAGTGCCTTTAGGACAGCGCAATCCGGGAGGATTTGATGAAGCACACTGGCTGCGAGGCAAAGGTACAGATGTAAAGTGTGCGGCTGATGAAATTATGTGGTTGACGCCGCCGAAGGGGATTCATTATTTTTCATGGCAAGCACAACAAATTTTGTACGATAAGGCGCATAATTATTTACGTGAGGAAGAAAGCGGTCTGGTCTTGGCATTACTTTTAGGTGATAAAGGACAATTGGAGCAGAATTTTTATCGTTTGACACAACGCATGGGTATTGCACATATTTTTGCTGTATCAGGGTTGCATGTGGGATTTGTGAGTGCGCTGCTGTTGGGCTTGTTCCGCTTGTCAGGTTGTCAGCAAAGCTGGTTGTCTTTCTTATGTCTGTCAGTGGGTTTGTCCTTTTATTGTATCGTAACTGGGGGAGCGCCTTCTGCATGGCGTGCAACGCTGATGGTTTTGCTGGGCACCCTCGCTTTGCGTCTGCGGCGGGCTCCTGCCCCATTGGATTTTTTGGCTTTCGCAGCGATAGTTCTTTTATTGCGCAATCCGTTTTTGCTTTACACAGCAGGGTTTCAGTTGTCCTTTGGAGTGACGCTGTCCTTATTGCTTTTTGTACAACCGCTACGGAAAAAATTACGTTGGATATGCTATCCTCGGTTGCGTGACAGCCTTGCAGTGGTAATCGCTGCTTACCTAGGCAGTGTTCCTTTGTCAGCTTGGCACTTTTATACGTTATCCTTATGGGCGCCGATATATAATTTTTTGTTGGTACCGCTGGTAGCAGTTACAGTACCCGCGTTACTCCTGGCAGTATTATTGACGGTTACGCTACCTGTGGGTGGGTTGTTTTTTCTGCCAACAGCATGGCTGTTGCGTTTGCTGCGCTGCAGTGTGTTGTGGCTTGGAAATCTGTCAGATGGTGGACAATGGAACATAGGACAGCCTGGCAATTTGGCAATTATTTGTTATGGGGTATCGCTATTGTGCTTTTGGTGTTGGCTTCAAGGGCAGATTCCCTTTTGGACGGCAATGACGGAGACGGTGCAGAAAATGAGATTAAAACAGATAGGACTTTTGGCAATGAGTTTGTTTTTACTCACTATATTTTTCTGCATTCCCAAGCCACCAGAGGAAAATCAGCTCCTTTGTTTAGATACTGGACAGGGAAGTTGTGCTTTGCTGCGTACCAAGGCTGGAGAAGTAGTGATTTTTGATGCCGGAGCTAGCGCACGGGAATTAAACAGTTGTTTGGCGTGGTATGGGATTAATAAGGTTCAGGCGGTTATTCTTTCCCATGGGGATAATGATCATATCTGCGGGCTGGAACAGGCATTAGAAAGTGTATATATAGAAAATCTCTGTGCAGAAACAGGACAATTAGGTCGCCAAGATTTATGCAGACTAGCAGAAGCAGCTCAAAACAAAGGAACTATGGTGCGAGCTATTACGAGCAGTGCCCGTCTACAGTTACGAGATGGGATGATAAATCTATATGTATATGATGATGGGACAGAAATCAATAATGGCAGAGAACTGACGGCATTACTGCAATTGAAAAAGGCGGCAGTTGCTTTTCCTGGTGATTTAGCACTGCAAGGCGTGCAACAATTTGTAGAAGAACAAGTATCTATCACTTTATGGGTTGTACCGCATCATGGCAGTCGGTTTAGTGCCAATAAAGAATTGTATCAGCAGCTACAGAAGAAAGGCGTGCGTCTTGCAGTAATTTCGGCGGGAAAAAACAATCGCTACGGGCACCCTCATCAAGAAGTATTGCATATTTTACAGAAAGTAGGGATTCCCTACAAACGCACAGACTTACAAGGAGCAATTCAAATTTCTTTGGGAAAATGAAAGAGAATAGGCAAAAATGTTGTAGAAAAATCAAGAAATGTATAAATTACCAGAAAA
>DKVF01000083.1:7425-43115 GCA_002491065.1 Peptococcaceae bacterium UBA7185
AATGTATAAATTACCAGAAAAAAATTTTACCATTTTGTAATCTTTATGTTATAATATAAAATAAGATTTTTATATATAGTGAGGTTTATATGTTGTTTAAAACATAACAAAGTATTTTTTGATAAAGAGCATTATAGGGTGGAAAGGTGGAGCTTATGCGAAGAAAGAAGATTACAGCAGGTTTATTGATAATTATGATGTTGTTTACGATAGCACCTCATATGGCTTTTGCAGATATCATTACTACGTCGGTGCCGGAAATTAATGCAGTGAGTTATATTGTGGTGGATAGTAGTACAGGGGAAGTACTTTTTGGGAAAAATTACCAGCAACAATGTGCACCAGCTAGTATTACAAAGATCATGACCGCTATTTTAGCTATTGAGAGTGGAAAGCTGGACAGTAATGTGACAGTTTCAGATCTGCCTGATTTTGGTGATAGTGGTGCAGTAACGATTCATTTGGCAAAGGGTGAAAGTTATTCTTTGAAAAGTCTCGTGGAAGTTATGCTGGTAGCGTCGGCCAATGATGCTGCATATGTAATTGCAGATGCAGTAAGTGGTTCTGCCGAAAAGTTTGTCGCAAAAATGAACGAAAAAGCAAATGAACTGGGGATGTCCGGAACAGTATTCAAAAATCCTCACGGCTTGGACGAGGACGGACATCTGGTGACAGCTGAGGATATGGCAAAGCTGGCACGGTACGCTATGCAAAATGAAACCTTTCGGGAAATGGTAAAGGTACAGCAGGTGAACTGGCAGGGGGGAAGTTATGAAAAGCCGTTGCCCACTACGAATAAGCTCTTTAGTATTATGCCAGAAGCTATCGGTGTAAAAACTGGGCATACGAATAATGCTCAATATACATTGGTGGGGGCAGCACAGAAAGATGGGCGGGAGCTGATTGGCGTGATTTTAGGTGCGCCTGATGAGAATATCTTTCAGAACATGAAAAAGATTCTCACTTATGGATTTGAACATACAAAAGTAGTTCCTGTCATTCAGAAAGACGCATTAGAAACAACCTTGCAGTTTGGTGAGAACAAGCAAGTACGAGTTGTTGCCGGTGAGGATTATAGCGTACTGCAATCAACAGACAATGCATCCATTGTATCCTATCAACGTAAATTGACCGACATAGAATTGCCAATCAAAAAAAATACGCAGGTGGGCGTATTGGAGGTGTTGGTAGATGGAAGTGTAATTCATGAGGTGCCTTTAATGGCGCAGGATGATATGAGAAAACCAATCAATTGGTTGTTTATTATAACTATATTTTTGTCGGTAGTATATATCGCTTCTATTTGTAGCCGCATTGTGAATAATGTGCGGCGGGCTCAACGGAAGAAAGCTGCCAATTGTACTGCAGCGTCAGCACCTGCAAAAAGAAATCAATATGAAAATTTGGTCAGCTCAGTAGAACATCCTAAGCAACAGACAAGGACGTCAGGCAAAAAAACGTTAAGCAGCAGTCGAGATAGGGATACAAGACGGTAGGTAGACAAAAACCATTTTGTGTGAATTATGGAAAGGATATTCCCTATGGACTATAAAACATTTGTTCAACACCTGCAAAAAGAGGCGTACCAGCCGGTATATTTCTTTTATGGCGAGGAAGTTTTACTGCGGCAGCGGGCGTTGAAAATATTGGAAAAGCAGATACTGCCGGAGGGACTTGAAGATTTTAATAAGGATATACTTTTAGGGAATGAAGCAAGTCCCAAGCAGATTGCCGAGATGGCGATGAATTTGCCCTTTATGGCTAATTATCGATTGTTGATTGTACAGTCACCGTTGTCCTTTTTATCAATTCCCAAAAGTGATAAAGCGGGACAGGAAGCTATACGTTATTTATTAGATTATCTGGAAACGCCCAATCCCCAATGTTGTCTGGTTTTTCTGAGTGAAGACGCTCTAGGAAAAACAGGAGCATTAAATAAAAAGTTGCAGGAAAAGGCTGTGCAGGTGGAATTTGCTCCTTTAAAGGGTAAGGTACTGGAAAAGTGGATTGTTGATTATGTAACGGCAGCGGGGCAGAAAATAGATTCGGCTGCGGTGGGATATCTGAGCAGCATGAATCGTTTCGATTTGCAGATTATGGAGCAGGAACTGCAAAAATTACTTTCATATTGTAGGGAGACTCCGGTCATTTCGTTGCGGCATGTGCAGGACATTGTAACAAAAACAGTAGAGACGAATATATTTTCTCTTTCTGATAGCATTGGCGATAAAAAGGGCACTGAGGCTTTACGAGTATTGAGAGACATGTTTTATTTGGGAGAGACGCCTTTTAAATTGATTGGCTTTTTAGCGCGTCATTTTCGAAATTTGGTCTTGATGAAAGATTATCAGCGTATGGGTTATAATGAAACGCAAATAAAAGAAAAAACGAAACTGCACCCGTTTGTAATTAAAAAGAGTTTGCGGCAGGCAGAGCAATTCTCTATGCAACAGTTAGTAAAGGCACTGGAGCGACTGCTGTGTGTGGAAACGGAATTAAAGTCTACAACTGCCAATGGGGAAGAACTATTGGAACAGTTCATAATAGAGTTGTGTTATTTGTAGACGGTAGGAGGAAAAGCAATGGAAGCGGAATTCAGTAAAAAAATGACACAGCGGTTGGCTGAATATGAAGAATATATTGAAAATGAGTGCAAATCCCCTTTGCTGCAAAAGGACAAAGTATTGGTAGACAGAGAAACCTTGCTGGATTTATTAGCAGATTTGAAACGATTTCACAGTGCCGACCAGCACTTGGAGGACAGTGGCGAGTTGGACCTTACCACTGTGCAAATGACCAAGGAACAACTTTTAAAAAATGCGGTATGGCAGGCGCGACAAATGATTTCAGAAGCGGAAGTTGTTCGCACATCTACCTTGGAGAATGCGATGGAGGATGCAAAAAAGGAAGCACAAAAGATTTTAGCTGAGGCAAAGGCCTATGATAAAAAGGTGAAGGCAGAAGCAGAGGAAATTGTAAGTATGACGTTGACAGAACGGCGGCAGGAGTTGGAAACTGCGCGCAAAGAACTGGAAGATAGTCGGGAAAGTGTATTAGCGCAGGCGCGGCAAGAAGGTGAAGAAATTTTAGCGGCTGTAAGACAGGAGGCAGAAGAACTGCGTCAAAAATTGGATGAGGAGATCGACGTTTATCGCAGGGAACGAGAAGCGGAACTACGTGAATCCTTAAAAGAAGCGCAGCAAATGGCACAGACAACATTGGAGGAAAAAACAAGAGATGCGCTGAAATTGTATGCGGATACAGTTCATGACGCAGAAGACATGGTGAATCTGATTGTAGGTTTATATGACCAACAAATCGAGGTTATTCAGCAGGACCGTAAGGAGATTATAAATATTATTGAAAAACTAGAGCGGCAAGGATTACAGCGTAGCCGTCCATAAAAATAGACTGCCTGTGCATCACTATACGTGCGGAAACGAACGTTGGAGTGATCGGAGGTAGTTTTTGTTTTTGCTGAATTTGTTACTTGATTAAAAAAGTTACAGGATTGAGAAAAAAGTATTGAATAAAAAGAAAAAATAACGTATTATATATACAGAAAATCTGTATATAAAAAACATAGTGAGCATGGAAATCTGGAAATACATATAATTATGGCAAAGGAGTTAGCATGAGTAACTGCAGCAATGAAAAACATAAAATTTTAATAGCAGATGATTCGGAAATGAATCGAGATCTTCTTTCAGAAATTCTAGCAGATAAGTATGAGATTGTAGGAGTAGAGGACGGTTTGCAGGCAATTGCTTATCTGGAGCAAAATTCTCATTCCGTATCGTTACTGTTATTAGATATTGTAATGCCAAAGGCGGATGGGTTTGAAGTATTGGCCTACATGAATAAATATCACTGGATTGATGATATTCCTGTGATTATGATTTCTTCGGAAACAGCTTCATCTTATATAAAACGGGCTTATGACTTTGGAGTAATGGATTATATCAGCCGTCCATTTGATATTTCTGTGGTGCAGCGTCGTGTTTCCAATGCAATTATGCTGTATGCAAAGCAGCGAAAGCTGATTTCTATAGTTGCAGATCAAATTTATGAGAAAGATAAAAGTAATAATATTATGATTTCTATCCTCAGCCATATTGTAGAGTTTCGTAATGGGGAAAGTGGTTTGCATGTTTTGCATATCAATATGATTACGGAAATGCTGTTGAAACGACTGATGCAGAAAACGGACCGTTATAATTTGTCTATGGCGGATATTTCGCTGATCAGTATGGCATCGGCTTTACATGATATTGGGAAAATCGCGATTCCCGATGAAATTTTGAATAAGCCAGGACGTCTGACCGATGAAGAGTTTAAACGTATGCAGTATCATACAGAGGCAGGCGCTGAAATGCTGCGCAGTTTGAATTTATATCAGGATGAGCCGTTGGTAAAGTTTGCCTACCAGATTTGCCGCTGGCATCATGAACGTTATGACGGGCGAGGTTATCCTGACGGTTTGGTAGGGGATGACATTCCCATTGCAGCACAAATTGTAGCAGTAGCTGATGTATATGATGCCTTAACCAGCGAGCGCTGCTACAAAAAAGCGTATTCTCATGATGTCGCTTTGCAAATGATTGCCAATGGGGAGTGCGGGAGCTTTAATGCACTGGTGCTGGAATGTTTGGAGGATATCAGTGAAGAACTTCGCCGAGAAATGCAGATTAATTCGCCGGATCATAAAGCGAGTAAAGAAATTCAGGAGCTTTCCGCGAAAATGCAGCGTTATGAGGAACTTTCCGCTTCTACAAAGATGTTGTGGCAACTGGAGTTTGAAAGGGTCAAATCACAGTTCTTCGTTTCAGAGTTATCAGATCTTGCGTTTGTGTATCAAATAGAGCCGCCGATTTTAACATTATCACGGCCAAACAGTTTATATGCTGGAATGAGTGAAGCGATTATAGATCCCTTTCATAATGCGCAATTTGAAGAATATATACAAAATGGGGAACAGCTTATTGACATTATTACAGAAAACGTGCATCAGACTACGATGAAACAATCCTCATTCCAGGTAACTGGTTTACTTAAATTGAATGGCGTGACAAAACTGTGTTGTTGTATTTGTCGTGCCATTTGGGTATTCCATGACCAACCGCGCTATATGGGTGTTGTAGGTAGAATTATTGAACTTGGGGAGCAGGATGCTTCATTAAAAGTAGAATAGAAAACAGATAAAAAAGATAGAGTAAAGGATGGATGATTAGCATATTCGACCATTCTGATGACAAGGAGAATCATATGACATTACAGGAATTTTATGCCGCAACAGGCGGCGGCTATGAAGATGCGTTGGGACGTTTACACAGTGAACGCCTTGTGCAGAAATTTGTACTCAAATTTTTGAATGATGACAGCTATTCTTTGCTGTGCCGTTCTTTGGAAGAAAAAAATATGGAAGAAGCTTTCCGTGCGGCGCATACCTTAAAAGGCGTTTGTATGAATTTAGGTTTTGACCGTTTGCTCCACTCCAGCAGTATGTTGACGGAATCCTTGCGCAATGGCGTAGGAGAAAATGTGCCAGAACTTTTTCAGCAGGTACAGCAGGATTATGAGCAAATCATTGCTGCTTTACAACAGTTTAAAAAAACACAAGAATTATGACAATGAAGAAGCTCGAGAAATCGAGCTCTTTGTTTTTATAAAAATGTTTGATGAAGAACAGGAGGAAGTATTATGAGTTTGAATGCAACACCATCAGGCGAAAGGGTACATATTGGCTTCTTTGGACGCCGCAATGCAGGAAAATCCAGCGTAGTGAATGCGGTCACAGGGCAGGATCTGGCAGTCGTGTCTGATACGCGCGGCACAACCACTGATCCGGTGAGCAAGGCAATGGAATTGCTGCCTATTGGACCGGTAGTTATCATTGACACGCCGGGGATTGATGACGAAGGCGCACTGGGCGAATTGCGGGTGCGCAAAACTAAGCAGGTATTGAATAAAACGGATGTTGCGATTCTTGTGGTGGACAGTACACTGGGATGTAGTGAAGCAGAGAATGAGTTGATTCAGATCTTTGAAGAAAAGAAAATTAAGTACCTCATTGTGTATAATAAATGCGATTTGCTGTCTGATGAAAAACGGCTGGAATTGGAAAAGGAAGCATGTTTAGTAAGTGCGACAGAAAAAACGGGAATTTATGAGCTGAAAGAGGCTATTGGAAAGCTGGCAGCATCTGAAGAGCCTAAGCAGCCTTTGGTGGCCGATCTGGTACAGCCCAATGAATTTGTAGTATTAGTGGTTCCCATTGACTCTGCCGCGCCGAAAGGACGTTTGATTTTACCTCAGCAGCAAACGATTCGTGACTTGCTGGAAGCGGGCGCAGTACCCATTGTGACCCGAGAAACAGAGCTGAAAGCAACATTGGAGCACTTAGGGAAAAAACCAGCGATGGTCATCACTGACAGTCAGGCTTTTGCGAAAGTGTCAGCAGAAACCCCTCGTGAAATCCCGTTGACTTCGTTTTCTATCCTGATGGCTCGTTATAAAGGACAATTGCGTGGTGCAGTATTGGGTGCGGCTGCCATTGAAAAGCTGCAGGATGGCGATACGGTGCTGATTTCCGAAGGCTGCACCCATCATCGTCAGTGTGATGATATTGGTACTGTAAAGCTTCCCCGTTGGTTAAAAGAACATACGGGAAAAGCTCTGCAGTTTCAGTTCAGCTCGGGTACCTCTTTCCCTGAAGAATTATCCCAGTACCAGTTGATTGTGCACTGTGGGGGCTGTATGTTGAATGAACGGGAAATGCAGTATCGGCAAAAATGCGCTGCTGATCAGAATATTCCTTTTACCAATTATGGGATTGCCATTGCTTACATGCAAGGCATTCTGCAGCGCAGTATTGAGATATTCCCCCAGCTTTTACGAGATTTAGAGGGATAAAAATGATGCCTCATAGATAACTTGTATGGCCATATTGGTGGAAGCTATGTGAAAAAACCATAAATTTGTTATATAATAATAACAGAATCATTTATATAGTGAATTCCCAATTATCAGATAATTTATTTAGGAGGTTATTTTCATGGCAGAAGAATTATATGATTTGATTATTATCGGTGGTGGGCCTGCAGGCTTGAGCGCTGGGATTTACGGTGGGCGTGCTAAACTGAAAACATTAATTATAGAAAAAGGTTCCTTGGGTGGACGTGCATTTACTACAAGAGAAATTGTAAATTATCCTGGCTATAAAGCTTCCAGCGGTCCTGATCTGACAAATGATATGGCAGAGCATGCAAAGAGCTTTGGTGTAGAAGTGAAAAAAGAAGAAGTGAAGTCGGTAGACTTTAGCGGCGATATCAAAATTGTAAAAACCAAAAAGCATGAATATCAGGCAAAAGCGATTATCATTGCCACCGGTACAGAAGCAAGAGTACTGGGAATTCCTGGCGAACGGGAATTGACCGGTATGGGCGTTGCGTATTGCGCGACCTGCGACGCAGAATTTTTCCAGGATCAAGAGGTTGTAGTAGTAGGCAGCGGCGACCAGGCTATTGAAGAAGGAATGTATATCGCCAAATTTGCTTCCAAAATTACCGTTGTGGTACTGCATGACGAGGGTGTGCTGGACTGCAACAAGCAGGCAGCAGAAAAAGCCTTTGCTCATCCAAAGATGAACTTTATCTGGAATTCCGTGCTGAGTGAAATCGTTGGGGAAGATGAAGTAGAAGGCGTAAAAATCAAGAACCTGAAGACCGGTGAAATCACGGATTATCCATGTCAGGGTGTGTTCTTCTTCGTAGGTATGGTACCGGGTACCGAATGCGTGAAGGGACAGATGGAGTTGGATCAGAGAGGTTGGATTCATACCAATGATCGTATGGAAACTTCCGTGGACGGCGTATTTGCAGTAGGCGATGTGCGTGATAAATATCTGCGTCAGGTTTCTACGGCAATCGGTGACGGTGCTACTGCGGCTACTGCAGCAGAACGCTATATCGAAGAACAGGAAGATTTCAGAAAAAATGTGGTAGAGTCTGAAAAACCAGTTCTGTTAGGCTTCTGGAGCCCTGAATTTGGCGATAGCCTGGACAAAATGGGAAAAGTAGATGAAGCAAACCGTGAAAATGGTGACAAATACAAATTTATCGAAGTAGATATCACCCGCAAAAAAGGTCTGGCTAAGAAATATAATGTAACTGTAGACGCAGATAAAACCGCTTGTGTTCTGGAATTGAATAAAGGCGAGCTGGTTCGGGAAATCGCTCTGGATCAGGATTTGAGAGGACAAATCTAATTGTAAACCAAAGAGCAACACTCCAAACATCAAACACAAAAATAAAAACAAACAGAACCGGAAAATTATTTTCCGGTTCTGTTTGTTTTTCATAAAAAATAGGGCGAGGCAGAGAACGTGGGATAGACAAAAGAAAAATTGCTTAGAGCTTGTTCCGGTTGATGAATGTTTACTTCCATGCTTCTCTTAACAGTGCCACGCCCTGTTGAATTTGAGCGTTGTTTAAAGCGCCGAAGCCCAGAAGCACTTTGCTTTGGTGTTCCTGTGGAACAGGACCGCTGAAATAAGGAGAAATGGGATAAACTTTTACCCCCTGATGATGAGCAAGGTAACACATTTCTTTTTCAGTAAGTCCATTTTTAAGTTGTGCAACTAAATACAGTCCAGCCCCTTCTCCAGTAATTTGTAAATCCGTCCCAAATACAGAGAGTGCTTGCGTTAATTCCTGGCAACGCGTACGATAAACCTTGCGCATTTTGTTCAAATGAGTTTCAAAATGGCCGGAAAGGATAAATTCGTGGAGTACCGCTTGTTCAAAGCGGGATACGGCTGATTGAAAGGAGAGATACTGCTCCAAGTAAATATTTAAAAGCGAAGGGGGCAGTACCATATAACTGATGCGCAGGGACGGCGCGATGGATTTGGAAAAGGTCCCCAGATAAATTACACGGCCGTTCTGGTCCAAACTCTGCAGCGCTGGTATCGGTCGGGAATTGTAACGAAACTCGCTGTCGTAGTCATCCTCAATGATATAGCGTTGTTTGCTCTCTTGTGTCCAGTTGAGCAATTTAATTCGACGGCTTACTGGCATGGTGATTCCCAACGGAAATTGATGGGACGGCGTCACATAAACAGCAATATTAGTATATGGCTCTAAAGGCGTTACCTGCATCCCCTGAGAGTCCATGGGAAAAGAGAGCACAGTGTGTCCCATGCGTTGGAAAAAATGCATAGCTTTGTGATATACAGGATTTTCCATGCCAATGATACAATTACTATCTAAAATATAGCTGAGCATTTGTAAAAGATTATCATTGCCTGCACCGATGATAACTTGTTCTGCGGTGCAATTTACGCTGCGTGCCTGATACAAATATTGGGCAATAGCCTGTCGTAATTTGTAATCTCCCTGAGGAGGCGTACTTGTTAGAAGATTGGGGTCGTATTCGTTAAAGCACTTATTCATCGTTTTACGCCAGACCTGAAAGGGAAATTTATCGCGGGCAACGTCATTAATTGAAAAGTCCACGAGAATAGAATCGGGCTGTATAGGCTGGGATTGTTGTTCCTCTCTGATATTGCCTTGTATGAGCTCGTCCAAATGACAAACAAAAAAACCTCGCTGGGGTTGCGCAGATAAAAAACCTTCAGACACCAATTGGCTGTATGCGGCGCTGACAGTATTGACACTGATTTGCATTTGTGCTGCCAACTGGCGTTTGGAGGGAAGCCGGTAATTATCAGGCAGGACACCAGCGCGGATTTGCTGTTTTATTTGTTGATAAATTTGCATATAGAGGGGTCCGTCATTTTCTTTGAGTGCAAGATGAAGCATCACTATCACCAACTGATACCATAAAATTTTTAGAAACTGATACTTTTAATCAGTTCACTATGGAAGTATTATAATGGCATGAACTGAGTCAGTCAAGAGAAATAAATAAAGAAAAAAGAAGGTATCAGAAATGGGAAAGATGACAACAAAAGAGATTGTAATTACAGGATTAGCCGTTGCATTGGTTTTTACAGCTACAATGATTCATATTCGTTTACCCATCGGGCAAGGTGGGTTGATTCATTTAGGAAACATTCCACTATTTTTGGTAGCGATTATTTTTGGCAGAAAAATGGGCGCGATAGCTGGTGCTTTTGGGATGGGGCTTTTTGATTTGATGGGTGGCTGGACGCCATGGGCGCCTGCTACATTTATCATTGTAGGCTTGATGGGTTATGCCGTGGGCGTAATCAGTGAAAAAAAGAATGATGTTGCAGGCTATGCGATGGCAATTCTGGCAGCCTGCGCCATGAAAATAGTAGGCTATTATATTGCGGAAGCACTGATTTACGGAAACTGGGTACAGCCAGTGCTGTCTATTCCAGGCAACTTAATTCAAATTGGCGTAGCTGCAGTGATTGTACTGCCGATAGCAGGTATGTTAAAACAAGCGTTACGGAGAGAGGTGGCTACGATAAAATGAAAAAAATTATGACGCCGGGACCTACCCAGGTTCGTGAAAATGTGAGAATGTCCAGAAGTCTGGCTACAACCAATCCTGATTTGGATTTGGAGTTTTATGAATATTACAAGGATACCTGTGATTTGCTGAGCAGTTTACTGCACACAAAAAATGTGTGCTATATTTTGAGTGGGGAAGGGATTTTAGGGTTAGAAGCGGCTTGTGCTTCGTTGACTGAACCTGGTGACAGAGTGCTGGTGCTGGACAACGGTATTTTCGGAAAGGGGTTCGCAGATTTTGTACGGATTTATGGCGGCGAGCCGATTCTGTACACTGCTGATTATCATGAAGAATTTGACGTCGCGGCGCTGAAAGCATATTTGCAGCAGGAGCATGATTTTAAGTATGCGGCTGTGGTCCACTGTGATACTCCTACCGGCGTACAAAATCCTATTGAGAAAATCTGCCCACTGTTAAAGCAATATGGCATTTTGTCCGTGGTAGACGCAGTGTCCAGTATGTTTGGTGTAGATATTGATATGGATGCCTGCCAAGCGGATATTGTGTGCGGCGGCTCCCAAAAAGCGCTGTCCGCTCCGGTAGGGCTAACCCTGCTTTGCGTCAGCAAAGAGGCTTTAGAAGCGATGGAACAGCGGCGGACGCCGATCGCATCATTCTATGCCAATATTTTGAACTTCCGTGACTATTATAAAAACAAGTGGTTTCCCTATACCATGCCTATCAGCGATATTTACGGATTGCGCACTGCGCTGGAGAATGTACAGGCCGATCCAGACATTCATGCACGGCATAAAAAAATTGCCGAGGCAACCAGATGCGCTGTAATTGAGGCAGGACTGAAGCTCTATCTGCGCAAAGGCTACTGTCCTACCGTGACAGTTGTGGAAGTGCCTCAGGGCGTAAACTCTGCGCAGCTTCTGCAGCGCATGGATGAAACCTACGGCGTGATGATAGCCGGATGCTTTGATATCTTAGCAGGAAAAGTAATCCGCTTGGGACACATGGGCGAAAACGCTAATGTAGAAGATGTGACACTGATGTTAGACGCCTTGGATCACACCTTTGCCGATTTAGGCTATCCGTTGAAAGCTTCGATGAAGGATGTATTTCTGCGGGAAATGAAATAAAAAATTAGCTGATTCATTTACGGATGGGCATAAGAAAAGCAATGAGCTATCTGAACCGACCTCGAATCGTTAGATTTTTAGTCTAACTTTTCAGGGCGGTTCAAGGTTCATTGCTTTTTTGCTTTAATTATGCAGAAAAATGTTTTTTATTGGAGCTTCTGGGAACTAGATAATTTTTAGAAGCGTTTCAAGAAAGCGTTCGATAAGTGGGGAACCAGCATTGTCTCGATGGATGATATAACTGGCATGAAAGGGAAAGGATTCTTTAACAGGGATATTTAGAATTTTTCCGTTAAAATCATTGAAGTAGTAAGGTAGATAGTTATTCACTTTCACTGCTAAGGAAACAGCTAAGTTATCACAGACTAATTGTTGTGAAATACCGTAGTAATGTGTAGGCAAAATATATGGTTTTCCGTATTTTTTCAGCTCATTCAATAAATCAACGCCACAAAACTGGTCATTTAAGGCCAGCGGGTAGGTTAAAAGTGTCCGTAGTGAGATGGAGCTTTCCAAAGATAATGGGGACATCTGGCTGATTCTAGCTAGTAATTGAAAATCAATAATTTCTTTAACAATCAACTCCGGGGAAGGTATTGTATCAGTATCATTAGTGGAATATTCATAAGAAGAGATGACTCCTAGATCGTATTCTTTGTTTTGAATGGATTCCTTGATAGCCTTACGAGACAGAGTTTTACTGACCAGTCGGATATTAGGATAATATTTATAAAAATGAGAAGCAATTTTAGGCATAATCAAGGTGTTGATTCCGGGTTCTAGGACAATGGTAAAATCACCGGATAGTTGTGTATTGTTTTTAGCGGCAATCTTTAATTTTAATTGATCCAACTGGATGAGCATCTGCTGAGAGATATCAATGAGTTCCTGACCGATTTCTGTAGGAAATACGCCGTGATAGGTGCGTTCTAATAGTTTGGTATCCAGCTCTTTTTCTAAATTTTTGATAGCCGTGCTAAGCGTCTGCTGACTGACATAGAGCTTATTGCTGGCAAGGTTCATAGACTTGCGTTTTGCAATTTCGCATAAGTATTCTAGTTGTTCTAATCTCATACCGATACTCCTTCCTGAAGTATGTTTCACACAAAAGTCTAAATAAAATTATACATTATTTTCTTTAAAAATGTAAAGAGCGATACAAGAGCGCGGTAGAGAAGAAATCGCGGCGCAAGAATAGATGAAAAAAAGAATGTTTGGTGAGAAATCTATTCGTTAAGCTTATTTTTGGTAGCTTTACAGAAGTTTTACTACAAAAAGATAAATAACTTTTTTGAAAATTGTATTTATATTTTTGTTATTCAAGGAAAATGGAAAGAGTCTATAATAAAGAAAAAAATGAAAGATTTTAACTGAGGTGAATAGTTTTATGACACAAGAAAACTTAACGTTGAACCGCCTGCATGAATTGCGGGAACGCAGTGCTCGTTGCTGCTGCAGATTTTGCGGTGGAAAATTAGAAATTCGTAAAATTATCTTCACAGGGTATGATGCGCGAATAGAAATTTTTTGCTCAGAATGTAATCGAATCGAATATGGCACGGAACCGGAAATTTATTTGAGCGCGAAATATTTTGTTGAAGCGATGCAGTTTAATTACTATCCAGATTTGGACGATAATGGGCAGACGAAAAAAATGAATATTGCCAAGGTTTGCGATATTATGGCCTGGGAGAATAAACATATGGGTTTTTTGAAACCGGAGGGTTTTACAGTACCGATTGAGTTAAATCCAGCTATTTTGGGAAATATGCTGGTGATCAATGAAGAAGAATTGGCACAGCAAAAATGTTCGGAAAGTCAGGGTTGATGATATGGCAAAGACAGTGATAAAAACAGAAAAAATGTGTTGCCAATCAGGCCGGCATTATTTGCTGAAGGATATTGATTGGGAAGTCAAGCAAGGCGAGCATTGGATTATATTTGGATTAAACGGCAGTGGGAAAACAACGCTGCTCAGCGCCATTGCGGGATATAAGCAGCATACCGCAGGAAAATTGGAGGTCTTGGGACAGGTTTATGATGATACAACCCTTTTTTCCTTGTCAAAACAGATTGGCTGGGTGAGCGCTTCTTTTTTTGATAAATATTATAGCAGCGAAACCGTTTTGCGTATTGTGTTATCGGGGCTTTTTGGCACATTGGGAGTCGGTGCAGAGATCAGCGATCAGGATGTGAAAAAAGCAAGGGCACTGTTGGAGCAATGGCACGTAGGGCACAAAAGTGATATGCCTTTTTCTATGCTGTCAAAGGGCGAACAGCAAAATGTGTTAATTGCCCGCGCTTTGATTTCTGATCCGAAAATTTTGGTTTTAGATGAGCCTGGAACGGGGTTAGATGTATTTGCCAGAGAAAACCTTCTGCAATGGGTGAAAAAGATTGCTGAAACCACAGACATCACAATTATCTATGTTACTCATTATCCGGAAGAAATTCAGTCATGTTTTGAAAAATGCTTGTTGCTACAGCATGGTCAGGTGTTGGCTAATGGGAATATTGATGAGACATTTCGAAGCGGTGTGCTTTCAAATGTGTTGGGTGAACCGGTAATGGTGCAGAAAAACGAAAACGGGCTACTTATTCTGCAGAGAAAAAATAGAAAAGAGGAAGAGTTATGACCTCAATACGAGATTTGACATGTATCCATAGTGTTGCCCATATGGCGGAATGTGGGAAATATGAAGAGGAGTTTATTGTTTATGGATGTTCCTGTGTAGAAAAGGGTAAAATAGTGTATCACATCAGTCCTTCCGTACGGGAAATTCTTCGGTTCAAAGAGCAGGCAGCCTTGAATAATCAACTTGTTTCACCGGTGCACACTTTGATGAACCGTTGTCTTGTGCAGACCGGGCAGCATGAACAACGTTTATATGAAACGGAAATTCGTCTGGCAAACACATTGCAACAATTATATTCCCATCTATTTTTTGAACAGCTGGAAGTATGTAATCATGCACCCTTTACTGATGCTGCAAAAGAAATTTTCGATAATTTGCGGTTTCAGATGAACGGTATTTTTTCTTTGGATTATCTGCAGATTTTGCAGGGGCTGGTGGCAATGGCCTATTCCTCCCATGTGCTGACAACGGCGGCACTGCAGGAGATTCAGCAGTGGGAGAAAAAAGTGCAGCAGCAGCTGGAGCACGATGTGTTTATTGAAAAGCCCTTCAAACGGAGCTTTTATGGGATTTGTTATCTAGATCAGGAGGGAAAACCACAATATAAAGTGAATGCACAGGAATTTATGGTTTTGATGGAGCAACGGAAACTAAAGCGGCAGAGGATTCCTGTTACGCCTATCTTTCAAAAAACATACTGGTATGATTACGGTGTAGAGCCAAAAGAGA
Source organism: Peptococcaceae bacterium UBA7185 (assembly GCA_002491065.1). Taxonomy (GTDB): domain Bacteria; phylum Bacillota; class Peptococcia; order Peptococcales; family Peptococcaceae; genus UBA7185. The sequence continues at coordinate 22,382 of DKVF01000083.1, forward strand.
TAAGAAAACAATTTAGAAAACAACTGGAAACTTATTACGGGGAAACCTATTGGTGCTATTGGAAGAAAATCAAGAGGCTAGCTCCTGTGGTAGACAAAATGCAGTTTCAGCAGGGGCTGCATTTGCTTGAAACGACAAATGTGCCAGAAGAAAAAGATGCGTTGTTAGAGTTTGGTTATGATTGGAACGTAGTTGCTTTAGAAATGTAACACACTGATTTTAAAAAATTGTTTTTATATAGTTGAGTAAAAAGAGGATTTCATGCTGTAAGGTGCGAGATCCTCTTTTTTTGTGAGAAAACTGTGTGAAGATACAAAAATTTTCAACAGTTTTCTATAATTTTGATTTGTTTCTATGTTATACAGAAATAAATTTTATAGATATAATAGAGGTGAAAAGTTTGTTAATACTTTTATTACAAGAAAAGGAGACGATTGAAATGGCAAGAGAAGCAAAAACCAATAAAATTTTGGTTTTGGGTGTGGATGGCATGGACCCACGCCTGACAAAGAAATTTATGGATCAGGGTAAACTACCTCATATTAAAGAGTATGTAGAAAAAGGTGCTTGCCGGGAAGATTTAATCTTGTTAGGCGCTATGCCGACTATCACACCTCCGCTGTGGGCAACTCTGGCAACTGGAGCTTATCCGGAAACCCATGGAATTACCTGTTTCTGGAATCAGTCAAAGGAAAGTCTGGATGAAATTGTGTATGCTTTTGACTCTCTGACCTGCAAAGCAGAACAGCTGTGGAACGTATTTGCAGAAGCAGGCAAAAAAACATTGGTATGGCATTGGCCAGGTGGTTCTTGGCCACCAAGCTCTAACAGTGAAAACCTTTATGTAGTAGATGGGACACAACCAGCTAGCGTAAGTATGGGTTCTTCCCTGAGAGATATGGAATTGTATATTCATGCAGATGTGAATATTCAGGATACTGTCATGGCAGAAGGGGAGAAACATGATAACGGTGCAGGCTGCATTATCACAGACCTGGAAAATATGGGAGATGAAGCAGTACTTGATACATCTTCCAGTAAAGCTTTGGAAGCTCTAGATAAAGCGTTGAATCGCAAAAAAGTTACCAGTATCATGAGAACCTTAGATGAAGGGGACTTTGGCACATCAATTTCAGACAGATCTTCAAAAGTACCTCTGAAGGATGCAAAAAACTGGAAAAATGCCAAACTCGGTGCCAAGGAATTCAGCATTATGCTGGCAAATGGTATGAAACGTTGGGTTTGTCTGGTGGAGCCTAACGCAGAAGGAATTTACGACACAGTAGCAATTTATAAGAAAAAACAGGATGAACAGCCGCTGGCCATCGTGAAAAACAATGAACTTGTGAAAAATGTAATTGATACAGTTCCGTATAAAGATGGGACAACACGGGTAAATCGCTCTGTACGTGTATTTAATATGGCGGAAGATGGGACCAGCGTTGAAATGTGGATCAGCAACGGAATGGACATTGACAATGGCGATATGCTGTTCCATCCAAAAAGTTTTTACAAAGAAATTATTGAAAATGTGGATTATGTACAGCCGGTTATGGTTACATTGGGCGGACATGAAACCGTAGTTCGTGAAATCATGCAGCCGGGTTGGGAAGCATATACTCAGTGGCAGGCTGATTGCCTGAAATATGCCATTGAAGAAAAAGGGATGGAAGTCATCTTCTCTCATATTCACAACGTAGACAATATGGCTCATGTATTCTGGAACTGGGCAGAAGAAAGAGATTACCAGCCAGGATTGAATGTAGCGGCTTATGAGAAATTTATTGAAAACGCCTACATTGATACCGATAAATATTTGGGGAACTTCCTGCACTTGCTGGATGAAGACTGGACGATCTTCATTGTTTCCGACCATGGTTTGTTAGTGACAGAAGAGCTGCCTCCTGTATTGGGCGACCCATTTGGTGTAAATGCTGGTGTGATGTGTGAACTGGGTTACACCGTGCTGAAAAAAGATGAAGAAGGCAATGACCTGCCGGAAATCGACTGGACACAGACAAAAGCAATCGCAACTCGCGGCAACCATATTTGGATTAACTTGAAAGGTCGCAACGCAACCGGTATTGTAGAGCCGGAAGACAAATACGAATTGGAACGTCAGATTATTTCCGATTTGTATGGTTATCGCGATCCAAAAACAAACAGACGTGTTGTCGCCATGGCAATGCGCAACAAAGAAGCTGCCATCATCGGCATGAGCGGTCCGGACTGCGGTGATATCATTTACTTCCTGGAGGAAGGTTTTAACCGTGTACATGGCGATTCCTTATCTACTTATTTTGGCTGTAAGGACACCTCTGTATCGCCAATCTTTATTTCAGCCGGAAAAGGCTTGAAAAAAGGCTGCCTGACCAACCGTGTTATTCGTCAGGTAGACGTTGCAGCAACAATCGCCCATTTAGGCGGCGTGCGGATGCCTGCAGAATGCGAAGGGGCACCGATTTATCAGATTCTTGAAGAAGAAATGTAATTTTTTCTGAAGCATAGCTGGCAGAGGGATAAGCGTTTATATGATAGGAGGTTATCCCTTTGTCAGAAAATTAGTTTAAAATTTTATACTTTTTAGGAACAGAAAAAAGTAAAGAAAAAGTGGATATATAGAGAGATTTATCTATATATCCACTAAATACATGATATTGTTGTATTGTATAAGAAAGTATAGTCTTTAAGAAAAATACAGAATTTGCCGTTAAAAGTAAAACACAGGATTTATAAAAGCTTATAGTGTAATTTATCGCGTAATACTGAAGAATGGCAGTAGAAATGGAGGCATCTATATGTCAAGTGCAGCAGCAAGTAAAAATAAAATGTATTATATTCATATCGTAATTTATCTGGTTATTTTATTTGGCATCGGTTTCATTCCACCATTTGGTGCAATCACAGAAATGGGTATGAAAGTTTTAGGCGTTTTTATTGGTACAATTTATGGGTGGCTAACCTTAGGTCTGGTTTGGCCGAGCATTTTTGCCATGGTAGCATTGGGCTTAACAGATTATATTGGAATTCAGCAGGCCTTTTGCGATGGCTTTGGGTATATGAACATCCCGATTTTAATTATGTCTTTTGTGTTTGCGGCAATTGCGGATCAAACTCATATTACCGAATATTTGGCTAACTGGCTGACATCCAGAAAGATTATTGTTGGTCGGCCATATGCCTTGATGGCAGTGCTCTTTTTTGGAATGGAAGTTTTAAATCTTTTGGGAACCGGTTTTGTAGGTGTGTTTATTATTTGGGGGTTGATTGTATCTTTGGCAGAAGCGGCAGGATATCAAAAAGGGAATGCCTTTGTGAATTTTATGATTCCTTCTGCACTGGTAATTTTCGTAATATCGGGGTTTGTGTTCCCCTTTAAAACAAGCTCTTTGATTATGCTGGGCATTTTTACCAAAGGAACAAATTTGGTATTCCCTGATTTGCAATACCTTGTTTGGGAGTTTGTTATTGTCAACTTGTATATCGTAATTCTGTTACTGGTAGCCAAATTTATTCTGCGTCTTGACGTGAGTGCACTGGCCCAATTGACTAATGACCTGGGGACAGAGCACAGAAACGATAAAATGAATTCCGAACAGGCTTTTGGGCTTACCATGCTGGTGGCTTATATTGTAATGATGCTTTTGCCGATGCTTCTGCCGAAAACATGGGCATTTACACAGTTTTTGTCCAAATTTGGAATTTTGGGTTCTTTGGGAATTTTAATTTCCATTGCAATGGCAAAAAGAACTCCAGAAGGAAAACCTTATGTAGATTTTGGGAAGGTTGCTGCAAAAGGAATTTCATGGGATGTAATTTGGCTGATCGTTGCTACGACACCGTTGGCGGCTGCTTTCCAAGCGGAAGAATGTGGAATTATGACAACCTTGATGGGCTTCTTAACACCGATTTTGACCAATATGAGTCCCGCAATCTTCATTATTGCATGTACTATTATTTTAGGAATCACCACACAGATTGTGCATAATCTGATTTTGGGGATTGTGTTTATTCCCGTATTATGCCCGTTATGTGCAACAATGGGCGGCAACCCTTACGCATGCTTTTTGGCCATTAATATGGCGCTGATGATGGCTTTCATCACACCAGCTGCCAGCATGAACGCAGGGCTGATTTTTGGTCATCCTTGGCTGAATGCGAAAACCGCATATATGCAAGGTACTTTACATCTAATAATTGGCTTGGCTATCACGTTAATCGTTGGATTACCGTTAGCCAATATACTATTCTAAAGGATTCTTTGTAAAAACTTTATACCAAAGCACAGCGCTACCATATTGGTAGCGCTGTTTTTGAATATGAGCGGCATGTTAATGTTCATTGATAAAATTTTTTATCAACTTAGCAGCTTTCTTTGCGTTGGAGACAATAGCAGGATGCCCTCCACTTGGGAAAAGATGCAGGAAGGCATTGAGAAGTATGGATGCCATTTCCTGATATTCATTTTCGAGGTCGCTTCAACATATCTCATCTTGTTTGCTCACCATAAAGAGAATAGGGATTTTCAGTTCTTTCAATGGCCTATGGAATAGGGGCCGTTTTTCTTCTACACATTGCAATAAAGCTTCTGTATCAAGGTCAACGACTGTTTCCCAATCTGCTCCTTGACACCACTCGTAAAACTGTCTTGATGGAATATTTACCTTGGATGTTCTTCTTTCAGATAAAAGATTGTTGTATTTATTCTTGCGTAAAATACAACACTGCTTTTTTCAAATCTGAGACAAACTGTGCCTGTTGCTTTTTAAGATAAATTTTCACAAAAGGTTTCATAAAGATCTTCTTAGCAGTTACATGTTCTGTAAAATTTACTTCTGTTTCATTATTTCTGGGAATGAAAATACCAATCCAGTGGCCTTTCATGTTGCTGTTTTCCATATCGAATTCCCAACGCTTGTATGGTTCTACAGCAGTGATGGTAAAAGTAGTCGGATACCCCTTTTTGGTGTATTCAATGAATTGGTTTTCATCTACGACTTCTGTATTGCGCAGATCACTGCGCCACGTATAATTATCAACCATCGTAACAATTTCCCATACTTTGTGAATATCACATGGAATCAAGGCTTTTATAGTTGAAGTTGCCATGGGCAACACCTCCGTAGATTTTTGTTGTCAGGCTTATTTTATCATAGTTTGTCTGTAGTATCTATCTTTATCAGACGATGAAAATCAAATTCTTTGTATAGGCGAGGCGTTCTTCCAATTGGAAGTAGAAAGTTATGTATGAATGATGAACGGTGGTTAGTTAAAGAAGAGGAAATTTTTGAGTGTACGGTGGGCAATTTAACGGTGCATGACAGAGCAACATATCTTATGAATTTCACAGTGTAAAGAAAAAGACATGCATATAAAGATTTTATGTGAACATAGGAGAATCTTACAGGAAAAAGTTTGTTTCTTTATCTGAAATTCGTTATAATAACAGTAGAAAGAATGGAAAAAATAAGAAATGGGGAGCGGAGCATGGCAAAGGAAAAGAGCATTTTTTTCTGTCAGGAGTGCGGATATGAGAGCGCAAAATGGCTGGGTAAGTGTCCTGGCTGCGGACAATGGAATACCTTTGTGGAGGAAACAGTTTCGAAGCAGAAAAATGAGGCTGTCCGTTTGTTGCCAGCCAGTGAGCCCATTGGAATAAGTGAGATTGTTTATGATGATTTGCTGCGTATTGATACAGGCATTCAGGAATTGAACCGGGTGTTGGGCGGCGGCATGGTATCCGGTGCGCTGATGTTATTGGCAGGAGATCCGGGAATTGGAAAATCAACGCTGACCATGCAGGTGGCAGGCCGCATAAAGCTGGATACGCCCATTCTTTATGTTTCCGGCGAGGAATCTCGGCAGCAGTTGAAAATGCGGGCGCAGCGTCTGGGTGTGGAAAATGAGCGTTTGTTCATTTTGACAGAAAATAATTTATCTGTAATAGAAAAACAGGTAAAAAAGTTTCAGCCCAAGTTTGTTATTTTGGATTCCATTCAGACTGTCTATTTGCCGGAGATTTCTTCGGCACCGGGCAGTGTGAGTCAACTGCGGGAGTGTACTGGCCGTGTACTGCAATGGGCGAAAGGGTTGGATATTTCTATTGTTTTGGTGGGCCATGTGACAAAAGACGGTTCTGTGGCAGGACCGAGAGTTTTGGAACATATGGTGGATGCAGTGCTCTTTTTTGAAGGGGAACGACACAACCATTTTCGCATTCTTCGTACGTTGAAAAATCGTTTTGGCTCTACGAATGAAATCGGTGTGTTTGAGATGCAGGAGAGAGGTTTGCGGGAAGTGCACAATCCTTCGGAGATTTTTCTGTCAGAGCGGCCTCAAGGCGCAGTAGGTTCTGTAGTAGTGCCTTGTATGGAAGGCAGCAGGCCGGTGCTGGTAGAGTTACAGGCCTTGGTGGCTTCAAGCCCCTATGGGCAGCCCCGCCGCATGACTAATGGCGTAGATTTTAACCGCACAGCGATGCTGCTGGCGGTATTGGAAAAGAAGATGCGCTTGCCGTTGGGCAATCAGGATATCTATCTCAATGTGGTAGGCGGTCTGAAGGTGGATGAACCAGCCATAGACTTAGGGGTTATTGTGGCTTTAGTGTCCAGTATGCAAAACCGTCCCATCTTGGATGATGTGGTCGTGTTGGGAGAAGTTGGATTGACAGGAGAAGTGCGGACGATCAGTTTCTTGGAGAAGCGATTAATTGAAGCAGAGAAAATGGGTTTTCGTCTTGCTATAGTGCCTAAGGGTAATTTAAAGCGTGAACAACAGTATCCCTTGGAAGTGCGCGGCGTTGGCAGTGTGGCGGAAGCGTTAAAAACAATTTTAGGAGGTGCGTAAATGGAAAGAGTTGGTGGAAAAAAGAATGAACTGATTACGTTGTTAAAACAAACTGCGCCTGGCACACCTTTGCGTGAGGGGCTTGACAATGTGTTGCGGGCAAAAACTGGTGGGCTGATTGTACTGACAGACGATCCTGCTATCAATGATTTGGTAACTGGCGGTTTTGTAATTGATTGCCCTTATTCTCCAGCTAGTTTGTATGAATTGGCCAAGATGGACGGCGCGATTATTTTGAATAAAGACGCTACGCGGATTTTACGCGCCAATGCGCATTTGAATCCTGATCCCAGCGTGCCGTCTTCAGAAACTGGGATTCGACACCGCACTTCGGAAAAGGTAGCGCGGCAGTTGGGTGTGTTGGTAGTATGTATTTCTCAGCGTCGCAACGTAATTACGTTGTTTAAAGGCGATATCAAGTATTATGTAAAAGAAAGTAATGTGTTGGTGGGATTGGCCAATCAGGCAGTGCAGACGTTGGATAAGTATAAAACAGTCTTGGATAAGGCGCTAAACAGCCTCAGTGTGTTGGAATATGACGGTATGGTATCTATCAACGACGTGGCTAAGGTTTTACAGCGGGCGGAAATGTTTGCCCGTGTGGAAGAAGAGTTGAGCAAGTATATCAGTGAGCTGGGAACCGAGGGACGCTTAATTCAAATGCAGGTAGAGGAACTGATTTCCAATGTAGCACGGGATGAAGAACGTACGATTATGGATTATGAAAACTGGGGTGGACAGAAGAGTGTTAACGACATCTTACAACGTCTGCGTAATCTGCGCTCGGAGGATTTGCTGCACTTGGAAATCTTTGCCCGGGAAATGGGTTATGAAATCGGCAAAAATCAAGATACAATTTTGGTAACAAGGGGATATCGTTTGTTGAGCCGCATTCCTCGATTGCCTTTTGGTGTAATTCAAAATATGGTAAAATATTTTGGCTCCTTTGCAAAAATTCAGCAGGCTTCCGTAGAAGATTTAGACGAAGTGGAAGGAATTGGCGAAGCAAGGGCGAAAACAATTAAAGACGGACTGAAAAGAATGCGGGATCAAATTTATTCTGAATTCCATTGGATTTAACAAAATTTCTATTATTTTGTTAGGATTTCTTAAAGTTTGTTTTGTAGAATAAAAATAAGAAAGGAGGCGAAAAAATGAAATATAATGTGTTAAAACGAATTGTACAAATCTTTTTCGCTTTGATAGGGATGGCGATTGTAGTCTATACAGCGCCGTTATTGGCTGTGCCCTTTAGGATGCAGTTTGGTTGGTCTGCGCGGAGCATTTTAGCGTTGGAGGTTGTGCTGGCTGTTGTAGCAGCAGTCATTTTCTGGCTTATTGCAACGCCGTTGCTGGATCGCATGATCACGATTACAAAGTGGATGGAAGGAAAACTACAGAAAATGTCTACTCAGGATTTACTGAGTGGCGCAATTGGTTTAATTATCGGACTCATAGTAGCATTTTTTATTGGCTATGCCCTGTCCTTTTTACCCATCATCGGTCCATATATGCCGTTGGTGATGTGTCTGGTGTTTGGCTACTTAGGCGTAAGCTTGGGGGTGCGCAAACGGGAAGACTTGGTAGCCTTTTTTGGGGGGCTGGGGAAAGATGGTAACCGGTTTCGAGTCAAAGGCAAGACGAGGGCAGCAGGGTATTGCAATATGCCGAAGGTTCTGGATACAAGCGTTATTATTGATGGAAGAATTGCAGATATTTGCAAAACAGGGTTTGTGGAAGGCCCTATCGTAATTCCTAACTTTGTACTGGAAGAACTGCGGCACATTGCTGATTCATCCGATGCGCTGAAACGGGCAAAGGGGCGTCGGGGTCTGGACATGCTGAATATCATTCGCAGCGAGTTGGATATTGAAGTTGAGATCTCCAATCGAGATTACGATGATATTGCCGAAGTGGATGATAAGTTGGTACGGCTGGCCCAGGAATTGTATGGCTGCGTGGTAACCAATGATTATAATCTGAATAAAGTGGCGACTTTACAAGGTGTTGTGGTGTTAAATATAAATGAGCTGGCTAACGCCATCAAACCTGTTGTATTGCCTGGAGAAAAAATGATCGTGACCGTCATGAAGGACGGGAAAGAACATAACCAGGGCGTAGCTTATTTGGATGACGGCACTATGATTGTAGTGGAAAATGGTCGCCGATACATTGGGAAAACCATTGAAGTGGAAGTGACCAGCGTGATTCAAACCAATGCAGGCCGTATGATCTTCGGAAAACCACTGGAAAAATAAAAGATCAGACAGCACAATGGAGAGGGAGTTGCTGCAGAAAAGAGCTCAGGCGGGGACAGAACGCCTTTGGCCGCTGCAGCGACTCTTTTTCTGCATATAGGAGGGAACGAAACATGAAGACAGCGGCAATTATCTTGGCGGCAGGTTCGGGGAAACGCATGCAGGCAGGAAAAAATAAAGTATTCCTTACATTGCAGGGTAAAACAGTGCTGGAGCATACAGTGCAGGCTTTTCAGGAAAGCGCGCTGATAGACGGTATTCTGCTTGTCACAAAGGACACCGAAGCGGCATGGGTGGCACAACTGATACCGCAGAGCAAGTACGATAAAATTATCGGATACACAATTGGCGGCAAAGAGCGGCAGGATTCGGTGCTGTGTGGGTTGGAGTATCTTCCTGCGGCGTATGAAAGGGTACTGATTCATGATGGCGCCCGTCCTTTTGTGACGGAAGCGCTCATTGAAAAACTGCTGGCTCAGATGACGCCTCAATGCGGGGTTATTGCCGGTGTGCCGGTAAAGGACACGATAAAGCGGGTAGACGCGCAGGGGATGGTGCAGGAAACGCCGGCGCGCAGCCAGCTTTGGCAGGTGCAGACGCCGCAGTGCTTTTACAGAGCGGCTATTCTGGAGTGCTACCAAAGGGCGCAGGCCGATGGCTTTGCCGCCACGGATGATGCCTCGGTAGCAGAACAATACGGCTTGCCTGTGAAAGTGGAAGAAGCATATTATGAAAATATCAAACTGACGACACCGGAGGATTTGGAAACGGCGGGAATTTTTTATCAACGCGTGAGAAAACAGAAAAAGTGAGGAAACATGTCATGGACGAGATAAGGGTAGGTTTTGGATACGATGTACATCGTTTGGTGGAGGAACGCAAATTGATTTTGGGCGGTGTAGAGATTCCCTATGAAAAGGGCCTTTTAGGGCATTCCGACGCAGATGTGCTGGTGCATGCATTGATGGATGCCATGCTGGGCGCTGCGGGAATGGGGGATATCGGTAGGCACTTTCCGGATAATGATGCTCAATATGCAGGAATCAGCAGTATGCTTTTGTTGCAGCGTGTGACGGAATTGTTGAAACAAGCAAACTATGAGGTAAACAATGTAGATGTGACAGTGGTGGCACAGCGGCCTAAGCTGGCAGGCTTTATTCCGCAGATGAAAGTCAATATCGCTGAGGTATTGCAGGTTGGGCAGGAAAAAATCAATGTAAAGGCTACCACTACGGAAAAATTGGGCTTTACAGGGGAAGGCTTGGGTATTTCAGCTTATGCGGTCTGTACGATAAAAGCGTTGCAGCAGGAAAAGAGGCAGGGAGAATGAACGACATTTCTATTCGCGCGATGCAGGAAAAGGACTGGCCCGCTGTAGCTGCTATTTATGAACAGGGGATTGTTGGACATAGAGCGACGTTTTCTTTGGAAGTACCTGCTTATGCCCAGTGGGATGAAGAGCATCACAAACACAGTCGTTTGGTAGCACAGAATAAAAATGGTGTGGTAATCGGTTGGGCGGTGATTGCGCCCAGCTTTGCCAGAGCTGTGTACTCTGGTGTGGCGGAAGTCAGCATCTATGTACATGAGGACTATCAACATCAAGGCGTGGGACAGTTATTATTGGAGGCTTTGGCGAAGGAAAGTGAGCGCAATGGAATTTGGACGTTGGAGGCGTTAATTTTTGATGATAATTTACCCAGCTTGGCGTTGTTTCAAAAATGTGGCTATGTAGAGTTGGGTGTGCGGCAGAAGCTGGGGTACGATACAGTCTTGCAGCGTTGGCGCAATGTGGCGCTTTTAGAACGGCGCAGTCAGAATGAAAAATTTATGTGAGCGTTGCAAGAGAAAATCGAAGGAAGTTTTGGAAAACTTTTAGGATGAAAGCACCATCAAGGAATTATGAGGATTTTTTGTAGATTATGCACTCCAAAAGCAAATTGTACTTGACAAACTGCACTAGGATTACATAAAATACAACTAAGCCTTGCAAAAAATTAATATGCAACGACAGAGAATGGGCAGAGTATTTCTGTAGGAAGTGCCAGAGAGGGTTTGTCATTGGCTGGAAGCAAACCTGATGAAATACAGAGAGAAGTGCGCCCGGGAGTTGGCAGATCGAAGCTGCGTCGCAGTGGTAGACTGGTCCGTTTGGTCTCGTTATCGGCTATAGAGTGTTCCCGTGGTATTACACGGAGGACTAAACTAGAGTGGAATCACGGTCATGCGTCTCTAACAGAGGAGATGTATGACCGTTTTTTTAAGGGATAAAAAGACAGAGGCGGTAATATGATAAATGAGGAGGTTTGCTATGTTTGAGCAAATGCAGGAGGACATTCAGGTAGTATTTGAGCGAGATCCAGCAGCAAAAACAAAGATTGAAGTGCTGCTGAACTATCCCGGTTTGCATGCAATTTGGATACAGCGGGGAATCACCCATAAGTTGTATCAAAAGAAGCACTTTGTATTGGCGCGCTTTATTTCCCAGGTAGCCCGTTTTTTCACACAGGTGGAGATTCATCCTGGTGCGCAGCTGGGGAGACGGCTGTTTATTGACCATGGCGCAGGTATCGTCATCGGGGAAACTGCGGAGATCGGCGATGATGTCACGTTATATCAAGGTGTAACCTTAGGCGGTACTGGAAAGGAAAGCGGGAAACGTCACCCTACTTTGGGCAATGATGTCGTGGTTGGCGCCGGAGCAAAGGTTTTGGGCTCTTTTCGCGTAGGCAACAATGTAAAAATTGGTGCTGGTTCTGTGGTTCTGAAACCGGTGCCAGATAACTGTACGGTGGTAGGCATTCCCGGTAGAGTCGTAGCCAAAGACGGACAGAGTTTACAGCACGATGCCGAATTGAAGAAAAAGCATCAGGCTGACTTGGCGCATGATAAGCTGCCCGACCCGGTAGAGGATGCACTGGAATGTATGCAAAATAAAATTAAGGAATTGGAAGCAAAAGTGAAGCATTGGGAGGATACCAAAAATGAATAAACCGATTATGGTGCATAACACTTTGAACAATTGCAAGATGGAACTGAAAACGCTGGAACCGGGTAAAGTAAAGATGTATGTATGCGGTCCCACCACCTATAACTACATTCATTTGGGCAATGCCCGTCCTATTGTGGTGTTCGATACGATTCGCCGCTATTTAACTTACTGTGGCTATGAAGTGACCTATATTCAAAATTTCACCGATGTGGATGATAAAATTATCAAGCGCGCCAATGAAGAAAAAGATGATCCCATCAAGCTGGCAGCTCGTTATATTGATGAGTTTTTCAAAGATGTGAATGCGTTAAATGTGCTGCCGGCCACAAAATATCCTAAGGTAAGCGAGCATATGCAGGATATCATTGATTTTGTGCAGCGCATTATCAATGTTGGCTACGGCTATGAGCTGGATGGCGATGTGTATTTTTCTGTGCGCAAATATGCAGAATATGGCAAGCTGTCCGGGCGCAATCTGGACGATATGCAGGCAGGAGCCCGTGTAGACGTAGATACCCGCAAACAAGATCCTATGGATTTTGCGTTGTGGAAAAGCGCGAAGCCCGGTGAACCTGCTTGGGACAGTCCATGGGGAAAAGGGCGTCCCGGTTGGCATATTGAATGCTCTGCTATGAGCTGCAAATATCTGGGCGAGCAATTTGACATTCACGGTGGTGGGCAGGATTTGATTTTCCCGCACCATGAAAACGAGATTGCCCAAACCGAATGCGTCACCGGCAAGCCGATGGCCAATTACTGGCTGCATAATGGATTCATTACCATTAATTCGGAGAAAATGTCCAAATCGCTGGGGAACTTTTTCCTGCTGCGCGATATTCTGGACAAATTCGATGCAGAAACAGTGCGTTTCTATTTGCTGTCGGTACAATATCGCAGTCCTTTGGATTTTGATGATGAAAAGCTGCAGGTAGCGCAGAAAGGGCTGGAACGGCTGAAAAACTGCTACAATGGACTTCATAGTGGTCTGCAGATGGCGAAGACAGAAAATACCGCTGCCGGTGCAGAGCTGCTGCAAAAGATAAAAGCTCTGGAGGAAGCTTTCCAAGACGCGATGAACGATGATTTCAACACAGCGTTGGCCAGCGCTGCACTGTTTGATATGGCACGGGAAATCAATACCTATCTGAAAGAAACCACACTGGATCGGCAGGCAATGCAGAAAGTGTCAGAGGTATATACGACACTGCTGAGCATTATGGGTTTGGATTTTGCAGCCAAAGAGGATGAAAATGATGGCTTGACAGAAGCTTTGATGCAATTACTAATTGATTTGCGCAAACAGGCGCGTCAGGAGAAAAATTACGCGATGGCAGATCAGATCCGTAATCAGTTAAACGAAATTGGCGTGATTTTAGAAGATACCAAACAGGGTACCACGTGGAAACGCAAATAGATAAATTGGTGAGTTATAAAATATGAATTTGCGGTGAGTTTCCAATAATTTTAAGTACAAAAAGAAGCCACTCAGCGAATGAGAAATCTATCAATCATTTGCTGAGCGGTTTTTCAGTTGCATATTTTTTGCGGAACTTTTTATACAGTCAGGAACATGGCATCTTTTACTTTGCGTACAGTTTCATTGCCGATTTCGCAGGCTTTGGCGGTACCAGTGTTGATGATATCCCGCACTTCATCGCGATGGGCTTCGTAATAAGCCCGTCTTTCACGGAATGGGTCCAGTAAATTGTTCAGACTCTCCGCCAGCTTTTTCTTACAAGCCACGCAGCCGATTGCACCTTTGCGGCACATATCACAGATATCGTCGTATTCATTGGCGGTGAAGGTCTGATGATATTTATTCACCACACATACTTCTGGATGGCCTGGATCGCTGGCTTTGATGCGGGCGGGGTCAGTCACAGCAGTTTTCACTTTGCGCGTCACTTCTTCCGCAGAATCAGACAGATAAATCGCGTTGCCCAAGCTTTTCCCCATTTTAGCATTGCCGTCCAGTCCCATCAGGCGAGAACAGCTGCTCAATATGTGTTGAGGTTCTTTCAATACTGGCGCATACATTTCGTTAAAACGGCGTACTAATTTGCGTGTGAGCTCCATATGGGGCAGTTGGTCTTCTCCTACTGGCACCAGATCGGCATTGCAGAAAGTGATATCGGCAGATTGGCTCACCGGATAACCTAAAAAACCATAGGTGAGGTCATCATAGCCGTATTGAGCCGCTTCTGTCTTAATGGTAGGATTGTGTCGCAAGGTATTGACGCTCACCAGCAGGGAGTAATATTGTGTTAATTCGGCAATAGCCGGTACATGAGATTGCTGAACCAAAGTGATCTTGTTGGGGTCCAAGCCCACAGAGAGATTATCCATTGCCACTTCATAAATGCTGTCATGTATTAATTGAGGCCGTTCAAAATGTGTGGTCAGAGCTTGAATATCGGCGATGAGAATGAAGCTTTCATATTCATCCTGTAATTTTACACGGTTTTGTAAACTGCCTACATAATGGCCGATATGCAATTTACCGGTGGGGCGGTCCCCAGTCAAAATACGTTTTTTTGTTTGTTCCATATTGGTCAGAACTCCTTATATCGAAATTTTTGGTGCATAGTTAATATATATGACAGGACTATTCCCGAAACAAAAAGGAAACAGAGAAATAGTACAATCAAAAAGTATTTATTTAAAAATTATAAAGTGAAATAGATTCTTTGTCAATAAAGGAACGAGAGCAGGACACGCCGATCTTATAAAATATGGGAATGCCGAAAGAACAGCAGGATTTCCACAAATCTTCTAGAATATTCCAAGTATAGCAAGTTGTCGGAAAGACAGGCTCAGAGGGGTTGTTTGTCTTCCGGCTGCGTTTCCGGCATATATTTGCGGTAGCGATGGGGCATATATCCTGCCTGTAGTTTGGCATTGCTGCGTTGGGAGATGGTGATGGTGTGAAAATAGCGGCGAAAGAGTTCGATACAGTTGTCGTGACAATTTTGCAGCAGATGCTGTGCGTCCTCCTGTGTGAAAGGAATCATGATACTGTGGTGTAGGTTATAGACCAGGGCATATTGCCGTTTTTCATCAAAGACAATCATTTTTTGGTCAGAAAAGCGCCGTTCCAGATGGGGCTGCAGCAGAGGCAGCTGGTTATGATCTGGAGCAAAGCAGGCATAAAAGACCAGAGGCTCGATTTCTTGAAATCGTAAAAAGCCTTTCATATGGTCCAGTTCAAGCTTCACCTTGCGGCAGGTATCATCCACCTGACGGATGATAGGATGATGTTTGGCCAGATTGACAGCGGCACCCTGCTGGTAACATAAGCGAAGATATTGCAGCCCCAGAAAATCACATCGGGGTAGCTCGCTGAGATAGAGCAGGTACAAATTGCGCATGGTTTGTGACGACAGGGTTTGCTGTACAGATGTGACAATGCGCTGTGCCTTATCCTCCTCAGTGGAAATGTCGTGCGGCTTGCTGAGCAAGTCAGGCTGATAATGTGTCTGGCGGCAAATGTCATAGATATCTTTATCTTTGTAGGCATAAAAATAAGCGGTGAGCAGTCCGTCAAAACTGCCGTCATATAAATATGTGCGCATAGGTTTGCTCCTTTCTGCAAAATTGTTTCACGTGAAACAATTGCAAAAATAATGGAATGACTAAAAAACAGGCCCGGCTCAGAAAACCGGAAGCAAATCGGTTGCAGTGTTTGCAGACGCTTTGGGAAAAAATGCCTGGTCCGGCAGCACCTCCACCTGCGGTGTTTGCACGGCAGGTTCCTCGAAAAAACTGAGCTGTTGATAGGGAGAACGGACTTTGGGTTTCAATGCCCGCAAGATCAGATCTGGCTGCGGGTCCTTCACTCGATAGTATTTGCCTTTGCAGGTGATGAAATATTGAGCCCGCTTTAAGGACACATGCATGCGCAGCAAATCATCAAAATCCAGACGCGCCGTTTTCCGAGCGCTGACAATACGCTGTACACAGCGCACGCCTAACCCCGGCACTCGCAGCAATTGTTTATAGGGCGCAGCATTGATTTCCATGGGAAATTGTTCAGGATGGCGAATGGCCCATATCACTTTGGGATCAAAGTCCGGGTCAAAGTTGGGATTGCTTTCATCCAATAGCTCCTGTGCCTGAAAGCCGTAAAAGCGCATCAGCCAATCGGCCTGATACAGTCTGTTTTCCCGCAGCATGGGAGGTTGGGCGATTTGCGGCAAGCGGGAATCCTGATTGACTGGCACATAGGCAGAAAAATAGACGCGCTTCATAGAAAATTTTTGGTACAGCGCAGCGGAGAGCCGTAAGATTTGCAAATCATTGTCAGCAGATGCTCCCACAATCATTTGTGTGGTCTGCCCTGCAGGAACAAATGTCGGTGTTTTGCGCGCCAGAGCGCGTGTTTCACGATGCTGAACGATTTCCTGATGAATTTGCTGCATGGGCAACAAAATATGCTGTTTTTGTTTTTCTGGCGCTAAAAAAGTTAGCGATTTTTCGGAAGGCAGTTCCATATTGATGCTGAGCCGGTCAGCTACTTGTCCGGCCCGTTGAATCAGCCGGGGATCAGCGCCGGGAATGCCTTTGAGATGAATATAACCGTGAAATTGTTTCTGATAGCGCAGGTTTTCAACGATCTGTACCAGAAGTTCCATGGTGTAATTGGGAGAACTGACTATGGCAGAGCTCAAAAATAATCCTTCAATATAGTTGCGGCGATAAAAATCCATCGTCAGATTGACAATTTCTTCTACTGTAAACATGGCGCGGGGCTTATCGTTGGAGCGGCGATTTAAACAATAGGCGCAGTCATAGATACAGTTATTGGTCATAAGAATTTTAAGCAATGAGATGCAGCGTCCATCAGCGCTGAAAGAATGACAGATACCGGCTTTTGCTGCTGAGCCTAGTGTGCCCTTGGCTCCCTGGCGCGTAGAGCCGGAGGAGGAACAGGACACGTCATATTTTGCAGCGTCGGCCAGGATTGTTAATTTGTCCATTAGATTCATAAAAGATACTCCCGAAAAAGAAAATGTAAAAAGAATATATGTTTGGTTCTATAATAAAACATTTGTTTGCATTTTGCAAGAAAAATTTTATTAAAAAACGAGATGGGAGGGGGAATGTTGTGAAGTGGTTGCAAAAAGTATATGAACTGTGTTTTCCCCTGCCAGCGGTGTGTCCAATCTGTATGACGCGGCAGGAACGTCTGCAGGTATGCGATGACTGCCGCGCAGAGGCTTTACGCAAGCGCAGTTTGTACGGGCAGTGTCAGCGCTGTCACAGTTTCGGGATTACTTCAGACGGCTGTGCCAACTGTCGCAGCTGGCCTCAGTATCTTGTAGGAAATGTGTCGGTTTGGCCTTATCAGGACGGCTGGCAACAGGCGATTGTAGATTTCAAATTCCGTAATATGCCTTGGCTGGCTTCCGCCTTAGCAATGGAGGCTGCGGCATATTTGCCGCAGGGCTATGATTTGCTGATTCCTGTGCCGCTACACAAAAATCGGCTACGGGAGCGTGGCTATAATCAAAGTGCATTATTGGCGGAAGTACTGGCAGGACAACGGGGCTTATCCTGGCAAAACGCTTTGCAGCGAGTGCGGGATACACCGCATCAAATCGGTCTTAGCCGGGAGCAGCGGCTACAGAATTTGATGGGGGCTTTTCGCCTGGCGCCAAAGGCTGATGTACAGGGAAAACATATTATCGTGGTGGATGATGTGTTTACCAGCGGAGCTACATTATTGCACTGTGCGCAGACGCTTTATCGATATGGTGCAAAAAGCGTGTTGGGTTTTACATTAGCCAGCGGGCAGGGACGCTTTTGAAATACAATTTTTGAGATATGCACAGGGACATCAAGTTATCAACATGAACTGGGGAAATAAGATGGCGCAGGTATAAGGCTTTGCGATACTTATCCACATTATCCACAGGTGGGATAGTATGTTCTGTTGATAACTTTGGAAAATGAAAAAAGAAAAAAGTGACAAAATCATCAGAAATGTATTGCAAAGATTGGGAAAAGTCTGTATTATTTTATTGATATCTTTTTATGAAAGACACAGTCTATTTTCATAAAAAGGCATATCACAATAAAAAGTTAGGCAAATAGGAAAGGGGATTATTCCAAAATGAAAAGATTCAGTAAAGTAGTGGTTGCCGGTGCATTGGCAGCCAGCATGATTTTGTTTGCAGGCTGCGGCGGAAATGACAATGCAGATGCAAACAAGGATGCGAATGCAGGCGCAGAAAATCAGGAGAGTACCGTATTAAAGGTAGGTACCAACGCCGAGTTTGCTCCTTTTGAGTATGTAAATGAGGAAGACGGCACCACCATCGAAGGCTTTGACATTGATTTGATTAATGCCATTGCTGCCGATCAGGGTATGACCGTAGAAGTGGAAAACTTGGAGTTTGACGGTTTGATAATGGCTCTGCAAAATGGCTCTATCGATGCTGCCATTGCCGGTATGAGTGTAAAGCCAGACCGTGCAGAACAGGTTGATTTTACCGAAACCTACTATGATGCAGGATTGAATATTGCAGTAGCAGCTGACGATGATTCCATTGCCAGCGAAGAAGACCTGGCTGGTAAAGTTGTTACAGCACAGCAGGGTACTACTGGCGCCGATAAAGCGATGGAATTGAAAGATGCCGGTGTGGTAGCTGACGTAAAACTGCTGGCAAATATCAATGTCTGCATGATGGCCTTGGCCAACGGAGAAGTGGATGCTGTAATTATGGACATTCCTGTAAACAACAAATATGTGGCAGCTCATCCCGATGAAGTGAAAATTGCTGCGGACATTGTTGCAGAAGAACCAGAACAGTTTGCCATTGCAGTGGCAAAGGGTAATACCGAACTCTTGGAAAAACTGGATGCCGGCCTAGCAAATGTGAAAGCAGACGGCACCTATGACGCGCTGCTTGACAAATATTTCGGTGCAGCTGAATAATTATTTCAGACAAAATAATTTTATAGAATAAAATCAAGGCGATTGCATAATGAAGTAATCTTTATGCAGCAGCCTTGATTTTTTTATTTCAATTTTTTGTTTTTAACGAGGAATTTGTTGCCATATGATGGTCAGATGAGGTATAATAATAAAGAATTTTGTATGATAAAGGGAGTGCACGGAGAGTAAATGAATAATTTTGGATATCATTTTTGGACCGTCATGCCGCGTCTTTGGGGGGGCGCTACGATTACAATTAAAATTACCGCTATTGCAGTTTGTATTGGTATGGTAATCGGTATGGTGATGGCGTTGAGCAAGCTGAGTAAAATCTGGCCTTTGCGGATTATTTCTAATATTTATATTGAGTGTTTACGGGGGACGCCGCTATATGTACAAATTCTTCTGTTTCATTTCGGTGTGCCTGGATTAATTAATTCTATGGATGGGGTAAGCGGATTCCATTTTAATGTGATGACCACTGCCATTGTGGTGTGCAGTTTGAACAGTGGAGCCTATATTGCGGAAATTTTTCGTTCGGGAATTCAGTCCATCGACAAAGGACAGATGGAGGCAGCTCGCTCTTTGGGGATGAACCACAAAAAAGCAATGCAGTATATTATTTTGCCGCAGGCGGTAAAACGGGTAATCCCACCGCTTTGCAATGAATTTATTGTGCTCCTGAAGGATACTTCTCTGTTGGCTGTCATCGGCGTAACGGAAATTATGAAAGTAGGACAAATCTATACCAGCACATCCTATGCGCCCTTTCCAGCATATATCGGCGTAGCCTGTGTATATTTGATTTTGACCTTTACTATTTCTCGAGTGGTTCATTACGTGGAAGTAAAGTGGAATATGAGCAGTAATTAAGGAGAGACAGCCATGATCGAAGTAAAAAATCTATATAAAAGCTTTGGCAAGCTGGAAGTGCTGAAGGGGATTAGCGAAACCATTCAGGATCAGGAGGTCGTTTGTGTGATAGGGCCTTCCGGTTCGGGAAAAAGCACCTTTTTGCGTTGCCTGAATTTGCTGGAGGAGCCGACCTCCGGTGTCATTATGGTGGACGGTGTGGAAATCACTGACAAGAAAAATGACGTAAATAAGATCCGCGAAAATATGGGTATGGTATTTCAGCGGTTTAATCTGTTTCCTCATATGACAGTTTTGGACAACATCACGCTGGCTCCCATGAAGGTGAAGGGCATGGATAAGGCAAAAGCAGAAGCACAGGCGATGGAGCTTCTGCGCAAGGTTGGTTTGGTGGAAAAGGCCAAGGTTTATCCGGACAATTTGTCGGGCGGGCAACAACAGCGTGTTGCCATTGCCCGTGCGTTGGCGATGAATCCGGATATCATGCTCTTTGATGAACCGACGTCAGCTTTGGACCCAGAAATGGTCGGTGAGGTGCTGAATGTAATCCGGGACTTGGCGAAGGAGGGCATGACCATGGTGATTGTAACCCATGAGATGGGCTTTGCCCGGGAAGTAGCGGATAGAGTACTGTTCATTGACGGTGGGAATGTTTTAGAGCAGGGTACGCCGCAGGAATTGTTCGGCAATCCGCAGCAGGAGCGCACAAAAAATTTCCTAGCCAAGGTTTTATAACGATTGTACAAATAAAGGAACGACATAGTCTTTGGCTATGCCGTTTTTAGGTTCTACAATAAATGTTGGGGTGTCACATCGAAAGGTGTGATA